>CAKTUU010000001.1 GCA_934621505.1 uncultured Clostridia bacterium
TTGTTGGTACTGCTATCTTACCACTTGAGTTCTCTTTTTTCTTTCCTTTTGTGTTACCTATGTATTATATCTCAACAGCTCAGATTGAGCTCACTTCTTGTCATGTTTGAGGTTAGATTGATACTGGTTTGAGATAGGATAGATGAATGAGATCTTATCTCTCATAAATATGACGTTTTTAGACAATCTGCACATTGTCTGATTATTGAAAAATATATATCCGTTTTTGCCACTTCGGGGAAAGGGCTTGCGACGCTGAAAACGATACGCTATGATAATGCCAGCAACATATAGGAACAATCAAAAACCGATCTGCCCCATGCTCAAGGAGGAATGAAATTGAACAAACTTCTGAAACAGATTGCTCAGGATAAGCTGGTCGTTATCTCCCGGGGGATACAAACACCCGTTCTTGTCCAAGCAGCGCAGGCCTGCGTACAGGCAGGTATCACTCTGCTGGAAAGCACCTTCGATCATACCATTGAAAATCCCATTGAGGAAAATGCAGAGAAACTTCGTGCGCTTGCCAGGGCTGTGGGCGGCAAAATGCGGCTGGGCGCAGGCACCGTTCTAACGGTTGAGGAGGTTCGCGCAGCCTATGAGGCCGGCGCGGAATACATCATTTCGCCCGGTACGGACGAAGAAGTGATGGCGGAAACCAAAAGGCTGGGCATGCTCAGCATACCGGGAGCGATGACGCCCTCGGAGGTTCAGCGGGCATGGAAGCTGGGCGCGGATATGGTCAAACTCTTTCCAGCGGATGATCTGGGTTTTCACTACATTCAGAATTTGCGGGGTCCTCTTGGCCACATTCCTCTGATGGCCACCGGCGGCGTGAATCCTGTCACCATTCCGCAGCTTCTGGCGGCGGGCGTGAAGGCTGTCGGTACAGGTGTCACCATTTTCAGGCGGGACTTGATTGAAAAGGAAGATTACGACGGCATTCGCACACTGGCTCAAATGCATGTGGATGCAGTGAATCTAACCCAACTGTAAAACCGACGAAGGGAGTAGATCAAGGTGAAGATTTCTGACCTGAAAATCTATACGATGGATGCATTCCGTACCAATTGGGCGTTCATTCGGGTTGAGACGGACGACGGTCTTCATGGCTGGGGCGAAGCTTCGCTTGGCACGCGCGAAATGGCGTTGGAGGGCTGCGTGGAGGATCTGCGCCGCATGGTGCTGGGCCGCAACGCTCTTGATATTGAAAAGATGTGGTTTGAAGTCTACCGCGATTCCTACTGGAAGGGCGGCCCCGTGATGATGAGCGCGCTCAGCGGCATCGAAATCGCTATGTGGGATATTGTGGGCAAATTCTACAACCAGCCTGTGTATAATCTGATGGGCGGCAAAATGCGCGACAAGGTGAAAATGTATGCCAATGCTTGGTTCATTGGCGCACGCGAGCCAGAGGAATTTGCCAGCGCAGCGAAAAAAACGGTTGCTCTCGGCGTGAAGGCGCTCAAGTGGGACCCCTTCGGCAAGGCGCATATGACGCTGACCCGCAGCGAAATGGACAAGGCTGTTGCCATCGTGGGTGCGGTGCGCGAGGCGGTCGGCCCCGATATCGAGCTGCTCATTGAGTGCCACGGACGCTTTAACCACTTTACCGCCATCGAGGCTTCCCGAGAGCTGGCTCCCTTCAAGCCTATGCTGATGGAGGAGCCCACCGTGCCGGACAACATCGACAGCCTCCGCCGCGTGCGCGATCACAGCATGGTGCCCATCGCAGCCGGCGAGCGCTTCTACGGCAAGTATCATTTCTGGGATGTGCTTCATAAGGAAGCCATCGACATCGCCCAGCCGGATATCTTCCACACCGGCGGCATGCTGGAGAGCCGAAAAATCGCGGCCATGTGCGAGGCCACGCACGTCCCGGTCAGCTTCCACAATCCCTCTGGGCCCGTATCCAACGCGGCCATCCTGCAGCTGGCCGCCTGCACGCCCAACTTCCTCATCCATGAGATGATGCTGACAGACGGCAAGTTCCGCTCTGCCATCACCAACGAAAACGTCGTGTTTGAGGACGGCTATCTGCTCATTGGCGACAAGCCAGGTCTGGGTATTGAAGTCAATGTGGATGAGGTGCTCAAGCATCCCTATAAGCCGCGCAACCTGCGCCATTACACCGGCACGCTCACCGATATCCGCCCCAAGGGCGATACCTATTACTTCTTTGAAGGATTGGATCGGGAAAACCCCGTGTGGTAAACCATTTGAAACCGCAGGAAAATACGCCTGCGGTTTTTTTGGACCGATCAGAAACTGTTTCGCTGCAGTCAATAAAAATCAAAATTGAGTATATGGTCAAAAAACGGCCATAAAGATATAGTGGTAGTGACAGTTGAGAGATCGTACACATTTCCAAACAACAAAAATGAAAAAGGAGGGTCCCCATGAAAAAACTGTTGTCGTTGTTTCTCGTCTTGGTCCTGTGCCTGAGCCTGATGGCCCCGGCGCTTGCAGAAGCACCCGTGCGCGGCGGTTCGCTGACGATCGCCAAAACGAACAAGCTCACATCCTTCAATCCCGCCACCACCTCCTCGCGCAATGAGGACGGCTATATCTACTACATGGTGTTCGATACGCTGATTTCCTTTGACGAAGCCGGCAATCTGGCTCCTAAGCTGGCAACGAGCTGGGAAACCTCTGAGGACGGCCTGATCTTCACTCTGAAACTGCGCGATGACGTTACCTTCCATGATGGTACCCCCTTCAATGCGGAAGCGGTTAAGGCCAATCTGGACTGGGCCATCGCCGAAGAGACTGGCCACGTCTACAAGACCAGCGAGCTGGGCAACATCGTCTCCATCGACGTGGTGGATGAATTCACCGTCAATGTGAACCTCGCCAAGCCGGATGCAGCTCTGCCCAGCGTGTTCACCAACATCTGCGGCCTCATGCTCTCTCCCGCCTCTTTGGCCAGCGGAGATATCGTGACCAATGCCTGCGGCACCGGCCCCTTCAAGCTCAAGGAGTATGTGCAGGGCGACCATGTGACGCTCGTGCGCAACGAGAACTACTACCTCAAGGGCGAGGACGGCGAATCTCTGCCCTATCTGGATGAAGTGGTCTTCCGCCTCATGAGCGACGACTCCGTTAAGACCATTAACCTCCAGACCGGCGATATCGACATGGTGGATTATCATTCCTCCGCCAACAGCATCTCCAAGAGCATGGAGATGGATAACCTGATTACGGTCATGACCAACAACCGTCAGACCTACTTCATGTGCTTCAACCTCAACGATGAGAAGCTCAACAACCCCCTCATCCGTCAGGCCATGAGCTTCGCCGTCAACCGTGAGGAAATCATGGAAGTATGTCTGGAAGGCTACGGCGTTGTGGAAGCCTTCGACGCCACTCCCGACCAGTGGTTCTACTCCGATTACAACCCATACACCTACAACCCCGAAAAGGCGAAGGAGTTGCTTGCTGAGGCCGGCTATCCCGACGGCATCACCATCAAGCTGTCCTACATCGCCCGTGAGCCCGATGCCACCATGTGCCAGCTCATTCAGGAGCAGGTCAAGGCGTCCGGCATCACGCTGGAGCTTGAGCCCCTCGAGCGCCTCGCCTGGATTGACCTGATCAAGGACAAGCGCTCCGGTGAAATGGGCATCGGTGTTATCGCCATCCAGGGTCTGGATCCCAACCAGCAGTACAACTCCACGCTGGCCTACTGCGATCCCAAGCACGTGACGGAGATTCAGGAGCTGCTCCTCTCCGCCAAGAACGTGAGCGATATCGAAGCCCGTACGGCCATCTTCCATCAGTATCAGCAGGAGTATCTGGACAGCGCGCTGTACGTCATCCTTGGCCAGTATCCGCGTTTCATCTCCTACGCCAACAACATCAGCGGCATTGTGTTCAATCCCAACGGCACCTTCAACCTCAGCGCTGCTTATATCACCCAGTAAAGGAACCTGAAGGGAGGGCGGCGAACGCCCCCCTTTGTATTTTGGCTCTGAAAGATCTCATTCTGTTTTATTGAAATTCCCGTCCAAATCAACGCCTGCGGCTCCAAAGAGCTTTATTGGCGGTATGCCGTGGAATTGCCAGATGGTTCCCGGTAATCGGGCAATTCAGATTTTTTGAAGGAGGTACCGCTATGATAACGCATATTATCCGAAAAATATTGGCAGCGATCCCCATTTTGATTGTCGTCAGCCTGATTCTTTTCTTTCTGATGAATATCCTCCCGGGCGATGCGGCATCCGGCATTGCCAATATTGATGCCGGTGAAGAATACATCAACAAGCTTCGCGAAGAAATGGGCCTGAACCGTCCCTTCCTTGTGCGGTATGCCGACTGGGTCAAAAGCATGCTGACAGGGGACTTTGGCAAATCGCTGATCAATGGTCAGCCTGTCCGCGAAAAAATAGCCCTGCGTCTTCCGGTTACACTCGAAATAACGTTCCTTGCCATGGTCGTATCCTTGCTGATCGCACTTCCTGCGGGCATCATTTCCGCCATTCGGCGCAATAGCCCTCTGGATATGGCCGGGAGCATTCTGTCCATGATCGGCGTGGCCATGCCGCCCTTCTGGTTGGGCATGCTGCTGATTCTGGTGTTTTCCGTCAATCTCCGCTGGCTGCCTGCCTCGGGCTTTGTTTCCTTCTTTGAAAGCCCGCTGGAGAATCTTTCGCGCATGATTATGCCCGCTTTTGCCATTGGCGCCGCCTTTGCCGCAACCGTCATGAGGCAGACACGTTCAGCGCTGCTGGAGGTGCTGGATCAGGATTACATCGTCACAGCCAAGGCAAAGGGACTCAAGGGCAGCGTGATCATCTGGAAGCACGCGCTGCGCAATTCCCTGATCCCGGTCATCACCGTCATCGCCATGCAGGTGGGACGAATGATCGGCGGCGTTGTGGTGTGCGAAACCGTATTTGCCATGCCCGGTATTGGCCGCGAAATTGTTGACAGCATTCTTTCGCGCGACTATCCCGTAGCCATGGGACTGATTATGAGCGTGGCGATCATCGTTGTCTTTATCAACACATTCATCGATGTTGTTTACGTCATCATCGATCCGCGTATCTCGCACAACAGCACAGCCGGATAAACCAGCTGCATCCCCTATGAGACTTTCTATGCTATCAGCGAGGATGATTGCCATGAAAAAAATACAATGGAGCACCAATCAAAAGAGGTTCTTTAAGAAATTCCGCAAAAACAAACTGGCCATGTTCGGCATGGCGATTTGTGTGCTGGTTCTTTTCGTAACCATTGCCGGGCCGGTCATTTCCCCTTATGAAGCGTCCACTACCTCCGTCAAGGAACGCTTCTCTCCTCCCAGCGCCGCCCACTGGCTGGGCACGGATGAGCTGGGGCGCGACACGCTTTCGCGCATCATCGCAGGAGCGCGCATCACGGTCATTGTAGGCGTATGCGCGGTGATGATCGCTCTGGTGCTGGGAACGATTTTTGGCCTCATCGCGGGCTATTACGGCGGCATTGTGGACACGGTCATCTCAGGATTCATGGATGCGCTGTGGTCTTTTCCGGCCATCATTCTGGCGCTGGCCATCACAGCGGTGCTGGGCGCCAGCATCCGTAACATCTTCATCGCCATCGGCATCGTCTACACCCCCAACTTCTGCCGTCTGGTGCGCAGCCGCGCGCTGTCCATCCGCGAAACGGAGTATGTGCAGGGCGCGCGTGCCATTGGCCTGAACGACTTTGAAATCATCACCCGTTATATGCTGCCCAACATGTCATCCACTCTCATTGTGCAGGTCACGCTCAGCTGCGCCAAGGCCATCATTGCAGAAGCCAGCCTTTCCTTTTTGGGTTTGGGTGTTCAGCCGCCTGCCGCCAGCTGGGGCAGCATGCTCAAAAGCGGCTATCCGTATCTGGATCGCGCTCCGTGGCTGTCGATCTTTCCGGGACTGGCAATCATGCTGCTGGTGCTGGGCCTGAACTATCTGGGCGACGGTCTGCGCGATGCGCTGGATGTGCGCATCCGTGCTGATTGATGAAAGGAGGATTTCCTTTGTCACTGTTGGAAATCAAGCAATTAACCAGCGCTTTTCTCTTTGAGGGCAAGCCGGTCCCCGTGGTAATGGATGTATCCATCACGGTGGAGGAGGGAGAAATTCTCGGCGTTGTCGGCGAATCCGGTTCCGGCAAGTCTGTCACGGCCAAAAATGTGATGCGTCTGCTCCCCACGCCCCCGGCAAGCGTTCTGAGCGGCGAGATTCTCTTCAAGGGGCGCGATATTCTTAAGCTGTCGGAAAAAGAGATGCGCTCTGTGCGCGGCAACGAAATCTCCATGATCTTTCAGGAGCCCATGACATCGCTCAACCCTGTGTACACCTGCGGCAACCAGATCATGGAGGCCGTGATGCTGCATCAGCACGTGGATAAAAAAAACGCCCGGGCAAAGGCGGAGGAGATGCTCAAGCTGGTAGGCATGTCCATGCCTGAGGAAAGACTGAAAAACTATCCGCATGAGCTGTCCGGCGGCATGCGCCAACGCGTAATGATTGCCATGGCGCTGTGTTCCAACCCCAGCCTGCTGATCGCAGATGAGCCCACCACCGCGTTGGATCCCACCATTCAGGCGCAGATTTTGGAGCTGATCGGCGAAGTGCAGAAGAAGCTGGGCATGAGCGTTTTGTACATCACGCATGATCTGGGCGTTGTGGCGGAGCTTTGCCACCGTGTGGTGGTGATGTATGCCGGCATGGTGATGGAGGTTGCGCAAACGGAGGACTTGTTCAGCAAGCCGGCTCATCCCTATACGCAGGGACTGATGAAGGCCATGCCGCGCATGAACAGTGGCGGCGAGAGACTCAACAGCATCGAGGGCGTGGTGCCGCACATTACTGAAATGCCCAAGGGCTGCCATTTCCATCCGCGCTGCCCGTATGCGACGGAGCTGTGCCGACAGAGCTGTCCGCTTATGACGGATCTTGGCAACGGCCATCAGGTGCGCTGTCATCTGGCCGACCGCGGTAGAGAGGAGGAACAGGCATGACACAGCCGCTGCTTACGGTTCGCGGATTGAAAAAATACTTTTCCATCAAGCAGGGACTGCTCAAGAAAACCGTAGGATACTATAAAGCTGTCGATGGAGTAAGCTTTGAGATCAACGCAGGCGAAACCTTTGGTCTTGTGGGTGAATCCGGCTGCGGAAAAACGACGGTTGGCAAGAGCATTCTGCGCTTGACAGAGCCCACCGACGGAGAAATTCTTCTCGAAGGCCGGGATATCCGCAAGATGGATCGCGAGGCGCTCAGGCAGGAGCGCAAGAACATGCAGATCATCTTTCAGGATCCGTATGGCTCGCTCAATCCTCGCATGACCATTGAAGATATCATTGCAGAGCCGCTGAAAAAGCATAAGCTGGTCCAAGGCGACCAGCTTGCAAAGCAGGTGGAAACCATTCTGTCCACCGTTGGTTTGTCCAAAAAGGAAATGCGCAAATATCCCCATGAGTTCTCCGGCGGCCAGCGCCAGCGTATCGTCATTGCACGCGCGCTTGCGGTGAAGCCCAAGCTGATCGTATGCGATGAACCTGTTTCGGCGCTGGATGTATCCGTGCAGGCGCAGATTTTGAATTTGATGCAGGATTTGCAAAAGGAGATGGGCGTGGCCTATCTGTTCATCGCGCACGGCATGCCGGTAGTGCAGCATATTTCGCAGCGCGTAGGCGTGATGTATCTGGGCAAGCTGGTGGAGATCGCGCCCTCCAGCGAGATTTTCTCCCACGCGATGCATCCTTATTCCAAAGCGCTCATGAGCGCCGTGCCGGAGCCCGATCCTACCATCCGCAAAAAGCGCATCATCCTTTCGGGTGAGGTGCCCAATCTGGCCGATCCGCCTCCGGGCTGCCTGTTCTCTACGCGCTGCCCCCACTGCACGCAACGCTGCCTTACGGAGTGCCCGCAGCTGCGTGAGGTGAAGGAAGGCCATTGGGTAGCGTGTCATCTGATGGATACGGTTGAGCGGGCAGCTGAATGACGATCTGCGTACCGCTGCCTGAACTGGTGATTTCGAAATGATGGTTGCTTCCGTACAGGAAGCGCAGCCGCTGAATGACGCCTTTGAGGCCAAAGCCTTTCAGTTTTTTATCAAAGGAAACGTCCGGCGTCGCGTGGTTGAGCTCAGCCAGGAGAGAGGGTTCAATGCCATTTCCATTGTCCCCCAGACGAAGGAAAAGCCATTCATCGCTTATCTCGGCCTGAAGCGTGAGGCGGCATACCTCGCCGTGGTGGATGCCGCCGTGCATCAGCGCGTTTTCAACAAGAGGCTGCAAAATCATATTGGGTACCGCAAGAGGCAAAACCTCCTGCGGTATTTCTTTTTCGAGTTTTACATAATCCCCGTATACCGCGCGATAGATTTCCAGATAGGCTTCCACATGTTCAATCTCTTTTTCCAGAACGATGATTTTTTCATCAACGGCTTTCAGGTTGCTGCGCAGATAGCGCCCGGCAAGCACGGACAGGTCGGTTACTTTTTCGGTTTTGCCCATTTCATTCATCACATTGATGGTTGTGAGAATATTGCAGATAAAATGCGGACTCACCTGCGCCTGAAGCGAACGGTACTTCACCTCCAGCATTTCGTATTCAGCCTGCTGCTTTTCCATGGCGCGATTGATTCGTTCCTCGGTCACGTTTTTCAGCTCTCCCACCAGCCAGCCGAAGTGCTGTGTAAGCATGCCGATTTCATCCTTGCTCTGCGGTCTGAGAACAATATCAAATCGTCCTTTGCTCACTTCATTCATGGTTTTGTACAGGCGCTTGACGCCTTTGGTGAGCGAATGAGAGAACAGAAACAACAGCGGAATAGAGAACGCGAAAGTGACAGCACAAATAAGCAGATTCATTTTGGATACCTTCATGGCAATCGCAAGCATATGTTCCAATGGGATCACATGCATCATTTTCCATGAAAACTGCAGTTCATCCGCCTGCAGATAATAGTTCGTTCCATCCATTTGAATGATGTCGCTGTAGGTGCCGGTATCTTCCAGATGTTTGCGATAGAATTCCAGCGCCTGATCATAAGACATGGATCCGCTGATAAGTACAGGATCTCCTTGAGCGGTCAGAAGAACGCTGTTGCCCGTTCTTTCTGCCAGAAGATCCACTCCCAATAACGAGCGCAGATACGGTGTGTCCAGACGGGCAATGAGCATGCCGCAGCGATATAGCGGCGTAACGGTATATACATCCTTCTTTACGTAGACATCGCCGTTGGCATCGCTGAACCACTGGGTATATTGCCCGGAGAGCTGATGTATTCGATTCTGGATCACCGAGCGCATCACCGTGCCGCTGTCGCCTAGCTCGCGCGCGCCGTAATAGACGTTGTTATGTTCGTCCACAAAGCACATGGCCGTAAAATAGCTGTTATTGTAGCACATATACCGCAGCTTGGATACGATGTCGCGGCTTCGGGTAGACGCGGGAATATCCATCTGCTGAACGGTGGCAGAAAAATCCGTGCTTGAAGACAGAGAAACAAGCGCGGATTCAATATCCTTGGAGGTCAGATTCATGCTGTTCAGCGTTTGATGGATCATCAGCCGGTATTCATTTTCTCGGTCTGCCAGTACTTCCTGTGAAAACATGCGATTTGCCACAATGGTGGAAGCAATAGAAACCACCAAGGCACAGACCATAAAACAGAGCAAAATTTTATTTCGGATTTTCACTTTCTTTTCCGCCCTTCAGTTTGCGGTAGTCGGTGGGAGACATTCCTTCGTTCCGGACAAAGACTTTATAGAACGTGATATAGTTTTTATAGCCAACCAGAAAAGAGATTTCTTCAATTTTGTGAGTGGGCCGCTTCAGGAGCTTTTTGGCATAGTCAATACGCGCCTGAGTGACCCAGTCCGAATAATTCTGGCCGGTTTGTTTTTTGATAAGGGAACTGATATAGGAAGTGCAAAAACCAAAATGACGGGAAAGTTCCTCCAGCCTGAGAGAACCGGAAATATGAGAGCGCACATACTCAAGCATGGCTGAGACAAGCAGATTGGCGTTGTCCGCTGTAGGAGCAGGATCCTCCGCTGCTTTTGGGGCAGGATCTTTTTTACATTCGCCAAGAACGCTTCTGACGGTATTAACCAATTCTTTTTTGGAAAATGGTTTGAGAAGATAGGCGCATGCCCTGAGAGAAATAGCTTCCTGTGCATAGCGAAAATCATCATACGCACTAATGAAGATCACTTTGCTGTGGGGCGAAAAAACTTTGGTTGTTTCAATCATTTTCAGCCCGTCAAAGCCGGGCATGTGGATATCCGTAATAATAATATCCGGCTGATTAGCTACGATCAGGGCGCTGCCCTGAGTGCCATCGGTGGCTACGCCCACGACGCTGCACCCAAGCTCCGACCAATCAATGCCATGAGCAACCAGATCAATAATAGCAAGATTATCGTCAACAACAACTAACGTAAACACATTCGTGCTCCTTTACGTTTGATGGGACTCTATTCAGTTTCTTTTTGATCAGTCAGAGATATCTTCCAAACAAGAATATTATATCACAATCTTGCTGTGCGTCAATTTAGGTGCATCAGAAAAACGACGGGAGGCAGAAGCATAAAAACAGCGGGGACGGCGGTTCGTTCAGCAGCTAAGGAGCCGTATCCACTGCCTACGTTCCGCAACATGATGTGCCTGGATGCCGGAATACGCAGCTTGCTGTCTTCCTCGGGGACGCTCAACGATTCATGAAGGCTGAGAATAACCGGCATTCTCAGCCTGCTGGTGATTTCATAGCGCAGCCTTTCCTCCATCGGCGCATACCTCCTTTCCCTGTGGAAAGGTCAGATAAGGTGCGTTTGATTCGGAAAGAAAATCAGCAGGGCGGCCATTAAGGCGCCGCGCTGTCTGTGTGAAAATCTCCACATCGCCTGTATCTGCTCAACCGCGATAACCACGCCTTTCTGATCACAGCAAACCCTGCGTGATGACCATCATCACCATCCGCATCCCCTGTCAGTCTGAAGGAGGCTAAGCCATGGATTTTTTTGCAGGTGCGCTTGCGCACGAGGGCGGCAAGGGATTGCTGCTCTGTTCTCTGGAAGGCAATAGCATCCGCAAGCGTGAGACTTTGTCCCTGATTGATCCCATCTATCTGTTACAGATCGACGGGAGAAGTTTTCCACATCCATAGGTAAGGAGGGAGCATTGCGCGGATGTCCGAATGGGATGTGAGCCGAAGGTGAGATGAAGGCAATCGCACACAGCACTGTGGCGGCAATATGCCGTGCTTTCTTTGCTCATCATCGGACCACCGTTTATACTGCGCCAATTACGGCACTGGTTCTATCGCCGTATTTTCCATTGAGGGGCGGCTTGACGAAAGGATTCAGATAGTGGAACATGCAGGCCGCGGACCTCATCCCAACCGCCGACAGGAATCTCATGTGCATCAGACTCTCTTCATTCTCAGTACGCAGTACCTGTGCGCATGTGATCAGAGCACGGACTACATCGAGATCTACAAAGCGGATGTGCAAAGCGGCTTGCTCATTCATCGCTCCATGCTGCACCTGTACGGCGGGCCGAGATATCTGGCATCTACCAATGATACGCTCTGCTATCTGTGCCACGAACTGAGCAACGAAGTGACTGTCCTCTATATGTACAATGACGTGCTCTGTGTACAGCAGACTCTTAGCACCATTCCTGAGGAAACTGTCAAAACGGTTTCCGCCAGCCGCCTTTCGCAGAATCAACAGCATCTGTACGCCTCCAATCGAGGGCGCGGCAGCATCGCTGTTTTAACATGCTGCTTGGCGGCCTGCTGAAAGCGGCTGGTCACTGGAATGCCGGAGCTCTCCCATACGATTTTGTACTACTGGAGGATGATCTCGTGCTGGTGGCCGATCAGAAGGCCGGTTTTCACCTGTTGGATCAGGAAGGTGCTGAGGTGGATTTCCATGCTCATGTAGGAACGATGTGCGTCTGCTGCTGATGAAAACACAGAAAAGCAATAGGCAGATGGAGAGGTGGATGCTCATTAAGAACGCTGATGCCTATTATCAGCGTAGACGTTTGCAACGATGGTACAGTCGATGCATCTTCCTTTTGGGAACCAAGATTCCATGCAGCTGTTGTCTGTGTTGTATTCGCAGGAAATCAGGTTGTACATAATATACCCTCCTCATCATTCGTCAGTTTTTTGTATAGGGTGAAGTATGTGCGCAAAATCACCGGCTGACTGAATTGGTGAGGGTGGTGCCTTATTGCCTGTAACCCAATGCCCCTCAGGCTTTTTCAATTACGCCGTCGATCAGGGCGCGGAAGGTTTCCTTCACGCGATCGCCGGTTTCCATAACCTCCTCGTGGGTCAGGGGCTGGTCCAAAATACCGGCGGCCATATTGGTAATGCAGCTGACGCCAAAAATGCGCATACCGCCATGGTTGGCCACAATGCTTTCCGGCACGGTGGACATACCCACCGCGTCGGCGCCCAATACGCGGCACATGCGAATTTCCGCCGGGGATTCAAAGCTGGGGCCGTTCATCCAGCAATATACGCCCTTTTGCAGGGCGATGCCCTTTTCCTTGGCCACGTCAAAGGCCAGCTGCTGCAGGGAGCGGTCGTATACCTGGCACATATCCGGGAAGCGGGGGCCAAATTCGTCCAGATTGGGGCCGGTGAGAGGGTTTTTGCCCGACAGGTTGATAAAGTCGGTAATCACCATCAAATCGCCGGGATGGAAGCTGGTGTTAACGCCGCCCGCCGCGTTGGTCAGAATCAGCAGCTTTACGCCCAGGCGCTGCATGACCCGAATGGGCATGGTTACGTCCCGCAGGTCGTAGCCCTCGTAGGCGTGAATGCGACCCTGCATCATGCACACGGTTTTGCCGTGCAGCCTGCCGGTCCACCAGCGGCCTTCGTGGCCGGGCACTGTGGATACGGGAAAACCGGGAATATCCTTATAGGCAATGGATTTGGCGTCTTCCAGCGCCTCCACATAGCCGCCCAGGCCGCTGCCCAGCACCACGGCAATATCCGCCCGGCCGCAGGCGGCCTCAATGGCCCTGGCCGCGGTGTCGATTTTTTCCAGATAAGCCTTGTTATCCATGCAAAAATCCTCCTTATGCTTTCAGCAGACCGGCAAAGGACTGTGCGCCGAACCGTTCGCTCAGACCGTACCAGTCAGAAATGGTGGCGGATATATCCGCATAGGTGGACCGGGTGCCCAGATCCGTCACGCCGGTCATGCAGGGGCTCCACGCCAGAATGGGCACATATTCACGGGTGTGATCCGTGCCGGTATACGTTGGGTCGCAGCCGTGGTCCGCCGTCAGAATCAGCAAATCGTCGTCATGCATCAGGGCCTGAATTTCCGGCAGGCGCGCGTCAAAGTACGCCAGCGCGTCAGCGTAGCCCTGCACATCCCGGCGGTGACCGTATACGGAGTCAAAATCCACCAGATTCACAAACATCAGGCCGTTAAAATCCCGGCGCATATGCTTGACCATGGAATCCACACAGGCGGGGTTTCCGGCGGCATGGTCGCTTTCCGCGATGCCGCTCATGCAGAAAATATCCTCAATTTTGCCAATGCCCATGGTAAAAACGCCATTGTCCTGCAATTCGTTCAGGATGGTTTTGCCCGTAGGCGGCAGCGAAAAATCCCGCCGGTGGGGCGTGCGTACAAAATGTCCCTTGCCCGGGCCGGTAAAGGGGCGGGCAATGACCCGGCCCACCGCGTGGTCGCCCTGCAAAATGGCCCGCGCCTTGCGGCACATGTCGTACAGCTGCTCGTCGGTGTAAATATCCTCATGACAGGCAATCTGGAACACGCTGTCCGCCGACGTGTACACGATGGGATAACGGGTGCGCATATGCTCCTCGCCCAGCTCGTCCAGAATCACCGTGCCGCTGGCCGGGTAATTGCCCAGCACCTTGGTGCCGATGGCCGCCTCAAACTGGTCGATCACATCCTTGGGGAAGCCGTTGGGATAGGTGGGGAAGGGCTTATCCAGCCGCACGCCCGCCATTTCCCAGTGGCCGGTGGTGGTGTCCTTGCCCGCGGATACCTCAATGGCGCGGCCATACGCGCCCGCGGGGTTTTGGGGCTTGTGTCCGCCCAGGCCGGGAAGCAGTCCCAGCCCCATGTTGTACATATTCGGCAGCGCCGGGTTCTTTTGCTCAATGATATGGCCCAGGGTATTGGCCCCCACATCGCCGTATTTCGCAGCGTCCGGCAGATAGCCCGCCCCTACGCTGTCCAAAACAACCAGGAATACACGTTTCATGTCGGATCAATCCTCCTGTTTTGATTGATATCATTATTGTACAACGATTGAGCGAAAATTTCTATACCTGGCTGCATAAATCCCGGCGCTTGACTTTTGTCGTATCCCTTTGTATCATACCAGAGAGTCTTAATGATTTATGGGAGGTTTTATGCAACGCAAAATTTGCGCCCCGGGGCGGGCGCTTCGGTTTTTGGCGGACTGTCTGCATTGGGACAAGCCCTTCGCCAAAAATGTGCTGATGATTGCCCTGCCCATGGTGATTCAGCAGCTGGTGGCCGCGTCCCTGCACATTGTGGACGGGCTGATGGTCAGCGCCCTGGGCGACGCGGCGTACAGCGGCGTAACCCAGGCCAACCGCTTTACGTTTATGTTTAACCTGTTCTGCTTTGGCACGGCTACAGGGGGTTCCATCTTTTTAAGCCAGTACTGGGGCGCGCGGGACGTGCGGCGCATGCGGCAGGCCATGGGCGTTACCCTTGGCTGTTCGCTGGTGGTGGCGTTTCTGTTTTTCTGCACGGGGCTTTTGTATCCCCGGCAGATTGTGGGCCTGTTTTTGCAGCCGGGCGAGAGCTTTGAACAGGCGGTCCGGTACCTGTCCATCGTTGTGTTCGGCTACCTGTTTACCGCGGTGGATAACGTGTTTGCCATCACCATCAAGGCGGGCGAAAAAACCTGGCTGCCCATGCTTTCCGGTTTTGTCAGCATCGGGGTGAATACCTTCTTTAACTGGGTGTTTATCTTTGGTCATTTCGGCGTGCCCGCCATGGGCGCGCAGGGCGCCGCCATCGCTACGGTGCTGTCCGCCGCCGTGTCCATGCTGATGAACATGAGCTTTGCCTACGGGCTGCGCCTGCCCGCCGGGGCCAAACCCCGGGAATGGCTGTGCCGGGAAAAGGGCTTCTTTGGCCGGTTTATGAAAACCGTTCTGCCGGTGATTATCAACGAGGGCCTGTGGGGCATTGGCGTTACCATTTACAGTGTGTACTATGGCCGCATGGGCGATGTGGCCGTAGCTACCATGGGCGTTTGTGCCACCATCAACGACCTGGTGTGGGTGGCGGTGTTCGCTCTGTCCAACGCCACAGCCATTATTATTGGCAAAACCCTGGGCGCCGGGGACCGGGACCAGGCGTACCTGTACGGCAAACGGCTGCTGGCCGGGGCGGTATGCATCGGCATTCTGCTGGGCGTGCTGGTCATTTTCATCCGCAAGCCGCTGGTGGGCGTGTTCGGCGGGCTGTCGGACCAGGTGCGCCAGCAGGCGCAGACCATTTTGATGATCGGCGGGGCTACCATCTGGTTCCGCGCCTTTAACACCATCAACATTGTGGGCATTCTGCGCAGCGGCGGCGACACTCTGTTCAGCATGGTGCTGGACGTGGGCACCCTGTGGCTGGTGGGTGTGCCCCTGACAGGGCTGGCGGCTCTGGTTTTCCACTGGCCGCTGAATTATGTGTACCTGTGTACCTTTGTGGAGGAGGCCATCAAGGTGGCCATTGGCATTCCCCACTTTCAAAGCCGCAAATGGATGAACGTACTGACGGAGGAACAGTCATGAAGCTGGACATTGTGGTTAAAATCGGCAGCATGGCGCTGATTCAAAAGGGTGAAAACGCCATAGACTATAACGTGTTTCAACGTCTGGGCGGCGATTTGCGGCCCGGCATGATTCTGGTTACCAGCGGCGCTGTGGAAATTGGCCGGCTGGATTACATGCACCGCACCGGGCGCGAGCTGGGCGGCCTGCCCGAGGAGGACAAGGTGGACTACGCCGCTCAGGGGCAGACCATTCTGATGAACGCCTACCGCCAGTTTGTGCATCCGGAATACGGCATTCGTCAGGTGCTGGTGGAGCATAATCACTTTAACGACCTGCCCCGCCGGGAGCATATTCACCGCCTTTTGCGCCGGGCGGCGGACCAGGGCGTGATTCCCATTGTGAACTACAACGACCCTGTCAGCGATGAGGAAGTGCGCAAGATGGAGCTAGCCAGCCGCCGCGCCCATGGGGACACGGTGGTGGAATGTGTGGATAACGATGAAACGGCGGGCGTAATCGCCCAGCTGGTGGGGGCCAGAAATTTGATTTTGCTCACCAGCACGGACGGCATTTATCTGGATAAGGACGACCCCTCCACTCTGGTGCGTCTGGTAACCGGCGATACCCTGGAGGATGTGCGGGCAAAGGTGCAGGAGCTGATGCAGCATTGCAGCGGCGCAAGCCGGGCCGGCGCCAACGGCGCACGGGCCAAGCTGGACTTTGCCATACGGGCTGTGGAAAACGGGGCCAATGTGGTAATCGGTCACGCCCGCTATCATATTGCCGATCTGATGAGCGGCGACGCGCCCTGCACCCGTTTGGGCGTGGGTCTGGAGGCAGGCCGATGAGTCCGCTGGTCTGGAAAATTCTTTCCTACGCCAGTCTAACGCTGTCGGCGGCGCTGGTGTTTGCCATGGCCCGTTTGTCCAGGCGGCCCGGCCTGACCCTGAACGAATGGCCCAATCTGCGCATGAAGTATAATGAGCAGATGCTTGATGCATGCTTTGAAAAGGGCGCTCCGGTAGCGCGAACCTATCTGCTGCTGAGTCTGGCTTTGGAGATGTGTCTGTGCCCCGCTCTGGCGGCGGTGGCGCACAACACGGCCCATATTCAGCCGGTACGCATGGCCATGTACGTTCTTTCCGCCCTGCGCAGCCTGCTGGGTATGGCGGAAAGCCTTTGCCTGCTCAGGCTGTACCGCCGTATCACCCCGGGGCTTAGCCGGGTATCCGGCCTGCTGGCCTGCGTCAAGTGGGTTTGCTTTGGGCTGTGGACGCTGGGCATGTTTGTGAGTCTGCTGGTATCCGGTACCCAGCTGTGACGGAAAGGAGCCGACAATGCTTACAACCCTGGATTTGTTCGACCTGACCCATACCCTTGCCGCAGACTATCTGCGGGGCTTTGTCTATCCATGGCAGGCTTTGGCGGGAATCAAAGATATGATCGTTGCGCTGGGCCAAACCCTGAGCGATGACTACCAGCAGGTCAGCCCTCAGGTATGGGTGCACCGCACAGCGGTTGTGGCCCCAACGGCGTATCTGGGCGCGCCCTGCATCATCGGCCCCGAAACGGAGGTACGGCACTGCGCCTTTATACGTGGCAGCGCGCTGGCAGGGGCCAACTGCGTGGTGGGCAACAGCGTGGAATTAAAAAACGTGATTCTGTTTGACAACGTGCAGACGCCCCATTACAACTATGTGGGCGACAGCATTTTGGGCTACAGGGCCCACATGGGGGCCGGGTCCATTACCTCCAACGTGAAAAGCGACCATTCCCCGGTAACCGTGCGTGCTCAGGAGGAGTCCATCGCTACCGGGCTGAAGAAAATGGGCGCTATGCTGGGCGATTTTGTGGAGGTTGGCTGCAACAGCGTGCTGAACCCGGGCACCGTGGTGGGGCGGCGCAGCCAGATTTATCCCCTGAGCAGCGTGCGGGGCGTAGTGCCCGCGGACTGCATCCTGAAAAGTCAGGGGCAAATTGTTCCAAAGCGGGCATAACTTTTCAAAACGGCAGATATGATTCCAGTCAGAGGGTCTACGTTCCCTCTGACAGCTCCCCAACGTGGGTTCTTGGACAAGCTGAAAAGCCCGCTTCTGTGGCGGGCTTTTCTCTATCCATGAATGGAATATTTCAGCTTTATTTGTCATCTATTGCGGAAGTATGCGTTTTTGTTGACAGAAGGTTGCGGCTATGCTATACTTCATGTCGTGTTGCAAAAGCCCTTGCGCTGCAATGTTTGGGAATATGTCCAGCATTCAGCCATTGACGCCTCGATTTCAAGATTCATCTTTTTGTAATATATTCTTCCCGATACAGCCGGGGAAGCCGTATTGCAATTGATTTTTTGATTTGGAGGCGTCTTTTTCAATGAACAAACAATTAAAGATCATCTACCATTACCACAGCGGTTTTTCCGTTCAAGTGGGCAGTACCCTGTTGGTTTTTGATTACTGGGAGGGGGAAAAGCGTGATCTGGCTCAGGTTGGACGAATCACTCCCGCCTTTTTGCGCTCCTTTGAGCAAATCTTTGTGTTTATTTCCCACGCCCATCCGGATCATCTGGACCCGGTGGTTTTCACTTGGGAAGCCGAGGGTCTGCCCATCACCTACATTGTATCCAGCGACATGCCTGTAGGCACCCGCGGCAAACGCATCGCCCCCCTGCAAACCCGGGAGCTGACCCGTGATATTACCGTAAAGGCCTACCAAAGCACAGATTTGGGCGTGGCTTTTCTGGTGCGGGCCTATGGCATCAGCATTTTTCACGCGGGAGATTTAAACCTGTGGCACTGGCGGCAGGAAAGCACCCTGCGGGAGATTGAGGCGGCGGAAAACGCCTACTACGAGGCCATCGAGCCCTTGAAGGGCGAGCATATCGACGTTGCCATGTTCCCGGTGGACCCCCGCCAGGGGCTGATGTACGACGCGGGGGCCAACCACTTTATCCTGACCATGAAGCCGCGGGTCTTTATTCCCATGCATTTTCAGGACCGGCCGGAGGTGGCCGTGGATTTTGCCCGGCGTGCCCGTACCCCGCAGACCGAGGTGCTGGCCCTGACCAGACCGGGCGTGGTGGCCAACCTGACCTTTTCCGATACGCTGCTGGATATCCACATCATTGAGCCGCCGAAGGATTTTGACGACCTGCCCCCCACCCCGGCCCGCCGTTCGGATATGGATATGAATCCGGAGGACGATCCCTTTGCCGATACGGATTTGCCGGTGGACATTCAATAAAGGAGGAAACAGCCATGTTTCGTATGGTTCATCAGAATTTTAACGTGCTGGATTTGAAGCAGTCCCTGACCTTTTACCAGACGGCGCTGGGCCTGCATGAGGTTCGCCGCAGGGAAACGCCTGATTTTATCCTGGTCTACCTGGCTGACGACAGCGAAGCCTTTCAGCTGGAGCTGACCTGGCTGAAGGACCGGACGACGCCCTACAATCTGGGTGATGAGGAATTTCACCTGGCGTTTGCCACGGACGATTTACAGGCCGCCCATAACCTGCACGCCCAAATGGGCTGCATCTGCTATGAAAATCCGGAAATGGGCATTTACTTTATCAAGGACCCGGATGGATACTGGCTGGAGATTGTGCCGCAAAAGTGAAGAAAATTCATTCAAAAAAACTCGCCGCCTGGGCGAGTTTTTTTGATAAAGCCATTTCATTCCGTTTTTTCCAAAGCGGGCGCGGCCTTCCAGCGCTTCCACACCGGATAGGCAAAGCAGCCGCCTGCCACAATATACACCACCATCAGGGCCGCGCTGTGCAGCAGCGATACCACAACGCCGCTTTGGAACAAATCCCCCATCAGCTTGGAGGACGCGCCCATCACCGCCTCCCGGATGCCCAGGTTATTGGGAACAATGGCAACCAGGCTGCACAGCCGGTTCACGCTGTTGTAAAACAATGCCTGATAAATGGTCACGTTCATGCCGATGGCCCTGAAGCAGGCCATAAACAAAAACAGATGCAGCAGGTTATTCACCGTCAGGCAGGCCAGCAGCTTCCACAGCAGGGCGCGGTTTCGCAGCAGGTCGTTAAACCCCGTCACGATATCCTGTATTTTTTTGTACTTGGTCAGCCATTTGGGCATGCGATCCTGAAAGAACAGGGAAAAGGCGATAAACACGCCCACCGCCAGCGTGCAGCCGCCCCACACCAGCCACAGCACCGCGGGCCATTGACCCTCCAGCAGACCGGTGCAGATCAGGGCGGCCAGCATTTGAATCAGGGCAAATAAAACGCCAAAGATAATATTGCCCGCCGCCACGCTGACGCTTTTCACATAGGCCAGTCCCTTGGTGCGTTTGTAATAGGTGGCGGAAAACACCAAATCTGCCCGCAGGGGCAGCACAAACGCCAGCACGTTCGCCACAAACACCACTCCCAGCCAGTCGATGGGCTGGAGGGGCATGTGGTAGGTATCCAAAATCAGCTTATGGTAAACGCAGTTGGCTACGCAGGCTCCCAGCGCCAGCAACAATATCCAGGCCACGGTGGGCACATCCAGCTTGAGCAGCGCCAGCAGCTCGTCCCGGTTGCGGTACAGGTAGTACCCCAGCAGGGCGATCAACACCAGAAACAGCGCCATGGACAACGCTTTTTTGATTGTGCTTTTCTGCAAGGGTTACGCCTCCCGTTTTTCTTCCGAGCGGCGGGCTACGTCGTTGGTATCAATCTGGCCCCGGTACACCACAAACCGCTGGAACAAAAATTCCGTGACAAAATTAATGATCATGGTCAGCGCCAGCACCAGAAAATCATTCCAACCGGCAAGGGTCAGGGCATGGCCCCACCAGGTGCTCAGCGGGGTAAACACCGCGTAGTAGGCCGCCACCAGCAGCATGCTTTTGGCCACGTTGCTGTCGCTGCGGAAGGTGTACCGCCGGTTAAAGGTAAAGTTCCATAACACGCTTGCCACCAGCGCAATCAGGTAGCTGGGCCAGTAGGGCAGCTTGCACAGGGTTTCCAGCAGGGTAAAAGCCGCCATCTGAATGATTCCGGCGCTGGCGGAAAACAAGGTGAACTTGATCACCTGCCACAGTTTTTTTTTCTGCTTCATCCATAGACCTCCTTCGGGTAATGCTGGTCATAGGATAGCACAAGCGGCAGGGACTGGCAAGAGGTGATCCGCAAACCGTTGATTTGCAAGGCTTTGCAGTGCACTGAACTACACGTGTCAATGAGAGGCGTTTTCATTTGCCCATACGAGTATTTCCCCGTGTAAATTTATTTCAAAGGTCCCTGGTGACCATCCACTCTGAAACCCTTATTTTATAAGGGTTTGCGGACAGTACTTTTTGCGTTTCCAGCATGAACGCAACACAAAAGGCCTTCCCTTCCGGGAAAGCCCTTTGCATTGCGTTCAACTGGCAGAAACCCCGCCGTTTATGCTTTGGTGTGCCAGATGCGTGCGTCGTATTCCGCAATGGTGCGGTCGGAGGAGAAGTAACCGGACTTAGCGGTGTTCAGTATCGCCATACGCAGCCACTTGTCCCGGTTTTCGTAATCCGCCATCATGCGCCGGTTCGCCATGGAATAGCTGCCAAAGTCCTTCAGTACAAAGTAGCTGTCCGGCATACTGCCCCAGTCGCCCATCAGCAGGGTGTGGTACAAGTCCTGCATGGCCAGAGGCTCGTTGGGGAACAGGGTGCCGTCCAGCCACTGGTTCATGGCCGTGCGGATTTCGTGGTTGTTTTCATAAATGGACATGGGGTTGTAGTTGCGCTCGGCATACATGCTTTCCACCGTGTCGGCGCGCATACCGAAGATATAAATGTTGTCCATACCCACCTGGTCGCAGATTTCCACATTGGCGCCGTCCATGGTGCCCAGGGTAATCGCGCCGTTCATCATGAATTTCATGTTGCCGGTGCCGCTGGCCTCCTTGCCGGCGGTGGACAGCTGCTGGCTGATTTCGCTGGCGGGAATCAGCACCTCGGCGGTGGAAACATCGTAATTTTCAATGTACACAATTTTCAGCATCTGCCGGGCGCGGGGGTGCTTGTCGATCAAATCCGCCAGAGCATTGATGTAGCGAATGATCTGCTTGGCCCGCATGTAGCCGGGCGCGGCCTTGGCTCCAAACAGGAACAGCCTGGGCGGCATGGTAAAGGACGGGTCCTCCACAATGCGGTTGTACAGCACCTGAATGTGCAGGGCGTTGAGCATCTGCCGCTTGTACTCGTGCAGGCGCTTGGCCTGGGTGTCAAAGATGAAATCGGTATCGATATCGATGCCCTGACGCAGCTTGACCAGCTTTTGCAGGCGCTGCTTGTTCTGCTTCTTCACCTGGTCAAACTTCTGGCGGAAGGCCGCGTCGTCGGCGAAGGGCGTCAGGTCGCTTAGCTTTTCCGCGTCCTGAATAAAGCCGGGGCCAATGGCGTCGGTAATCAGCTGGGTCAGGCCGGGGTTGGCCGCCACCAGCCAGCGCCGGTGGGTGATGCCGTTGGTAATGGCGCTGAACTTTTTGGGGTTGATCAGGTAATAGTCATGGAACAGGCTGTCCTGCAAAATTTTGCCGTGCAGCTGGCTGACGCCGTTTACGCTGTAGCACAGCGCCACGCACAAATTCGCCATATGCACCTGACCATAGCCGATGATGGCCATATGACCGATGCGCTCCCACTGGTCCGGGTAGCTTTTGAACAGCTCCTCGCAGACCCGGCGGTTCAGCTCCTCCAGAATCATGTAAATGCGGGGCAGGGTCTGCTTCATCATATCGATGGGCCAGCGTTCCAGCGCCTCCTGCATAACGGTGTGGTTGGTATAGGCCATGCAGCGGCTGGTGATGCGCTGGGCCATTTCCCAGGAAAGGCCCTCCTGGTCGATCAGCAGGCGCATCATTTCCGGAATGGCCAGACCGGGGTGCGTGTCGTTGATATGGAACACGCACTTGTCCGGCAGCAGGTCAAAGTTTCTGCCATACTGCTTTTTAAACTGTTTCAGGGCGTATTGCAGGGTGGCGCTGGTAAAGAAGTAATGCTGGCGCAGCCTCAGCTGCTTGCCCTCGTAATGCTTATCCTCCGGGTACAGCACCTTGGAAATGACCTCGGCCATCTGCTTTTCTTCCATGGCCTTCATATATTCGCCCTCGCCAAAATGGTGCAGGTCGATGCTTTCCCGGCTGCGGGCGCTCCAGGTACGCAGGGTGTTCACACAGTTGTTGTTGTAGCCCACCACCGGCATATCGTAGGGAACCGCGTCAATCTGGTAGGTATCCACCAGCTTGAAAACGCGCCGGCCATCCTCCTCATATTCCTCGATATGGCCGTTAAATTCTACCGTGCAGGTATCCTCGGTGGCGGCGATTTCCCACACGTTGCCGTTTTGCAGCCAGTTATCCGGCAGCTCCACCTGCTGGCCTTCCACCAGCTTTTGACGGAACAGGCCGTATTCGTAACGAATGGTGCAGCCCATGGCGGGAATATTCAGGCTGGACAGGCTGTCCAGAAAGCAGGCGGCCAGTCGGCCCAGGCCGCCGTTGCCCAGCGCGGGTTCCGGCTCCTCGGGCAGAACCTTCATAATATCAATGTCCAGTTCCTTCAGGGCCTTCATGTAGTCCTGCTGGCTGCACAGGTTGATCAGGTTGCAATTCAGGCTGCGGCCGGTCAAAAACTCTACGGACAGGTAATAGACCATCTTGCGGCCTTCCGTTTTGCGGTTTTTGCGGCAAATCATCCACTTTTGCATAATCTGGTCCCGCACCGTACTGGCCAGGGCCCGGTACAGCTGCTGGGGGGTGGCGTCCGCCACGGTTACGCCGTAATAACGTTGCAGTTTGCCCACAATGCTATTTTTGATGGATTCCACATCAAACGAGGTGGTTGGCATTTGGCAGTCCTCCTCATGCACAGTTAAAAATTTGGAAACGGCGTTATTATAACACCGTTGGCGGGGAAACTCAAGTACGCCCTTCTGGTGTTGTTTTTTCGCGTTTTTTTATTTATGTTTCACGTGAAACATTTTATTCTTTCCTTTCACCCCATTGTTTCACGTGAAACACCAGCCATTTGCATCAGCGGTGCAAATGCTGTACAATACACACAACCCATTTCTTCCTATTAGATAAGGAGGGTTTCCCCATGCGCTTTACCCCGGCACAGCAGCAGGCCATTGACGCGACCAATCCGGAATTGCTGGTATCCGCCGCCGCTGGCAGCGGCAAAACCGCCGTGCTGGTGGAACGCATTGTGCAAATGATTACCCAGCGGGGCTGCAGCATCGACCGAATGCTGATTGTCACCTTTACCCGCGCCGCCGCCGGAGAAATGCGGGAACGGCTGGAAAACCGCCTGACCGATTTGGGCGAAACAGACCCTCGACTGGCCCGTCAGGCGGATCTGGTACCCATGGCGCAAATTTCCACCATCCACTCCTTCTGTCAGCAGGCGGTGCGCCAGAACTTTCAGCACTGCGGCATTGACCCGCAATTCGGCCTGTGCGATGAGCGCACCCGACAGGCTATGTACGACGAATGTCTGAACGATACGCTGGACCAGCTTTACACCCTGGCCAAAACCGACCCGGACATTAAAAGCCTGACCGCCAAATTTCCCGAAAAAAGCATTGTGGAAATGCTGGGCAGCCTGTACCGCTTTTTGCTGTCCCGGCCAGACCCCATGGAATGGCTGGACCGGCACGCCAATCATCACTGGACGCTGGCGGCCCTGGATCAGGAGCCGATGGCGCAGTCCTTCTGCCAGGAAGCCGCTTTGATGACCGACGCCATGCAGGCGCTGTGGAAACAGGCCGAAGCCCTTTCCCAGCGTCCCGCCTTTCCCGCCCCCTATTTGAAAACCCTGGCCGCCGATCTGATCACCTTGCAGGATTTGTCTGCCTGTTGTCAAAAAGGCATGCGCGCCCTGATTGACGGGGTGAACCTGTGCAAATTTGCCCGTCTTGCCGTGGCCAGACCCGATACTCAGGACGAGGCTGAGCTGGCCGAGGCCTTTAAGGACCTGCGAAACCGGTACAAAGGACTGGTGGATGAATTAAAAAAGCTGCTTCCCGCGGACTGCACCGCCTCCCTGAGCGACATGGCGATTATGGCCCCTGCCGTTCACGGCCTGCAAAAGGCCGTTCACCTGTTTCACGACCGGTTTACTGGCGAAAAGCGGGAGCAGGGCATGATTGATTTTAACGATCTGGAACACATGACCCTGGATATTCTGCGGCAGCCCTATCTGCGCCAACAGCTGGCCGGAAAATTTGACGCGGTGTTTGTGGACGAGTATCAGGACGTAAGCGAATTGCAGGAGGCCATCCTGAACGCCCTGAAGCGCCATGACGAAAAACAGAGCTATTTCTATGTGGGCGACGTAAAGCAGAGCATTTACCGCTTCCGCCTGGCGGAGCCGGGGCTGTTTCTTGGCAAGCTGAACCGCTTTTCCCCTCAGGAGGACGCGCCCTGCCGCAAGATAATTCTGAACCGAAATTTCCGTTCCAAAACCACTGTGCTAAACAGCGTTAACCGGGTTTTTGCCCATGTGATGGACCGCCGGGTCATGGAAATTGATTACGACGCGGACGCCATGCTGTACCCGGGCGTACCCTCCACAGGCGACCCGGCAACCCATGTGCATGTGCTCAATACCGAAAACCTGCGCAGTCAGGACACCGTACTGGCAGAAGCGGAGCTGATTGCCCGGGATATTCTTTCCACCATCGATACCCCGGTCGTGGACGCGCAGGGGCAGGTAGCCGGACGGCTGCAATACAGCGACATCGCCGTGCTGCTGCCCGCCGCCAAAAACGTGGCGGACAAGGTGGAATCCACCTTCCGCCGCCTTGGCATTCCTGTGTACTGCGAGGGCGTGGGCGATACCTTCCACTCCGAGGAAGTGACCCAGCTGATTCAATACCTGAGCCTGATGGATAACCTGATGAATGACCTGGCGCTGATTTCCGTGCTGCGAAGCCCGCTGTTTCATTTTACGGAGCAGATGCTGGCCGCCGTTCGCCTGATTAAGCCGGAACGCAAGGCCAGCTACCTGTCCGCCCTGCAAGCCGCCGCGGAAACCGGAGACGAGCCTCTGCGCGCGTCCTGCAGGGACGCGCTGGATACGCTGGAGCGGGAACGGTTCTACCTGCGCAGTATGCCCCTGGCGGATTATTTGTGGGACTTTCTAAACCGCAGCGGGCTGTATCTGTATTACGGAGCCCAGCCAGGAGGCAAAGCCCGTCAGGCCAATTTGCAGCTGATCTGCCACCGGGCTTCGGACTGGGACCGCAACCACACCGACGGCCTGCACGGCTTTGTGCAGTCGCTGATTCAGTCCCAGCAAACCGGGGACGACGCCAGCCCCGCCATTGTGAACCCATGGGAAAATGTGGTGCGCATTATGACCATCCACAAATCCAAGGGATTGGAATTTCCCACCGTGTATGTCATGGGGCTGGGAGGCAGCCTGCTGAAGCGGGCCGCCAGCCGGGATATCAGCATGCATGGGGATGTGGGCTTTTCCCTGGCCTATGTGAACGAACAGGCCCGCACCCGCCGCATGACCCTGCTGCAGGGGGCTATCGCTCTGCGGGAGCGCAACGCGGAACGGGCGGAGCGGGCGCGAGTGCTGTATGTAGCCATGACCCGGTCCAAAAATCGACTGGTGCTGGTGGGCGGTATGAGCGGAATCACCCAGGAGGGCCTGTGCAAATCCGTGGCGGCCGGCAGCGATATTTATGCGGCCCGCAGCGCCAAAAGCATGCTGGACTGGATTTTGCAAAGCCTCACCCCTCAGGACAGCATTCAGGAGTTATCCACAGATTGCCCATGGAAAACGGACCTGTTAGACCAGTTACCCACAGTTTCCACAAGTTTTCCACATAAAAGTGCACTTTTTCAGGTGTTTATCCACATGGACCCGGCAGTCACTAAGCAAACCGCCCAAAACCGGCGTATGCCTATGCCCCAGCTGCCCACCCTGCCCCAGGGAACCCGTCTGGAAAACGGTCTGCATCGTTTACCCAATCAGCGGTTGGACGACCCGTTTTTAGGCTCCATGGACTGGCCCCATCATCCCTTTAAAACCGGCGTAACTGCCCTGTGCCGCGCGCTGGAAACCGGCCAAGCTCCCGAAACGGAGGAGGAAACCGCCGAAGTCAAGCGCTATCCGCTATTGCAGCAAAAGCCTCGTCTGCTGGAGGATATGCCCAAAGCCCCGGCCTTTTTACTGCCGCCCAAGGAGGAAATCGCTCTGGAAACCGGTGTGCAGACCCACCGTCTGCTTGGCCTGATTGATCTGGACGGCGCGCGGCAGGCGGTAGACGATCCCAAAGCGCTATACGCCTATGTATGCCGGGAGGTGGAACGGCTGACGGCCTTCGGTTCCATTTTGCAAAAGGACGCGCCCCGCTGCGACCGCGCCATGGCGGCCCGTTTTCTGGAAAGCGATCTGGGCCGGCGCATGCTGCGAAGTGCCACGGTCCACAGAGAATGGAGCTTCAACCTGATGGTGGATGAGCCGTTTCACACCCTGCTGCAGGGCGTTATCGACCTGTGCTTTATCGAGGACGGGGCATGGGTGCTGGCGGATTACAAAACCGACCGGGTTTCATCCGCCGCGGATTTATGGCCCCGTTACCACCGTCAGCTGGAGTATTACGCCCAGGCGCTGACCGCGGGAACGGGCCTGCCGGTAAAGGAAAAAGCCCTTTTTTCCCTTCGGCTGGGAGAATCGTTCGCAAAAAACGATTGAAGCAACAGTATTGTAACAAAATTATTTCACGCATTTTGCAGGAAAAAGCCTTTTTTGTACGTTATCATCATGGGCAGATCAACAAAAGGTATTGATTTTCTGTTGATTTCCCTGTACAATAGGCATGTCCTTCCAGCTTGCGGTATGTCCGCAATTTTGTAAGGAGATTGTAACAATTATCCCCATGCTGTTCCGGCCCGCGCCGGGCAGCTGTCCTATAGCCAGGCTCAACCGGGCCAACCCACAAATCCAACAACGAAACGGAGTGTTGCGATATGAAGCATTCGTCCATCGGAAAGCGCGCGGCTCTGTGCCTGCTGCTTCTAACCGCGCTGGCGGTCCTGTCTGCCTGCTATATGGAGCCGGACCGGGTTGTGGACGCCGACAACGGCCTTACGGTGGATAACGGAGGCCAGAGCTTTGACACCGTCATTACGCCCACCCCTGTGGTAACGGCCACGCCAACCCCCGCCCCCACCACCAACGAGGTGGATTGGAGCAGCTGGAACTTTGGCAACGATACCGCTACCAATCCGCCCAGCAATGTGCAGCCTACCACGGCCACCGGGCAGACAACCGGCGGCGTTTCCGCCCCCACCACCGTGCCTACGGTGCATGCGGCCACGGTAGCGGCCACATCGTCCACGCCTACTCCACGTCCCAACACCAACACATCCGGCAGCAGCGCGACCACCTCCAGCACCAGCCTGAAGTCCGGCTCCAAAGGATCGGATGTAAAACGGTTGCAGCAGAGATTGAAGGATTTGGGCTACTACACCGGCAGCGTGGACGGCACCTTTGGCAGTGGAACCGAGGAGGCCGTCAAGGCCTTCCAGCGGGCCAACGGCCTGACTGCCGACGGCAAGGCGGGCAAGAATACCCAGAACAAGCTGTATTCCTCCTCTGCCAAAAAGGCCAGCAGTTCCAGTTCTTCTTCCTCCAGCAGCTCCTCGTCCAGCTCCACCTCCACCGCCTACACCAATGGCAAGACCAACATCTACCTGCGTCTGGGCGACAGCGGCAAGCAGGTGAAGATTCTGCAAAACCGTCTGATTGTGCTGGGCTATCTGACCGGTACCGCCGACGGGGAATTTGGTGCCACCACCGAGGCGGCCGTCATCGCCTTCCAGAAGCGCAACAGTCTGGGCAGCGACGGCGTAGCGGGGCCCGGCACCCTGAGCAAGCTGTATTCCTCCTCTGCCCGCAAGGCGGACAGCGTGGCGGGCCACCTTGGCTCCCTGAAGGAGGGCATGAACGGCGGCAGCGTGCGCACCCTGCAAAAGAACCTGAAAACCCTGGGCTACTACACCGGCAGTGTGGACGGCGACTACGGCAGCGGCACAACGGCGGCGGTATACGCCTTCCAGCAGGCCAACGGTCTGACCGCCGACGGCATTGCGGGCAAGTCCACCCTGAACGCCATTGCCAACGCCTTGGGCGGCGGAAGCGGCGGCGGCGGTTCCAGTTCCTCCAAGAGCAATCCTGATAACTACGGCAAAACGGCTTCTTCCAATGGCTACAGCACCATTTCTTCCTCCAGCACCAGCAAAAAGAACGTAACCGCTCTGCAACAGGTGCTATCCGCCAACGGTTACTATTCCGGCACGGTGGACGGCAGCTATGGCAGCGGTACCGAGGAAGCGGTCAAGGCCTACCAGCGGGCGGCGGGCCTGCGGGTCACCGGCATGGCCGGTCCCAGCACCCAGCGGCTTTTGTACGGCGGCACCAGTGAAAGCGGCAGCTATTCCAAATTGCAGGTTGGTTCCAGTGGTTCCAGCGTGAAAAAGCTGCAATATGCCCTTTACGAATTAAAGTATTATGACGGCGACATCACCGGCAATTACGACACCGCCACCGAAAATGCGGTCAAGCTGTTCCAGGAGCTGAACGGTCTCTACATGGACGGCATTGCCGGTCAGGACACCCAGCGCAAGCTGTTTTCCAGCAACGCCGTCCCCTGCTCCATCTAAGGGTGAGGGCAATGCCCTCATATGGACCGCTTCGCGGGGCTTGGATTGCGCCATTGGCGCAGAACAAAAGGCTTTTCCGGACACGGAAAGGCCTTTTGCCTTGCGCTCGCATCTAAGCATGGAGGCGGGGACATTGTCCCCTTTTGGACCGCTTCGCGGTGAGGGCAAGGCCCTCATCTGGACCGCTTCGCGGTGGGCTTGGGTTGCGCCATTGGCGCAGAACAGAGTTAAAGCTAAAAATAGAGTATCACAAAAAGCGGGCTTGTCCGGTCATGGAAAGGCCCGTTCTTTTTGCTTTTTTTCCCCCTGCTTGACCATTGCTGTCAAAACGGTTACAATACAGGCAACAGCAAAAAGGGGGATTGATACAATGAGCATTACTTGTCGTCCTTTTGGCAAAACCGCCGCTGGAGAAGCGGTACACGAGTATACCATCACCAACGCTTCCGGGGCCAGCGCTTCCATTTTGGATTTTGGCGGCACCGTTACCCGCATTGTCGTTCCGGACAGAAATGGAAAGCTGGATGATGTAAACCTGTCCTATGACGATGTAGCCCATTACGAAAGCGACAACAGCGGCAGCATGGGCGGCCTGATCGGCCGGTACGGCAACCGCATCGGCGGCGCGTCCTTTGAACTGGAAGGCCAAACCTATACCCTGGCCCAAAACAACGGCCAAAACTGTCTGCACGGGGGCCGGGTGGGCTATAACCGCCGTATGTGGACGGCACAGCCTGTGGAGCCGGACACCCTGCGCCTGACGTTGATAAGCCCGGACGGGGAGGAAGGCTTTCCCGGCACGGTGCAAATCACCGTGGACTACACCTTTGACCATACCAACACGCTGGGCATTCATTATCACGCCGTTACGGACAAGCCTACCCTGCTGAACCTGACCAACCACAGCTACTTCAACCTGAACGGCCACAGCGGCCCCACCATTCACAATCATGAACTGCATATCGCCGCCGATTTCATTACCGAAACGGATAACAGCCTGATTCCCACCGGCCGGCTCATTCCGTCCGACAGCACCGTATACGGTTTTACCACGCCCACCAAAATCGGGGACGTGCTGGCCCATAACGATACCGACCCCACGCTGAAAAACGCGGGCGGGGTGGATTTTAACTATTGCGCGGGCCGCGACCGCCAGACCAAGACCATCGCCAGCCTGTACAGCCCCCTGACAGGCCGGGTGATGGACGTTATCACCGACCAGCCCGGGGTGCAGTGCTACATGGCCCAGTTTTTGCAAAATACCGGCAAAGACGGGGCCGTCTACGGCGCGTTTCAGGCCGTCTGTCTGGAAACCCAGCATTACCCGGACAGCATTCATCAGCCCCATTTTCCCAGCGTCGTGGTGCGTCCCCAGGACGTGTATGATACCTTTACCCTGTACCGCTTCAGCGTCCGCTGATGGAAAGGAGCCGTTATGTCCAATCAAATCCGGCTGACTCCCGGCGACCTGCTGGACGTTCAGGGCCGTCTGTCCCAGGCGGGCTACGCCACATCTCTGGTTAAAACCTATCGCCGAAGCGATATCAAGGCCCACTCCACCCGCATTAAGGAATGGGACTATTACTGCGTCACCTGCGGCGATGTGGTGCTGGCCCTGACCATTGCCGATAACAGCTATATGGGGCTGGACAGCGTCAGCCTGCTGGACCTGAGCAGGTCTTTTCAGCACACCTGGAGCGCCATGCGCTTTTGGCCCAACGGTTCCACCCGGTTGCCCGCCACCAGCCAAACCGGCGACCTGTCGGTGGAGCGCCCCGGCTACTCCCTGCGCTTTGCCAACGACGGCCAAACCCGCCGCCTGACCGTGCGGGTGGACCGCTTTAAGGACGGAAAGCCTCTGGCCGCATCCATCGACCTGACCCATCCGCCCCGGGACAGCATGGTCATTGCCACGCCCTTTGCAGGAAAACCAAAAGCGTTTTACTACAACCAGAAAATCAACTGCCTGCGTGCCGATGGGTATGTCACCTTTGACGACCGCACCTACCTGTTCGACCCTGCCGTGGCCACCGGCGTGCTGGACTGGGGCCGGGGCGTATGGACCTATGCCAACACCTGGTACTGGGGCAGCGCCAGCGGCTATATAAACAGCGCGCCCTTTGGCATGAATCTGGGTTACGGCTTTGGCGACACCAGCGCCGCCACGGAGAATATGCTGTTTTACAAGGGCGTCGCCCACAAGCTGGATCAGGTGGATTTCGGCATACCCAGGGACGCCAGGGGCCGGGATGATTTGATGAGCCCCTGGCATGTAACGGACAATCAGAGCCGTGTGGACCTGACCTTTACCCCGGCCATGGACCGGGCGGCGCTGACCAGCGCTCTGATCATTCAAAGCGACCAGCATCAGGTATTCGGTCATTTCAGCGGCCATGTAACGCTGGACGACGGAACCGTTCTCAAAATCAGCCATTTGCTGGGCTTTGCCGAAAAGGTAAGCAACCGCTGGTAACAACCGTCAAGGGAGGATCCTGCCTCATGCGCATTGCCCTGATTGCCGACCTGCACGGCAACCGTCCCGCCACCCTGTCCCTGGAAAGGGACCTGCTGATCACCCGTCCGGACAAAATTTACTGTCTGGGGGATCTGGTGGGAAAAGGCCCGTCCAATGACTTTACCTGCGACTGGGTCAGGGCCCATGCCCAACTAATACTGGGAGGCAACTGGGACGACGGCGTTGGGAAAAAGCAGTTTCCCGGCGACGCGTACTACTGGGAACAATTAGGGAAGGAACGTCTTTCCTTTTTACGCGGCCTGCCCAAGGAAGCCGATTTATGGCTGAGCGGGCGGCACATTCGCCTGTTTCATGGCCGCCCGGTAATGGAAAAGCTGATTACCGTGCAGGATGAAACGGCTTTGATCGATCTCTTTTTTCAAGCGCCGGATGGCGGCCGGTATGACGCGGTGATTTACGCCGACGCGCACCGTCAGGCCATGCGCACCATGACCCCCGGCCTGTTTGTGAACATTGGCAGCGTAGGCAACGCTCTGGGCGTGCCCAAATGCTGCTACGCCCTTCTGGAGGGAACCCCCGGCAGGCAGTCCTCCCCCTTTGAAATTCGCCTGCGGCAAATCGACTATGACCGGGAGCAAGCGGTGGCCGACGCCAAGGCCGCCCCGCTGGTGCCCCGCATTGACGCTTATATTCGGGAAATTCAAACCGGGCTGTACAGCCGGAATGTGTAAACAATTTGATAATTCAACGCTTTCGGGGGCGCAACGCATTGACGTTACGCCCCCGAAAGGTTACAATAAAGGAAACTTTCCATTGGAGGAAAAAGGCATGTCCTTCTCGGGCGACTGCAAAAAGGAATTGGCGCTTGTCAAGCCGGAAAAAAGCTGCTGCTTCCTTAGCGAGCTTGGCGGGCTGTACGCCTCCATGGGCAGCCTCAGCCTGCTGGGCCGGGGCAAGGTAAACGTACAGTTTACCAACGAAAGCCTGGCCGTATGCCGCCGCGCTTACACGCTGCTGGTGCAGAGCCTGCGGCTTACGCCCCAAATTCACTACGTCACCCACGCCCGCTTTGGAGGCAAGCGCACCTGCGTGCTGACCCTCGGCCCCATTCAGTCGCCCCAGCTGCTTTGCCAGCTGGGCATGATGGAGCCGTCGGGAGAAAACGACTACACCCTGCGCGCCACGTCGCCCCACCTGCCGTTGACCCGTCAATGCTGCATGCGGGCCTACCTGCGGGGCATGATGCTGGGGGCGGGCACCATTACCAACCCGGAACAGGGCTATCATCTGGAAATACCCTATCGGGACGGCGAAAGCCAGGCCGCCATGGCCAAATGCATGCAGCGCCTGGGCATACCCATTCACTGGAGCACCCGGCGGGAGCATCCCTTCTTTTATTTAAAGCAGGCGGACCAGATCGTTCATTTTTTAACCGCTCTTGGGGCTCATAACGCCGTGATGCACATTGAGGACCTTCGGGTGAAGCGGCAGGTGCTGGGCACGGTCAACCGGGCCATGAACTGCGACAACGCCAACCTGCACAAGCAAATGGACGCAGCCCAGCAGCAGCTGGAGGCCATACGCCGTCTGAAGGAAACCGACCAGTTTTCCGCCCTTCCCCCATCCCTGCAGGAAATTGCCAACGCCCGCCTGAACGCCCCGGACGCGACCCTGACCGATTTGGGCCAAAGCCTGAACCCGCCCCTGGGCAAAAGTGGCGTAAACCACCGTATGCGACGTTTGATGACCTATTTGCCAAAGGAGGACCAACCATGACACGCCAACGACTGGACCTGAGCGCCCAGCTTCCCATCAGCCGCGAAAAGGCGGCGCTTGTCGCCTCTACCGCGTCCCGTTTTCCCTGCACCGTCACCCTTGAGCGGGATGATATTGTACTGAATCTGAAAAGCATGATCGGCCTGTTATCCCAATCCATCCCCAAGGACGGCCTGATCGATCTGGTAGCCAGCGGCCAGGGCGAGCAGGAGGCTGTCAGCGCCATCGCCCAGGTGTTTCATTCCCCCTCAAACGGTTGAAAACCCAATGGGCAAAATGTGGACGTAATGGTACAGCCCTTGCGGAATAATGGTTTCAATTTCCACGTCATGTTTTCCACAGAGGGTGGAAAATGTGGAAAACCGCGGAAAAAGGAAGAAGAATGCCCCATTGCATCGAAAGGTTTCTCCGTTTTTTGGCAGGAACAAAAGCCTTGCAAGGCGAAATCTTAACCAGCCTGTTTTGCTAAACAGGCAAAAGGTGTACGTTTCCATGGAAAACTTGATGAAAAAAACCTTCTTTTCCACAGGTTTTCCAAGCGGGTTTTTGGTAAGCCCCAAAGGGTTAACCGGCTTTTCCATGGTTTCCACACCCTCTACTACTACTACTATTTAAATATACTGCTACAACAATACTGTTTTGGAGGTTCCCTGCATGAAGTTTGAATGCTCTGCCCAGGAAATGCTGGGCGGCCTGATTAACGCCACCCGCGCCCTGAGCGCCCGCCCCGCCATGCAAATTCTGGAGGGCGTGCTGATGACCGCCCACCAGAACGATGTGGAGCTGATGTGCTCCGACGGATCTCTGTCCATCAAATGCGTGGTCAAGGCCACGGTAAGCGAGCCCGGCTCCGTGGTACTGCCCGGCCGGCTGCTCACCGAGGTGGTGCGCAAGCTGCCGGAAGGAATCGCTACCTTCAGCATGAACGACAAGCTGATGTTGACCATTCGCTGTGCCCAGAGCCGTTTCACCATCACCGGCATGTCCCCGGAAGAATTTCCCCAGATGAAGGACATCATCAACACCCACGCCCTTCATTTCCCCCAGAAGCGTCTGCGGGAAATGATCAGCCGGGTCACCTTTGCCATTGCCCTTCAGGAAAGCCGTCAGGCCCTGACCGGCTGTCTGATGGAGATTACCGCCGACGAGCTGCGTCTGGTAGGTCTGGACGGTTTCCGTCTGGCCATGCAGCGCTATCACGACCACTTTATCCTGCCGGAGGGCGAGGAGAAGATCAGCGCCATTGTGCCCGGACGGGTCATGAACGAAATCGCCCACATCATGGAGAACGACGACGACGCCATGGCCACCTTCCATTTTGACAAGACCCACATGATGGTCATTATGGGCAGCACCACCCTGGTAACCAGTCTGCTGGCGGGCGAATACATCAACTACCGACAGATTCTGCCTACCGCCTGGCTGAGCCGCATCACGGTAAAGCGCCGCGAATTGCAGGACGCCATCGAGCGGGCCAGCCTGATGGCCAAGGAAGGCAAAAACAACCTGATCCGCATGAAGGCCAATCAGGAGGGGCTGACCATCACCTCCATGAGCGAGGTAGGCGACGTATTGGAAAAGCTGGACGCCCATCTGGAAGGCGAGAACATCGAAATCGCCTTCAACGCCCGCTACATTTCCGACGTGATTCGCAATGTGGACGAGGAATGCTGCACCCTGTGCATGAACACCAACGTCAGCCCCTGTGTCATTGCGCCTCTGGACGGCGACAGCTACCTCTATCTGGTCCTGCCCGTTCGCGTCTACAACTAGGGGGCAAGGCCCCCATCTGGACCGCTTCGCGGGGAGGGCAAAGCCCTCTGTTGAACCCGCTTCGCGGGAGGTTGGGTTAGGGTGTCTGGCACAGAACATTTCGTTTTTCTGGACACAGAAAAACGAAATGCCTTGCGCACGGCATCGAAGTTTGGCGGGGTGGAACACCTGCTTTTTTGTCCGGCGCTTTGCGGCGGGCAATTTTCTTTTGAAAACAGGGAGGTTGCTTTCAATGCGCCGAACGGACGTCAGGTAAATGATTTTTCGGAAATTTGCGCCATTCGGGACAAGTGTCAGGTAATGCGTCTTGGTTTATGCGATGGCCAGAGGCCCTATGTGGTGCCGGTCAATTTTGGCTACGAGGTACGGCAGGGCCAAATCTGGCTGTATTTTCACTGTGCGAATCAGGGCCGCAAGCTGGACATGCTGAAACGCAATCCATCGGTTTGTTTTGAGATGGACTGCGAGCATGATCTGGTATTGGATCCAATGCCCTGCGCCTGCGGGTATCGCTTTGCCAGCGTCATTGGTGAAGGCGCGGCGGAGATATTGACCGCCCATCAGGACAAGGCCCATGGCTTATCGGTACTGATGCGTCACCTGACCGGCAGGCAGGTGGATTTTACACCGGAGCAAACGGCGGCGGTATGCGTGTGCCGCGTTGCTGCGGACACGGTTACCGCCAAAAGAAGGGGATGAAAAAAGCTCGGGCTTGCCCAACTGGCAGGCTCGATCTCAGCGTGTTGAAAAAGTGGAGGTGCAGGAGGCACTGCCTCCTGCCAGGGTATTAGGGGCAGCGCCCCTAAGCCTTTGCGTACCACACCTCTTTTCACGCGAACCACCGCAGCGATGTTCGCGGGCGCGGCATCCAAGCCGGTGTTTGTCAACGCTCTGAGCCCTAGCAGGCTCGAGCTTTGGTTTACTCCTGTTCCTGAATCCATCCCATGGGGGCGGCGGTGTCCATAAAGAATGTATCGCCGTTTTGGGGAGCGGTTACATACAACCAGCCGTCATCCCTGCGCAGCAGAATCTGCACCGGCTGTCCGGCGGAAAGTGTTTGTTCCACAAGGCCGTCCGGGGCGGAATACAGCCCGCATTCCCGGGACAGGCTGCCATGCTGCAACCCCTGAAGCGACAGGGCGTACATGCAGGGATCCTTCTGGATGGTGCATACATAGCTTCCGCTGACCCAGCCTTCCAGATCGCCTATCCGCACCTGATACCAGGGGTCCACGTTGCCGGACTGCTGGTTGACGATTCTGGCCAGCACGGCCACTTGCAGCTTGCCCAGACTATCGGAGTGTCCGGTGGGCCGGGTGCGCAGGTTCGCGCCAAAAATCACCGCCCAGCCCTGAAAGGGGTCAAAGCTGCTTTGGGCCAGCGCTGTCATTTCCTGCTCGGTTTTGGGATAAATGGACAGGTCGGTCAGGTAGGCCAGGTTCAGGCATACGCAGGCGGGGTAGGAATGCTCCAGATCGCCATAATAGCCCTGGTTATCGCCCACATAGAAATATCCCATAGAGTCCCAGCGAATGGGCGGATTGGTCCCGTCGCTGTACCCGGCAGCCATCCATTGACCGGTGGACGCGATGGATGTAAACTCCCAGGTATCCATCCCCACCGTCAGGGAAAAGCAGGTTTCCCAGTTACGCCAGCCAACGTTGATTTGGCAGTTTGCGTCCAGCGCCAATCCCAGGGAACCAAAGTCCTGAAAATCGGCCCCGGGCTGATCCTGCCGCCACATCAGCCCAGCAAGGGAATACTGGCCGTCCTTTTCCATCATCAGCAGCGCTTTCACTATCGGGATAAAATCGTCATCCGCCCGGCTATATTGAAAGTAGGCCCCGCGAATCACCCGTGCGCCTGTTTCCGGCAGTCGGTCGGGAACGGGAAAATCTCCCTCAAAAACAGTCAGCGGCCAATCGGGCCATTCCGGGTCCGTCCAGGTGGTCGCCAAAACGCTTACCGGCAGCAACAGCAAAACCAGCAGCAAGCATACGGCCTTTTTCATGCAAGAAAAGCTCCTTTCCTGTGAAACTGTCCATATAACGATTCACTAACGAAAAAACATTCCATAAAATAACAACCCCGCGGCCATAGGACATAGCCGCGGGGGATCATTTACCAGATTCCGTACTGTCTGCATTTTTCAATAGCGTCTTCGTCCTGCTGCAGGGCGGACTGGGTGTACCAGTACAGCGCCTTGAGCAAATCCTTTTTTACGCCGGTTCCATTTTCGTAAAACTCTCCCAGATTATACTGCGCGTCATGGTCGCCGTGCTGGGCGGAACGGCGGGTCCAATAAACGGCTTTTTCCAGATTCTTTTCCACCCCATACCCTTCGGTATAAAAATAGCCGATCTGGCATTCGGCCAGGGGATAGCCCTTTTCCGCCAGCGGCAAATGCCCCTGAAAGCATTTGTCATATTGGCCGGATTCCCAATATTCGTCAATCAGCCGGTTGCATTCGTCCAGATCGGGTCCGGGGCGATAGTAATAAGATTGAGGCAGCATTCTTTTCTTCTTTACTCCATATAGGCGGAGCCCAGAATCTGATAGGGCACGTCCATGGACGCGGCCCCGTCGGCCAGGCCGAAGCAGAAGATGATGCAATTATCGTCGCTGAAGGGCAAATAGGCGAAGCGGTACAAATCGTCCGTGCTGGCATAGGTCAGGTAATACCGCTGGTTGATATAGTTTTCGGCAACATCCTTGGCGTTGCCCGCTTCCTCCAATTCGGCGATCTGGTTATGGCATTCGCTCAGCTTTTGGCCCAGCAGCACATTCAGGGTCACGGTTCCATCGGCGTTCTGGTAGGCGGCCAGGTAGCCCTGGGGCGTTTCCAGCGCTGTCCAGTCACCGGGCAGGGTAACGTATACGCCCGTATTGCCCAGAGCCGTGTCCATGCCGTTTTCAATGGCGGCAGCCTGGGTTTCCACCGCGTCCACATCGTCCCCGGTTTGCTGGGCCAGGGCGCAGGTCCACAGCAGGCACAGGCAAAGCAGCATGGCAAATCCTTTTTTCATTTTTTTCATCCTTTCCCGTTCATCCGGCAGGGCGCGCCGTCTACCGCGGCCCCCACCAGCACGTCGTGTACATAGTTCAGTTTCAGGGAGAACACATCCTGCCGCTGGTTCAGCAATTGAAACATCAGCCGGTCGCCTTCCCAAATGGGCAAATCCAGCACCTGCTCCCTGGGCACCCATTCCAGACTGCCTTCGCTGCAGGCAATCTGTTGGCCGGTAAAGCCGTCGGCCGTGTACAGGAAGCTGTATTCGTCCACATCGTCCATCACAAAGGTAATGACGCCCCGCAGGCGCATGCGGGTCAGGGTGTATCCGGTTTCCTCCCGCGCCTCCCGCAGGATGCAGTCCTCCGGGCTTTCGCCCTGCTCCAGATGACCGCCGACGCCAATATATTTGTCATGGTTGATGTCCCCCGCCTTTTTGGTACGGTGCAGCATCAGATACCGGCCGTCCTTTTCCAGATAGCACAGGGTGGTCAGTTGCTTGTTCATGGGGCAGCCCTTCCTTTCCTGATGATAGCATCATACCACATTACCTGAGCAAGCGAAAGCGGTTTTTGTGAAAGGTCAGCAGGCCGTCGTCCCGCATACGGCCCAATTCCCGGCTCAGGGCGCTGCGATCCACATTCAGGTAATCGGCCAGCTGCTGCCGGTTAAAGGGAAGAACCAGATCGTCCCCCTGCCGACCGGCGGTGGATAGGTAAGTAATCACCCTCGCCCTGACCGTAGGGGCGGACGTGCAGAAGATGCGCCTGGACAGCGCCAGATTTTTGCGCGCGCAAATAGACAGCAGGTTTTGACAAAGCCGTGGAACCGCCCGCAAAGCCCGGTCCGCGTCCAGCAGCAGAATGCGCGCGTCCTCGGCGCAGACCGCGTCCACCTGAAGGGGCTGGGCGCACAGGGCGTAGCTTTCCGCAAAAATTTCTCCCGGGCCAATGCTGCCCAAAATGCCCCGCCCGCCCCATGGATCGCTCATTTCAATATGCACCCGGCCGGTCAGCACCAGCCCCACCTGCGGGGCCAGATTTCCCGCGTGCAGGATGATTTGCCCCCGGGTGTAATCCTTCTGGTGCGTCATCGGCTGCAAAAGCGCATAGTCCTGCGGGCTGATTCCTGCAAAAAGCGGCGTTTGGGATGCGTTCATTCTTTTTCTCCGTTTCGTTGCCATGGCAACTGATTTTGCCGCCTAAGTGTAGTATGATTCCACCGTAAAGTCAAGAAAGGCGGTTGATGGTATGATTCGCAAGATCATTCACATTGATGAGGATAAATGCAACGGATGCGGCGCCTGTGCCAGCGCGTGTCAGGAAGGAGCCATCGGCATGGTGAACGGAAAGGCCAAACTGCTTCGGGACGATTACTGCGACGGCCTGGGCAACTGCCTGCCCGCCTGCCCCACCGGGGCCATTACCTTTGTGGAGCGGGAAGCGGCGGCCTTTGACGAGGCGGCGGTAAAGGCCCATATGGACGCGGCCAAACCCCATACGCCCTCCGGCTGTCCCGGAAGCCGTATGCGCGCGCTGCACCCGACTGACAGCGGCCAGCATTCGGCTCCCGCCCCGCAGCCCGCCACGTCCCAGCTGGCCCAGTGGCCCTGCCAGATCCGGCTGGTACCGGTAAACGCGCCCTACTTTGCCGGAGCGAAGCTGCTGATTGCGGCGGACTGCACAGCCTACGCCTATGCCCGTATGCATCAGGATTTTATGCGGGGCAAGGTAACCCTGATCGGCTGTCCCAAGCTGGACGATGTGGACTACGCCGATAAGCTGACCGCCATCATCCGGGAAAACGACATTCAAAGCGTAACCGTTGTGCGGATGGAGGTTCCCTGCTGCGGCGGGCTGGAGCGCGCCGCCAGACAGGCGCTGCAAAACAGCGGCAAGTTTATCCCCTGGCAGGTGGTCACCCTATCCATCGTCGGAAAGATTCTGGAATAACGATAAAAACGCGTTGGCAGTCAGTTGCCAGCGCGTTTTTTGAGGGTGAAGCCAAGGGCCGCGCTTGCAGCCAGCAGCGCAAACCACAAAAGCAGGGGACTTTCATCGCCGGTTTTGGGACAAACCGGCTGACTTGCGGGCTTCTTTTCCAAAGCCGAAATGGCCGCTTCAATGGCCGCCGCCATAGCGTCAACCTCCTGCTGCCGCCGGAAGCCTTTGCCCCGTACAACGGCGCGGACAGCCTGTTCCACCGCGGAAAAATCCACATAATCATCCCGGTTCAGCGCGTCCGCCTTTGCGATGGCCGCGTCCACCCGGGAGTAATCCGCGTCCTTATCCTTGACCAGATGCAACGTCGAATTCTTTTGGATGCTGTAATCCTGAAGGGTATTCCCGTCATCCAGCTCTTTCCCGGCAAAGACCAAAATCTGACGCTCTACGGGAATTCCCTCTTTTTCCTGGATTTTGACCCTGACCGTTTCCACAAGATCGGTTGGTTCCACTTCATCAATGGTGATGTGTTTTCCCGTCTGGGTTTTAACAAAAATCTGCATGGCGCTGGCGGCCGCCGGTATCAGGCATACCGCTATGCACAGGGCAAGGGACAGGCACAGGGCTCTTTTATTCATCATGCGTTCCTCCAAAGCTGCGGAGTTAACAGCAGTATACCATAAAATATGAAAAAAAGCAAGGAAAAGGACGCGCCGGAAAGCGCGTCCCAGACTGTCGAAAAACCCCTGGGAGGCATCGGAGGGCCGTAGCCCTCCGATTTTGGTTCCGAAACCGGCGGCGTGTACGTCGGTTTCGGCTGCCTTGCGCAGCAAGGCTTTCCTTACGCTCTTTGCCGCCCGGCGAGCCGCAGGCGAGTAGGCAAAGAGCGCGTCCCCTATTGATGAAAAAACGTTACACAATGCCCTGAGCGTTCATGGCTTCCGCTACCTTCAGAAAACCGGCGATGTTCGCGCCAATGACATAATTGGTGGGCTTGTCGGCATATTCGCTGGCGGCCTCCTGGCACTTTTGGAAGATACCCGCCATAATGCCCTTCAGCTTTTCATCCACCTCGTCAAAGGTCCAGGACAGACGCTGGCTGTTCTGGCTCATTTCCAGGGCGCTGGTGGCTACGCCGCCGGCGTTGGCCGCCTTGCCGGGGGCAAACAGCACGCCTTTTTCCAGCAGCAGGTTGGTAGCGTCCAGGGTGGTGGGCATGTTGGCGCCCTCGCCCACGGCGTAGCAGCCGTTGGCAATCAGGGTTTTGGCGCTGTCCAGATCCAGTTCGTTCTGGGTGGCGCAGGGCAGGGCGATGTCGCACTTGACGGTCCAGATGCTGCGGCAGCCTTCGTGATATTCGCTGCCGGGCACACGGGCGGCGTATTCCCGGATGCGGCCGCGCTCCACCTCTTTGATTTGCTTCACCACATCCAGCCTGATGCCGTCCCTGTCATAGATATAGCCGTTGGAATCGCTCATGGCCACAACCTTCGCGCCCATCTGGGCGGCCTTTTCACAGGCGTAAATGGCCACGTTGCCGCTGCCGCTGACCACCGCGGTAGCGCCGCTGAAGCTCCTGCCGTTGGCCTCCAGCATGTTTTTGACAAAGTAGCACAGGCCGTAGCCGGTGGCCTGGGTGCGGCCAAGGCTGCCGCCGTAGCTGAGGCCCTTGCCGGTCAGTACGCCCTCGTACAGGCCGCTCAGCCGCTTGTACTGGCCGAACAGGTAGCCGATTTCCCGCGCGCCGGTGCCGATGTCGCCCGCGGGCACGTCCGTATCCGCGCCGATGTGACGGAACAGTTCGGTCATAAAGCTCTGGCAGAAGGCCATAACCTCCCGGTCGCTCTTGCCCTTGGGGTCAAAGTCGCTGCCGCCCTTGCCGCCACCGATGGGCAGGCCGGTCAGGCTGTTTTTCAGCACCTGTTCAAAGCCCAAAAACTTCAGAATGCTCAGGTTGACGCTGGGGTGCAGGCGAATGCCGCCCTTGTAGGGGCCGATGGCGCTGTTGTACTGCACCCGGTAGCCGCGGTTTACCTGGGTGCGGCCCCCATCGTCCACCCACGGCACCCGGAAGATGATGATGCGCTCCGGCTCCACAAAGCGTTCCAGCAGGCCCGCTTTTTCATATTCGGGATGCTTGTCAAACACGGGGGACAGGCTGTCCAGAATTTCGGTAGCCGCTTGCAGGTATTCGCTTTCGTGAGCGTTGCGAGCCTTTAATCCATCCAGCACACGGGAAGTATACGCGTTCATGAGGAATCAAACTCCTTTCCATCTATGGAGACGCCGCCGTCGCCGCCTCCCATTGTCTCAAAAACCCGGCAGTCCATTATAGCACAAATTCCGCCTCAAACAGAGAAAAAAACCAGGTTTCGTGTGCATTTGTTTTGTTTTCCGCCGTGTTGACAGCATAGTCAGGATTTGGTATCATCGAACCAGCTTTTTCAGGAGGAATTGTGATGAAAAACCGTGTGTTGTCGCGCCTGCGCACGCCCCGCTTTCATTTCTGGTTCGCCGCCGGCTGCTTTGCGCTGGTGTTTTGTGTGGATCTGGCGTTTTTGGCCCGCTACGCCGCCTCCATGGTGGATAGCGATATGACCGGCGAAACCACTCTGCTGGCCAACCTGATGCTGAAGGAAGGCCGGTTTCTGGTGCCGGATTATTACTATTCGTCTGAACTGAAGGTGTTCCGGGAGCATTTGCTGTACTGTGTGGGGCTGCTGCTGTTTCCCGGCAACTGGACGCTTGTGCGCATCCTGTGCCAAAGCGCGCTGCTGGCGCTGGCGGCGGGAGGCTGCCTGTATATGGCCCGCAGCTTCCGGTGGAGCTGGGCTTCTTCCCTGCTGCTTGCGGCGGCCTATTTGTGCCCCTTTACCTTTTGGCAAATCAACCTGATTACCTTTGGCGGGCATTACATTGCGCATTTTGGGCTGATGATGGTCTCTCTGGGAACGCTGGTGCGGCTCAGCCGGGGCGTTAAAAAGCATGGCTGGCTTTTGTGGGCGCTGCTGCTGCTGATGGCCCTGATTGCGGGAATCAACGGCGTGCGCCTGCTGATGAACTTTTACCTGCCGCTGTCGCTGGCGGCGGCGGTACTGTACGCCATGGAACAGGGAACCTTTCAGCGGCGCTTTGCCAGGGGCGCGTGGGCCGCGACGCTGGTTAACGCTGCGGGCTATCTGGTCAACAGCCGCGTTCTGGCGAAGATGTATTCCTTTGAAACCATGAACGGGCAAAGCATTGTGGATTTGCGTCTGGGCCGGTTTGGCGAGGTATTTTCCATGCTGCTGGGCATGTTTGGCTACCAGACCACCGCCTGGACCGTTCGGGAAAGCCTGTTCAGTCCTCAGGGGCTGGGGGCGCTGATGGGTCTGGCGACCATGGCTCTGGTGATCACCGCGGCCGTTTACCTGCTGCGCCATCAGCAGCGGCTGGATGGGATGGAAAAAGCGCTGCTGTGGTACCTGCTGTGCGCCGTGGCCGTGAGCGAATGCGTGTATTCCCTGACGGACCATACCATTAACGAATGCTACTGGATTATGGTGGTGCCCTTTGCCTTTATGGCGCTGGGCATGGCAATGAAGCGGTATTCCTTCCGGTTTGCGTGGGGCCGGGCGGCGGTAACGGGCGTTTTGTGCCTGTGCCTGGCGGGCAGCAGCTTTTCCGCCATATACAACTATGCCCATAAGCCCTTCCGGGCCAACGACCGTCACCGGCAGGCGGCCCAATGGCTGGTGGACCATGGCTACGACAAGGGATACGCCAGCTACTACCATGCCAACGTGCTGACCGAACTGTCCAGCGGCCAGCTTGAAACCTGGGCCATGCTGACCTATGCCGACGACGAGGCGCACCCCTTCCTGCAAACCATGGACCATTTGCAGGAAGCGCCAAAGGGCCGGGTATTCGCCCTGGTAGCGGCGGCAGAGGAGCCGTACTTTGAAACCTTTCTGCAAAATCACACCTTCCAGTCGGTGGAGCTGGTCTTTTCCGACGACGCGTTTTTGATTTATGAGCTGCAGACGGAGTAAAAGAAATTTTTTCTTTTCAAAAACAGTCGAATGAGGTATCATTAGTACACATACCAAAGAATCCGAGGGGGCGATGGTATCTCCAGGCGATATGACAGTATGGACGCGAAGCGGCGCATTTTATCCGCCAGCGTGCGCCTGCTATGGGAAAAGGGCTATACCAATACCACCGTGGCGGATATTATGCGTCAGGCGGACGTGTCCTGCGGCACCTTTCAAAACATTTTTCACACCAAGGACGGACTGCTGGCGGAACTGGCGGCCACCATGTTTACCGGCCAGTTCGCCGCGGCGGGAAAGCTGACGGGCGGCCATTTGCCGCCGGTTTACGAATACGCGGTGGAAACGTCCATTCAGCTTGCGCTGACCGAAATGAACGAAAACCTGCGGGATATTTATCTGGCGGCCTATACCCATGAAAAGGCCATGGATTTCATTCACCGGCAAACCGCCAGGCAGCTGGTCCGCATCTTTGCCGTTAACCTGCCAGGCTATACGGAAAGCGATTTTTATGAACTGGAGCTGGGCAGCGCCGGTTTGATGCGGGGCTACATGGCCCGTCCCTGCGACGAAAACTTTCCGCTGGAAAAAAAGCTGGAACGCTTTTTGTTCATGAGCCTGAACGCCTTTTGCGTGCCCGCGCAGGAACGGGACCGGATCATCGCCTTTGTGGGCGGGCTGGATATACGCCAGATTGCCCGTCAGGTGATGGAGCAGCTGTTTCAAAGCGTATCGTTGCAATTTTCCATAACCAAATAAGGGAGGCATATGATGAAAAAGTGGATCAAACGGATTCTTCTTTCGCTGCTGGTGCTGGTGCTGCTGTGCGCGGGGGTATTCGCCGGCTTTTACATGACCCGTTTCCAGACCATGGGCAGCATTCACAAAACAACGTCCAACAGCGACTATAACCTGTACACCATGGACGTAAAGTACGATTACAGCCTGCAGCGGGTCATTGATGCTCAGTTTACCGATACCCAGACCATGATTGACGCGGTGGTGAAGGAAAGCCTGCCGCTGCTGCCGGTGCATATTCAGGTGCCCAGCTTTGGCTGCAGCGCCTTTACCATGCCCGCCGCGGACGGCAGCGTGCTGATGGGCCGCAACTATGATTTTAAAAACGACACATCCGCCCTGCTGGTACGCTGCAACCCCAAGGACGGCTACGCTTCCGTCGCCTTTGCCGCTTTGGACAACGTATCCGCCAACGCGCCGGAAAGCCTGGCCCAGAAGATGGCCTGCCTGACCGCGCCCTTTATCTGCCTGGACGGCATGAATGAAAAAGGCGTGTCCATCGCCGTATTGACGCTGGACAGCCAGCCCACGGTGCAAAGCAGCGGAAAGCCCACCATTGCCACCAGCATGGCCATCCGCCTGGTGCTGGACAAGGCGGCCACCACCCAGGAGGCCGTGGATTTGCTGAAGGGCTACGACATGATTGCCGCCAACGGGCGGGATTACCACTTCTACATTACCGACGCCAGCGGCGACGGCCGTGTGGTGGAATATGACTGCGACAGCCCGGACCGGCCGCTGGTGGACACCCCCAGCCGCGCGGTAACCAACTTCTTCGTTATGTACAAGGACCAGGTGCTGCCCAACCAGCATAACGGCGCATACGGCCATGGCCGGGAGCGTTACGACAGCATCGAAGCCATTTTGGACGCCAATGTGGGCGCGTACACCCGTCAGAACGGCTGGGAGGCCCTGAAGGCCGCGTCCCAGCTGCCCAAGGAGGGGGACGTAACCAGCAACACCCAGTGGTCCATTCTGTATGACGATACCCACCTGACCGCCGAAATGGCCCTGCGCCGGGATTGGGATCACCTGATCTGGTACGATTTTGCCTCCAACACCGCCGTCGTGCAGTAAAGCCAAATAGCACAAAACCGCGCCCTCCAAGCCGTTTTTGGGAGCGCGGTTTTTCGTTTGCAAAAAAATCAAATTTCATAGTCCAGACGGCAGCGACTCGCCGGATTTCGCTTACACCTCATGGCCATGTGTCGTTTTCCTTTCATAAACGTATATTTCTTCCCCTTCGTCCGATTCCCCTGTCGGAACAAAACCAAAACCGGTATACAGGCGAATGGCTCTTTCATTTGCCTTTTCCAAAGTCAGAAAGATAGTATGGGTTTGATACTGCCGCATCATTTCATCGACGATGATGGGCAGAGCCGCCCTTCCGTAGCCTTTGCCCTGAAAGTCAATATCGATCGCATACCGGCAAAACAGCGGAGCGTTTTTCTTTTGCCACCATCCATAAAAGACAAAGCCGACGACTGTTTCATCGTCCAGGATCAGGCGGCTTTCCCACTCGGGCTCGTAGACGGATTGCACAATGGAAAAAGCGGTGCTTGTTACCCATTTTTCATCCAGAGGGTATTTTCTTTCAGGGTCGCTTGTAACAAAAACCGCCTGCCGCCAGTTTTCTCTGTTTACTCGCTCAAGATGGATCATTTCGTATTCCCCAGCTTTCAATTTTCCGGTTTCTTCACATTTCTACAGTTCCAGCCGCATGGAAACGACCTCCTGAAAGCCTGCCGTTCGGGAATAAAACCCTTTGGGGTTTCGGCCGTATTCCACAAACCAGGCCCGTTGGATACAGGGCCATGGCTCTTGCGTTGTCCGCGACCACGCTCAGCTCCAGCACCGCGCCTCCGTCGGAGGCCTCCCCGTTGCGAAGAAGAATACGCCTGCCGCCTTTGACAAGGATGCTCTGGCTGTATTTCATTCGCTTTGCCTGCTTTTCCGCCGTCAGCAATAGGGGTAGAACATGCGCGTCAGCCGGATATACCATTCCGTATCAAACCGGTAAATGAACAAACGCTCGTTGGCAAAGGCAAACATCAGGCCCATCCAGCAGCTGACCAGACAGGCCAGGGCAAATAACGCGCCCAGCGCGCCCGCCGCGGGGCCGTCCTGCCGGCTGGTCAGGCGCAGGCCGCATACCGCCGCTACAAGCCCAAAGGTAAGCAAAAAGTCGTAGACATACCGCATGTGAATGCCCGCATAGAAATAGCTGACCTCCATCAGGATCAGGGCCATAACCATGGGGGTCCACAGGGACCATTTGCGCTGCACAGCCAGACAGGACGGCTCGTCCCCGTCCCGGTACAGGGCGGCGGGACACAGCAGGCTAAACAGCATCAGCGGATAGGCCAGTATGCCCACATTGCGGTCGTTCCAGAAAAAGTTGCCGGTCAGGTTGGTATAAACGTTTTGCAGCTTTAGATAGGGGAACGTCGCGGTCAAAACCGGCTGGTCCAGCAGGTAATGCACCCAGGCCGGAATGATTTGCTCCATGCGGAAGCTGTTGAAGCGAATATCCTCCAGGGTCAGCTGATAGGTTTGTCCAAACTCCGCCACGGACCCAAAGCGAATGGCGTTGTAGCCCATTACCATGGCCACCCCCGCCAGCGCGGGCAGTAAAAAGCACGCGCCGTCCCCCATGCGTTTGGACAGGGCACGGCCCTTCTGCGTCAGCACGCCCACAAACGCCGGGGCCAGCACCGCGGTGGTCAGCAGCAGGGTATTGGACCGGCACATGCCCTGCAGGCCAAAGCATACGCCGCACAGCGCAAACAGCGCGCCCCGCTGCCAGCCGTCCCGCCGCGCCACGGCGTGGTAACCGAAGCCTATGGCTCCCGACATCATGGCTACATTGGCCAGCACCACGTTTTCATACCGGCTGGCGCTGGTAATCAGCATCGGCCCCGCGGCGGTGAAGCATACCGCCAGGCAGCTCAGGCACAGCAGGACCAGATTGGGCTTTTTGCACCAGCGGCGGGCAAAGCCGCATACCGCCCAAAATACCAGCGGCACGGCCAGCAGGCCCAGCCACAGCGCCGTCATGGACTGGGCAGGCACCAGGCCCGTTAACAGAAAATAGGGATAATACACCAGCCAGATGGGACCCATGCCAAAGTACACATAGTAATGGCCATCGTACAGGGCATAGTCAAACAGGGTGCTGATTGGCTCATCCGCGTAAGGGTCCAGCCGCTGGGAAATGTCATAGGGGTTGTCCAGCTCCAGCAGCTGCTGGGACGGATCGATCAGCAGGGACGTCTGCCCCTGACGGAAGGCCAGAAACAGCTGGGCGTAAGAGTCGTCAAAGTTTTGCGCCGCCTCCTCCAGGGTTATGCCATGCAGGTTTCGGTCCGCCGCGGGCATGGAATGCACCGCCAGCACGCCGTACAGCGCCATGGTCAGCAGCAGGCAGGCGGCCAAAAGCGCCCTGTGCCGGAGGGAATGAGGCCGGTATGCGATTCCAAGCCACGGATAGCGCAGCAGAAACAGAGCGATCCACAGGGCCAGAAAGCATACGCCCATGCGCAAAGGCTGCCAGCGGACGGCGATCTGGGGGTTCAAAATAACCTGGGATACATATACCTCGTCCGTGGCATAATGTCTTACATCAAAATTCAGGTACAGGTCGTGTATGGGGCCGTTGCTGTACAGGCTGCCCTGCCACATGGACAGGTCGTCGGACTGGGGAATCAGCACGGTTTGGTTAGCCGCGGCGTCCGCATAGGCGCTGGCGTCGTCCCGCAGGGAAACATTCAGCTTGACCGGCCACAGGCTTTCCCCCTCCAGCACAACGCCCAGGGACGTGGTTTCCGTATCGATATCCTCCATGTGCAGGAGGAAGAAGCCTTCGTCATCCGGATCAATCAGGATAGGCTCGTCGTCAAAGGAATAGCTGTCCAAGCTGTCCATAAATTCGTCCAGGGGCAATTCCTGGGGAAGGTTGTTCCGCGTCACAAAGGACAGATAATTGCAGCCGAACAGTTCTATTCCCAGGGTCAGCAGCAGGGCGGCGCAGGCAAACGCCGTCAGCTGAACGCTCACTCCCTCGCGCTTTTTGCCGCCGGTAAACAGGCCGGGCCTTTGCACAAAGCACAGGCACAGTCCCCCGGCGCTTGCGGCGGCCAAAAGAATCAGCCACAGGGACGCGGCGTTTACCATGGCGGCCCCAAACCCAAACAGGGCCGCGGCGGCCAGAGCCGCCAGGATGCAGCAGACAATTCTTTTCCAGGTTTTCATTCGGTCGTTCCTCCTGATTCTTCTGTAATCTGCGCCGCTCCGTCCGCCTGCTGGCTGACCCGCAGGTAAACATCCGCGCAGGCTCCCGCAGCGTCCTGCCGGTCTGTGCAGGTAATGATGGTTTGCACGCCCCGGGTACTTTTCAGCAGGGCGCTGCGGCGGCGCAAATCCAGCTCGCTGAATACATCGTCCAGAAGCAGGGTGGGCGGCTCGCCCATTTCCGTCTCGATCAGGCGAATTTCCCCCAGCTTCATGCTCAGCACGGCGGTGCGCAACTGCCCCTGACTGCCAAAGGCCCGCAAATCCCGCCCGCACAGGGACAAAGCCAGGTCGTCCCGGTGGGGGCCAAAGGTGGTGTACATGCGCTGGGCGTCCTCCCGGCGGGCGCGGCGCAGGCCTTCCAGCATGGCCTTGCGGGGGTCGTCCGCCCGGGCCAGCGGCCCCGCGTAGGACAGGGCAAAGGGTTCGTCCGGGTTTTCCGATATGGCGGCGTATTGGGCCGCGGCCTCCCGGCTGAGGGCGGTTAGGAACCAGCGGCGGGCCCCCACCAGCGGTACGGCCGCCGCCGCCAGCTGGTCGTCCCAGGTATCCAGCTGGGCGGTAAAATCCGCCACACCGGCCAGCCTGTTTTGCCGAAGCAGCGCGTTGCGGCTTTCCAGCACGGTCAGGTAGGTTTTCAGCGCCCGCAGGTAGGAGGGGCGTATCTGGCTCAGCTGCATATCCACAAACCGGCGGCGGGCGGCGGGGCCGTCCCGCACAATGCGCAAATCCTCCGGCGAGAACATCACCACCGTGGCGTGGCCCATTAAGTCGGCGATGCGCTGGGCGGGTTTGCCCTGCAGCAGCACCCGCTTGTGAGGCTTTTGCCCCGGGTACAGCCGCACCTCCACCTGGTGGCTTCCGTCCAGCCGCTGGGTTTTGCACCACACGGCGGCGTGTTCCGCCCCGGCGCCCACCATTTCCCGGTCCTGGGCCGTGCGGTGGCTGCGCCCCAGGGACAGCAGGTGCATGGCCTCCAGCAGGTTGGTCTTGCCGCTGCCGTTGGGGCCGTACAGCACCGTGGTGCCCGGGTGCGGCTCCAAAACCAGAGACGGATAATTCCGAAACCGGCTGAGCCGGATGGATGTAAAGCGCATGGCACAGCTCCTTGGCAATAAAAATCATAGAAAGTATACCATATTTTCCCGGTAATGAAAATCCCATTTGAATGCAGGCAAACATTTGCACAAACCCACGGGCCATGATACAATGGTCTGGATAAGTAAGGAAAGAAATGGAGGCGGAGCGCATGCTTTATCATGATTCTCACAGCCCGGAATATCGCAGTCCCATTGGCCCGGTCAAGGCGGGGGAAACGCTGACCGTCCGCTTTTGGTGCGATGAAAGCGACTGTGTGGATTTGCGCATCTGGCAGGGAAAAGAAGCCATATACCGCATGAACCCCATTGGCAACGACCGGTTTGAGGCAAGCGTGACCATGCCGCAGGAGCCCATGCTGCTGTGGTATGACTTTATCATTCACCGGCAATACGATACCGCCCGCTACGGCACGTCCGCCGACCAGCTGGGCGGCGTGGGCATGTACTGCGCCGGTCAGCCGGCCAGCTATCAGGTAACCGTATACAGCCCGGATTACAAAACCCCGGAGTATCTGCGCAAGGGCGTGATGTACCAGATTTTTCCGGACCGCTTTTACAAGGACGCCAACGCCACCAAGGGCCGGGTGCGCAAAATTGCCCAGGCCCACCCGGAGGCGGTGTTTCACAAGGACTGGAACGAGAAACCCAATCTGGACCTGGACCCGGAAAACGGGGACAACCGGGCGCTGGACTTTTTTGGCGGCACCCTGACGGGCATCCGGCAAAAACTGGATGATTTGCAAAAGCTGGGCGTGACCATCCTGTATTTGAATCCCATCTTTCGCGCCCGCACAAACCACCGCTACGACACCGGCAGCTATGAGGAAATCGACCCCATTGTAGGGGACGAAAAGGCCTTTCAGGAGCTGTGCCGGGCCGCGTCCAAACGGGATATGCACATCATTCTGGACGGGGTATTCAGCCACACCGGCGCGGACAGCCTGTACTTTAACCGCTATGGCCGGTATGCCTCTGTGGGCGCGTATCAAAGCCTGGAGAGTCCCTATGCGGAATGGTATCATTTCAGGCGCTTTCCGGACAAGTACAACTGCTGGTGGGGCTTTTATACCCTGCCTGCCGTCAATAAGAATCAGCCCTCCTACCGGCGCTACCTGCTGAACCCGTTTACCGGCATCCTGCCCGGCTGGATTCAAAAAGGGGCAGGCGGCTGGCGGCTGGATGTGGCGGATGAGCTGCCCATGGACATGATCCGGCAGATGCGTAAGGCTGTGCGCCAGGCAGACGGGGACGCGGCGCTGATTGGCGAGGTATGGGAGGACGCCAGCAACAAGGTAGCCTACGGCGTGCCCCGCTGCTACTGCCTGGGCGACACCCTGGACAGTGTGATGAACTATCCCCTGCGCCGGGCGATTATCGACTTTTTTATCCGCAAAATAGGCGCGGGCCAGCTGCGCCGGGTCATTTTGCACCAGCAGGAGGTCTATCCCGCCCCCTTCTATTATTCCCTGATGAACCTGCTGGGCAGCCATGACCGGGTGCGCATCCTGAACGCCCTGAGCGGCTACGACCAGCAGGGGGCCATCCAAATGAGCCGCCTGCAGGCGGGGGAGGTGCAGCTGACCCCCACGCAGCTGAGCAGGGCCAAGCGCAGGTATGTGAGCGCGCTGAAGCTGCTGTGCGCCCTGCCCGGCGTGCCCACGGTGTACTACGGGGACGAGGTAGGCATGACCGGCATGGCGGACCCCTGGAACCGGGCCCCCATGAACTGGCAGGACGGCGACCAGGAGCTGCGCGGCCAGGTGGCCAGGGTGCTGCTGAAGCGGCGGAAAAACCCCATGCTGCAAACCGGTTACCTGAATGTGGAGGCCCCGGACGACAAAACCCTGCTGATTACCCGCTACGCCGTGGACGGCAGAGACGTGTTCGGCGACCCGCTGCCCGGCAAGCCGGTAACGGTGAAAATCACCCGGTAAAGGGACGCGACAGTTTGGACGGGATGTCTATTGCGCCCTTTTGGGTATGATGTTATAATGAAACCGGACCAGCAATAAGGAGGAAAAAAGCATTGACCGCCAAAGAATACATCCAAAAGAACCTGAATGTGCCCAACGTGCTTACGCTCATTCGGCTGCTTTTGGTGCCCGTGTATATCGCGCTGTTTGTGCGGGGACAAAAAAACGCGGCTTTGGCCGTGTTTCTGGCTGCCAGCTTTACCGACCTGCTGGATGGACGCATTGCCCGCAAATACAACCTGATCACCAACTTTGGCAAATTGATGGATCCCCTTGCCGACAAGGTGATGGTGCTGACCGCCATGTTCAGCATGACCATTGGCAACAAGGCCATCGCGCCGGTCATTCCCATGGCGGCGGTGATTTTGCTGCTGGCCAAGGAGCTGTTTATGGTTATCGGCGGCGCGCTGCTGCTGAAGCACGGTCTGGTGGTGTATTCCATCATGATTGGCAAGGTGGCACACTGCGTATTCATCGCCGGGCTGATTGCCACCTATTTTCACGACTGGTTTGCGGTGCGCTGCGCCGCCTGGCCCATGACCCCGGACCTGATGCTGATCTGGCTGGCGGTTGCCCTGACCCTGTGCGCCATGGCGGCCTATGTGGTCAAATTTATCAGCGCCGCTAAAAAGCAGGGAATTATCAAATAAGCGAACAAAGCCACTCCCGAGCTGCAGGGATTCGGGAGTGTCAGCCTGTCGAAAAACCCCTGACTGGCCGCCAGCGCCCGCGAACAGCGCTTCACTGGTTCGCGGAAAAAGTGCCGCGGTACAAGGCTTAGGGGCTCTGCCCCTAAAATCCCGGCAGGAGGCAGTGTCTCCTGCACCTCCGCTTTTTTGACGGCCTGCCCCTCCCGAGTCGCAAGGATTCGGGAGGGTTTTTTATGGCTATTTAAAAATGGGAACCACAATACGGGCTTCGGCCACGGTTTTGCCTACGGTAATCTGAATGGTGGCGTCCAACCCGGCGTCCCGCATTTGCTCCACAATGCCCCGAATGGCGTTCAGGTACAGGCGGTAATCCCGCATCAGCGGCTTCATGCGCCGCCCGGCCGCTACTGGCACGGGCATGCGGCTGAGCACGTCGTCCACCAGCTTTTCCGTTTCCTTCACAGTCAGCCCTCCATCGATTACATGCTGAAGCACCCGTACCCGGCCCTGAATGCCCGGCACCCGCAAAAGCTCCTGGGCGTAGCTTTCGCACAGACCGTGCCGGCGCAGCAAATCGCCAACCTCCGTGCCCAGGCTGTTCAGCCGCAGCTTTTTGCGTATGGTGGCCGGCGTGCGGCCTATATGAGCGGCCAGGTCCTGAATATCCCCCTCGCCGCTGCTGAGATACTGCCGGTAGGCCTCGGCCTCGTCCAGATAGTGAATGCTGCCCCTGACCAGCTTGTCCAGCAGGGCGGACAGGCGCTGCCGGGTTTGCTCGGTAGGGTCCAGCACCGCGTCCACGCACAGCTGCCCCGCCTGCCGCATACGTCGCAGGCTGCCGCGGCCGGACAGCAGGGTATACAGACCGTCCGGCCGGCGGCATAGCTGAACCGGGCCGTCCTCCTGCATGGGCCCTTCCGGGTCGATGATTTCTTCAATGGGTACCCAGCGCACCTGATTGGCCGTGGCCTGCATGGCAAGCCCTCCTTTTTATCCTCAGTAGGACGCGCCTGTGCCCCACACGCCCTCCCCCATGACGGGCAGGGCAGCGGGCGCGCCCATGGGGGATGTTTTCCCTGCCGGGGGCCGCCCTTCCTGCCTGAGCGGGGGAGGATTCGTTCGACAAAAAACCGGGCGCGCCTTGAAAAAAAGCGCGCCCGGGAAAGAAAAGACTCATTTTTTGACGAAGCCGCCCAAAGGCTGACGACTGGGCGTGCCGGCTTTGCGGGGATATTGTCGAAGGGTTTTTTGCACCTTGAGGCAGGTAATCAGGGTATGCTGCCAGTCCGGCTGGGTGGGAAGGACCACCGGATGCACGGCGCATTCGCCTCCCCCCAGCAATTTCGCGGCTCTGGAAGCCGCCTGCCATTCCTCCTGAGCCGCCGGGCCCTTGTAGCAGGCCATATGGCCCCCGACCCGCACAAAGGGCAGCAGCAGCTCGCACAGAACCGGCAGGGGAGCCACGGCCCGGGCGGCGGCAATGTCAAACCGCTCCCGCAAAAGGGGATCCCGTCCCGCGTCCTCGGCCCGGGCGTGAACCAGCCGCACGTTGGTCAAACCCAGCCGCTCCACCACCGCCGACAGAAATTGCAGCCGCTTGTTTAGGGAATCCAGCAGCACCACCTGCAGATCCGGCCGGGCAATGGCCAGCGGCAGCCCGGGAAAGCCCGCGCCGCTGCCTACGTCGATCAGGCTGGCCCCGGCGGGAAAAACGCCCTCCATGGCCAGCGGGGCCAGACTGTCCAGATAGTGACGGCTCAGGGAGGTTTCAAAATCCGTATCGCCGGTCAGGTTCATGCGGGTGTTCCAGTCCGCCAGCAGCAGGTGATAGGCGGCCAGCCTTTCCGGGGTTCGCTCATCCGCCTGAACGCCCAGACGGCGCAGCTCCTCCGCCAGACGGCGCGCCATTACAGGGGCAGATGCAGATACTTGATCAGCCAGTACTTGATCCATGATAACGCCTCGCGCAAATGATTTTTCAGCCAGAAGCCCAGCTCGCTGCGGCAGGGACTGCCTGCGCCCTGCACGGTGGTCAGCCCTGTGTCCCGGGCCAGAGCCAGAGCCCGGGGCAGGTGATAGTCGCTGGTTACCAGCAGGGGACGCTCACAGCCCAGACCCTGCAAAATGGTCCAGGCGTTGCGAATGTTTTCCCGGGTGTTGGCGCTGGTGGGGTCGGAATAAACATCCCCTTCCGGCAGGCCGTCCTGAATCAGCAGGGCGCGCATCACGTCCCCCTCGGCGGCGGGCTCCCTGCCCGCCTGTCCGCCGCATACCACAACGGGGCAGGGGGATTTTTCATAAAATTCAATGGCCTTGTCCAGCCGCCAGCGCAGCTGGACCGACGGGCTGCCGTCCGGCAGCACCTGAGCGCCCAGCACAATGATGCTGTCATAATCCGATGGCGTAGGCACGCTTACCTCCCAGTGATACACAAGGGCTACCAGCCCCGCGTAGCAGCAAAGGCCCAGGGCCAGCAGCCACAGCAGGACCCGCAGACATTTTTTCATACGTTGTTTCCTTTCAGGGTCTTTTGCAGACGGGCGCGAATCAGCGTTTCGCCGGAGGAATCCGCCACCCGGGTGGATACGCCTGTGGGGACGGCCTGCTGCTGAATCAGGCCGTAGGCCACCATGCTGAGGGCCTGACCGCCCGCGACGATGATATGATCCGCCAGCCGTACCTCGATGCCCTCCAGCACCTGAGCCAGACGGCGGGTGATTTCCATATCCTGCCGGGAGGGCACCAGCGACCCGCCGGGGTGGTTGTGACACAGCACCACCGAATGGGCGTTGTACCGCAGGGCCGCTTCCGCCACCAGCCGGGGATAGGCGGGCACCTCGCTGATGGAGCCGGTGGCGATCAGCGCGTCGCCCAGACACTGCATCTGACCGTTTAAGCATACGGCGTAAAACCGTTCCTGACGCAGTCCGCCCAGCAGCGCCAGGCAATGGGCCTCGGCCTGGCCGCGGTTGGTTACCGGGGTCAGCTGACTCTGCCTGCTTTGCTGAATGCGCCGCGCCGTCTGGGAAAACAGGCTTAGCAGCGTGGCGGCGTATTCGCCCACACCTTCCACCTTTTGCAGTTCCTCCACCGGCGCGTCCAGCACGCCGTGCAGGGACCCAAAGGTATCCAGCAGGCGGTGGGCCAGCGGGTTTACGTTGCGCTGGGGAATGGCGTAAAACAAAATCAGCTCCAGCACCTCATGGGGCGCAAAGCCGTCCAGCCCGCTGGCGCGAAAGCGTTCCCGCATTCTGGCCCGGTGACCCGTATGATCTGCCGGCATGGCCAACCCCTCCTTTTTCGTACCATAGCAGTATAGCATATTTTGCCCCGCCGCACAAATGGGATGTACGGCATGTAACAAATGACGGGCTTCCTGTTTTTACCGCGCGATTTTGCGACAAAACAGACAAAAAAACCACCCGCCGGGGGTTACATCGGCAGGGGGTCTGTTGTATAATAGTAGTAGTACGGAAAACCATTGCGCAGGGGGGACAGGACGTATGCAAACGTTATGGCAGCAGATTCAGACGGTGCTGTGGAACGTGTTTCACCGGCCCACCCTGACGGATATTGTGGATATTCTCATCGTGGCCTTTATTTTGTATAAGCTGCTGATGCTTACCCGGGAAACCCGTGCCAGCGCCGTGCTGAAGGGTCTGGTCATGCTGATTGTGGCGGCCTGGGTCAGCGACCTGCTGGGTCTGACGGCCCTGAACTGGGTGCTGCTGAACGTGGTCAACAACGGCGCGGTGGTGCTGGTGATCTTGTTCCAGCCGGAACTGCGCAAGGCGCTGGAGCAAATTGGCAAGGGCGCGCTGCGCACCGCCTCCCCCGGGGCGGATCTGGAGGAAAACGAGGCCGTTGTGCGGGAAATTACCAACTGCCTGCTGACCCTGAGCCGCCGCCGGGTAGGCGCGCTGATTGTCATCGAGCAGCAAATCGGCCTGAAGGACATTACCGAAACCGGCACTTCGCTCAATTCCCAAATTTCCGCCGCTCTTTTGGAAAATATCTTTGAGCCCAACACCCCCCTGCATGACGGCGCGGTGGTGATTCGGGGCACCCGCATTCTGGCGGCGGCCTGCATCCTGTCCCTCAGCGAGGGCAAGGGCATCAGCCGGGAGCTGGGCACCCGTCACCGGGCGGCCCTGGGCATTACCGAAACCACGGACGCCATCAGCCTGATCGTCAGCGAGGAAACCGGCATTATTTCCATGGCGCGCAACGGCCGCCTGACCCGCCACCTGGACCGCGCCGGTGTGGAGGAGGTGCTGACGGGCCTGTACTGCCAGAAGGAAGCGGGCCTGTGGGCGACCCTGATGGAAAAGACCAAATGGCGGAAGGGGGGCGCGGCATGAACACTCAGCTGCAAAATATCAGGCAGAAGCTGCGCCCGGACCGCCTGCTGCGCCGCTTCTGGACCATGCTTTCCCACAACTGGCCCTGGAAGCTGCTGGCCCTGCTGCTGGCTCTGTGCCTGTGGGCGGGCCTGATCACCCAGGATACCTCCCTGACCCGCGAGCGGGTGTTTTACGATGTGCCCGTTTCCGTTGCGGGGGAGGATACCCTGCGCCGCGCCAACGGGCTGATTGTGGTATCCGGTCTGGAGGACGACAATTTGACCGCCCGCATGCGGGTGGAGGTGCCCCAGGGCGAATACAACACCGTAACCGCCGCCAACTACAACCCCCGCATCGACCTGTCCCAGGTAACGTCGGCAGGCGAGCAGACCCTGAAGATCAGCGTTACCAACACATCCGCCTATGGAACGGTTACCAGCGTCAGCCCGGATTCCGTTACCATCGAGGTAGACGAGTATGTGACCAACTACCGGGTGCCGGTGACCGTCAACCTGTCCGGGGATTACCCGGAGGGCTATTACGGCGTGGCGCCCACGGCTTCCCCTTCCACGGTCACCATATCCGGGCCCAAAACCGTTGTGGACCGCATTGTGCGCGTGGTGGTGGATTACGACGTGTCCCAGCTGGCCGCCCAGGAGGGCAAGGCGCGTACCGCGCTGCCCCTGCGCTTTGTGGACCTGAAGGGCGACACGGTGGAAAGCGACCTGCTGGAGGTAAGCAGCGCCAATGTGCTGCTGCGCAGCGTTGTGGTGGAGCAGACCCTGTACCCCATCCAAACGGTGGAGCTTTCCGGCACGGCTCTGACCCAGGGCACGCCCGCCGACGGCTACCACATTGCGTCGGTGCAGGTTTCCCCCGCCAGCATTACCGCCGCGGGAGATGGGCAGGCCCTGTCCGGCATAGAGCAGCTGTACCTGGAAAACCCGGTGGACGTAACCGGCGCCACAGAGTCCTTTACCGTGTCCGTCAAGGTCAAAAAGCCTTCGGAAATCACCTATCTCAGCGCCGATACGGTGACTGTGGCGGTGAACATTGAGCCGGTGGAAATTTCCCGCACCTTTGATAACGTGAAGCTGTTTGCCAAGGGCATTACCGATGGGCTTAGCGCGTCGCTGAGCCAGAAAACCCTGAATGTGGTGCTGACCGGCCCTCAGCTGACCCTGAACAACCTGCGGGCGGCCAACGTGACCGCCTATGTGGACGTAACGGATCTGGAGGAGGGCGAATACCTGCTGCCTGTGCGGGTGCGCATTGAAAACGGAAGCATGGACGGCATTACCTATATCGCCACCCCGGCGGGGGTGCAGGTAACCCTGAGCAAATGACAGAAAGGATTCGGTAGATGAACGGCTTTACCAACAGTATCCTGTCCATGCTGCTTAGCTGGCTTAAGGCGCTGATTAACGACCTGTGGCGGCTTGTCAGCGGCGATGAGGGCGGCGCGCTGCTGCGCTGGCTGGCTGAAAACTGGAAGGCGCTGGTGCTGGTCATCTGCATCGCCGGCTTTGTGCTGGACCGGGTTGTTTACTTTATCCGCTGGCGGCCGGACTATGTGTGGCGCAGCCGCCGCCGCCGCGCCAGCCGAGAAATACCGGACGAAGAACAGCAGCCTCTTTCCCCGGACCCGCCGCCCCAGCCCCAGGAATACGACCTGTCGGCCTACCAGCGCCCGGTTTACCAGACGCCTGCCGAGCCGGAGACACGGTTGTATCAGCCGGTGCAGCCTGCTGTAGACCCGATGGATGTGGACCCGGTGTTTGACGACGAACCCATTGACTGGGAGCCTCCCCAGGCCCCGTCGGATTTTGGCGCGCCCAGGCCGGAGCCCCTCGCCTATCTGCGGGATGTGCAGGCGGGCTTTGCCCCGCCCCAGTCGCCCCGGCAAATGTATAGCGTGCACCCCGGACTGGACGACCAGGCCATTCGCCAGAACTTTGGATTAAACGATCAGGGCGAGCCCGCGTCCCTGATGCATGTGCCCACCTGGCAGCCCTTTCCCAACCAGCCGGAAAAAAAGAATCATGGCGTGCTGGCCCGCTTTGCCCAGAAGGCGCGAAATCTGGTCAGCATGGAGGACGAGGACAACGCGCCCACCATACACGACCTGCAGCCGCCGGTGGACCGCACCCAGGCTTTTCACGACCCGGTATACCCCGCCCCCAGGGACTGGCAGGATGGTGACGACTTATGAACACGGCCTTTGAAGCGCAGATGCGCATGCAGCTGGGTCCGGAAGCAACCGCATTTTTTACCGCGCTGGAGCAGCCCTATCAGCGCGGTTTCCGTTTCAATCCCCGCAAAACAATGGAACAAACGCCCGACGGAACGCTGGACCCGGTGCCCTGGTGGCCGGTGTATGGGCGCTACCTGGCTGCGGACAGCGCCGCCGGACTGGACCCCCTGCATGAAGCGGGGGCCTATTACATTCAGGAGCCCAGCGCCATGGCCCCTGTGGCCGTGCTGGCCCCCAGGCCCGGAGAGAGAATTTTGGACCTGTGCGCCGCCCCCGGCGGTAAAAGCACCCAGATTGCCGATTGTCTGCAAGGCTACGGACTGCTGGTCAGCAATGAGCCGGTGCCCGGCCGTGCCAAAATTTTAAGCCGGAACATCGAGCGGATGGGCGTACCCAACGCGCTGGTGGTCAGCGCCCGGCCGGAAAAGCTGGCTCCCCTGTGGAGAGGTCTGTTCGACGGGGTGCTGGTGGACGCGCCGTGCAGCGGCGAGGGCATGTTCCGCCGCCACCCGGAAACCCGGGAGGAATGGACGCCCCAAAGCCCGGAGGGCTGCGCGTCCCGGCAAAAGGGCATTCTGGACTGCGCCGCCCAAATGGTGCGCCCCGGCGGACGAATGGTGTACAGCACCTGTACCTTTAATACGCTGGAAAACGAGGGTGTGATTCGCGGCTTTTTGACGGACCACCCGGATTTTCGGGCGGAACCCTTTTCCCTGGAACCGGCCGGCGAGCTGACGGCGGATTCCGGGATGCTGCATTTGTACCCCCACAGAATTCGTGGCGAGGGCCACTTTGTGGCCAAGCTGGTACGGCTGGGAGATGATGACGGAAGCGCAGGCTTCCTGCCCGCGTCCCAAAGGCTGGCTACTCCGGACAAGGCGCTGCTGGGGGCCTATCGGGACTTTGCCAATAACTTTGGCGATTTGCCGGCGGCAAACGCCCGGCTGGGGGACGCGCTGCTGGCCGCGCCGGATCTGCCGCCCTTAAACGGCGTAACCGTGCTTCGGGCGGGGGTGCGGCTGGGCGCGTTAAAGGGGCGGGTTTTCGCCCCGGACCACGCGCTGGCGCTGGCGCTGGCAAACCCGCGAACTTTCCCCCGTCTGGACCTGACCAGGCAGCAGGCGCTTAGCTACCAGCGGGGGGAAACCATTCCCTGCGGCCAGACCGGCTATCTGCTGGCCTGCTATCAGGGCCTCAGTCTGGGCTTTGGCAAGGCCAGCGGCGGCCAGATGAAAAATCATTACCCCAAGGGCCTGCGCAGGCCCTAGAGGAGGCGTGCAACCATGGAAACCATCACCCTAAAGGGCATCGGCATGCCCGTGTCCCGCCTGTGCGCGGGCGGCTGTCCCGCCGGGGAATACGGCTGGGGCAATGTGGATCACGACCAGATACAGGCGGCTATCCGGCAGGCCTTTGATCTGGGCGTAAATTTCTTCGATACCGCCGATACCTACGGCCTGGGCCAGTCGGAAAGGAACATGGGCCAGGTTCTGCACGATGTGCGGAGCCGGGTGGTTCTGGCCAGCAAATTCGGCGTGCGGGTGGAGGGGGGCAAAACCTTTTACGACAACAGCCCCGCCTATATGGAAAAGGCGCTGAACGAAAGCCTGAAACACCTGCATACGGATTATATCGACCTGTACCAGATTCATTATCTGGACGGGATCACCCCGGCGGAAACGGTGATGGAGGCGCTGCTGCGCCATAAGCGGGCAGGCAAAATACGCGCCATCGGGTTAAGCAACGTGACCCCTGAACAGGCGCGGGCCTTTGCCCCATTCGCGGATGAAATCGCCACGTTTCAAAACCATTACAGCCTGGCCCACCGGGACGGGGAAAAGGACATGCGGGCCATTGCCACAGACCTGCGTCTGACGCCCCTGACCTGGGGCAGTCTGGGTCAGGGAATCCTGACGGGCAAATACGGCGCGGACGTGTCCTTTGCCCCGAACGACCGGCGCAGCCGCACCATTTACGACAATTTTTACGGGGACAAGCTGCAAAAGAATCTGCGCGTTGTGGAGGTTATGCGGCCCATTGCCAGGCGGCATCAGGCGCCTGTGGCCGCCGTGGCGGTGCGGTGGATACTGGACCACCTGCCCGGCAGCGTGGTCATTACCGGCATGAAAAGCCCCGCTCAGGCCCAAAGCAACGCCCTTGCCATGACCTTTGCCCTGACGGCTGAGGAACTGGCGGCCCTGGACGAAGCGTCGGCGTGACGTTGGCCCTTGTCAAATCACGGTTTTCGTTCTATAATAGCCTGCATAAGCCGCAAGGCTTGTCTACATATTGATATTAAAAGGATGTGTGATCATGGAAACGGGCGCAACCAAAACCAACTTTATCTGGGAAGCCGTGGAAGAGGATTTACGGAGCGGCCGCTACCAAAGCGTACACACCCGTTTTCCGCCGGAGCCCAACGGCTATTTGCACATTGGTCACTGCAAGGCGCTGGTGGCGGACTTTCTGACCGCCGAGCGGTTTGGCGGCGTAACCAACCTGCGCTTTGACGACACCAACCCCGCCAAGGAAGAAACCGAGTATGTGGACGGCATCATGAACGACATCCGCTGGCTGGGCTTCGACTGGAAGGGCGGTTTGTTCTTCGCCAGCGAGTACTATCAGCAGTGCTACGACATTGCCGTGGACTGGATTAAGCGCGGACTGGCCTATGTGTGCGAACTGAGCCCGGAGCAGGTGCGCGAGTACCGCGGCACCCTGACCAGGCCCGGCAAAAACAGCCCCTACCGGGACCGCCCTGTGGAGGAAAGCCTGCGCCTGTTTGAGGAAATGAAGGCGGGCAAGCATCCCGAGGGCAGCATGATTCTGCGCATGAAGATTGATATGGCGTCCCCCAACATCAACATGCGCGACCCGGCCATGTACCGCATTCTGTTTAAGGAGCATCACCGTACCGGCAGGCAGTGGTGCATTTACCCCATGTACGACTTTGCCCACCCCATCGGCGACGCGCTGGAGGGCATTACCCACAGCCTGTGCAGTCTGGAATACGAGGATCACCGGCCCCTGTACGACTGGGTGGTGGAGCATGCCTCCAACATGCTGCCCGGCCATCCCCGGCAGATTGAGTTCAGCCGCCTGAACATTACCCGCACCATTATGTCCAAGCGCTACCTGCGCACGCTGGTGGAGCGGGGCTATGTATCCGGCTGGGACGACCCCCGTATGCCCACCCTGTGCGCCATGCGCCGCCGTGGCTATACCCCCGAGGCCATTCGCGACTTTATTGACCGCATTGGCGTGGCCAAGGCGGACAGCACCGTGGATTTGGCCCTGCTGGAGCACTGCGTGCGGGAGGACCTGGGCGAAAAGGTTCCCCGGGCCATGGCGGTGCTAAGGCCCCTGAAGGTGATTTTGACCAACTGGCCCGAGGACAAGCGGGACGAGCTGGACATGGAAAACCACCCCAACCACCCCGAAATGGGCAGCCACAAGAGCGTGCTCACCCGGGAAATTTATGTGGAGCGGGACGACTTTATGGAAGTGCCGCCCAAGAAGTACTTCCGCCTGTTCCCCGGCAACGAGGTGCGTCTGCGGGGCGCGTACATCATCAAGTGCGAGGGCTGCGAAAAGGACGAAAACGGCAATGTAACCGCCGTTTTGTGCACGGTGGATATGGACAGCCGCAACGGCACCGAGGGAGCCAACCGCAAGGTAAAAGGCACTCTGCACTGGGTCAGCGCCACGGAGAACATTCCCTTTGAGGCCCGCCTGTACGAGCCCCTGATGATGGATGAGGACGAGGCGGAAGCCGCCGCCGAAGCCGAGGCCGAGGCCAAGGAAGAAGCTCAGGAGGAAATGGTTGCCTCCTCCACCCTGAAGCTGGACTTTTTGAAAAAGCTGAACCCCAACAGCCTGGAAGTGTGCAATGGCTATATGGAAGCCTATCTGGGCGACGCCAAGCCGGGGGACACCTACCAGTTCCTGCGCATGGGCTACTTCTGCAAGGATACCGATTCCACCGCCGAACACGCCGTGTTTAACCGGGTGGTCGGCTTAAAGGACAGCTTTGCCAAGCAGGTAAAGGCATAACGGCTGTGCCCGGGCCGCGGACAGCGGCCCGGGCTTTCTAAAAAATTTTGGTTTTTTTGCAAAAGGGTCTTTACAAATGGGCGAAGCTATGATAAGATACATGCTGTTGCGGGGCATTAGCGCAGTTGGTAGCGCACAACACTGGCAGTGTTGGGGTCAGGAGTTCGAGTCTCCTATGCTCCACCAAAAAGAAAACCCTTGAGCAGTTCGCTTAAGGGTTTTCTTTTATGTAAATAGAATGCGGGACGGCTGTAACGACGAAGCAAACGCCCCGTAGAACCGGTATAGGGACAAAGAGGAGGGGTTTTCCCTTTACGCCGCGGCTTCCTGCCGCTGCAAGGGACCTATGCGCCGGTAGTATACGGGAATCAGCAGGGCAATGGCCCCCACCCAGGCCAGGGGGCTGGCCAGACAAACCCCCGTGTACCCCAGTACCCGGGCCAGCCCGGCTGTGGCGCACAGGCGCATCACCAGTTCGATGACGCAGGCGGCAAAGGGGGTGCGGCTGTCCCCCATGCTCTGCTCAGCGGACCGGTACACCTGCAACAGCCCCAGCAGCAGGTAAAACGGGGCCACTGCCTGCACATAGCCCGCGGCGTAATCAACCACCGTGTCCGTGGCGCTGTCAATAAACAGGGACACAATCATCCTGCGCCCCAGCAGCATCAGCACGGCCATCAGCAGGTTGGCGCATTCAATTTGCACAAGCGCCGCCACCACCCCCTGACGGATGCGCCGGTAGCGGCCCGCGCCATAGTTCTGGGCCGCGTAATTGGCGACCGCGATGCCAAAGGCTCCGTTCACCAGTACGGAGAACTGGTCCGCCTTGGTGGCGGCGGTATAGCCCGCCACAGCGTCGGGCCCCAGGGCGTTTACCGCGGCCTGCATGGCCAACTGGCCGATGCACATGACCGACATTTGAAACCCCATGGGAAAGCCGACGCGCAGGTGGGCGGCCGCCTCTCGAAGCCGGTCCCGGCGGGGCAGACGGCTCAGCCGCAGCACCGGGTAGCGCTTCATGCCCACAGCCGCGCACAACACGCCGGACAGCAGCTGGCTCAGCACCGTGGCCCAGGCGGCCCCCGCCACCCCCATGGGGCCGATCAGCAAAATATCCAGGCCGATATTGCCCAGGGACGACGCCACCAGAAAAAGCAGCGGCGTGCGGCTGTCGCCCAGCGCCCGCAGCATATTGGAAATGACGTTATAAAAGAAGGTGGCCCCTGTGCCCGCAAAAATCACCCACAAATAGTCGTAGGCGGCATGGGTAATGGAGGGCGGCTTCTGCATCCAGCCCAGAATGGGCCGGGCCAGCAGGCAGCAGGGCAGGGTAATCGCCACGCTGAAAAGCAGGGTCAGCCCCCAGGAGATCATGACGCTGCGGCGCATACCCGCCTGATCTCCCGCCCCAAAGCGCTGCCCCAGACAAATGCCGAAGCCGCCCGCCATGCCCTGAATAAAGCACAGCACCAGATAAATCACCGTGCCGGTGGAGCCCACCGCCGCCAAGGCGTCCGCCCCCATCATACGCCCCACAATGACCGAGTCGGCCAGGGTATAAAACAGCTGGAACAGGTTGCCGCCAATAACGGGCAGGGCAAAGCAAAACAGCACCCTGCCAGGCTTGCCCTGGGTTAAATCCTTGGTCATAAACGTTCCTCCTTCCATGGCTTGACGCGCCCGGCTGGGCTGCGCTATCATAACCCCATTATGGATGCAAGGGAGGCCGCCCCATGACCCGAATCATTCAGGTGGACGAAAACCAGCATGAGCTGTCGCCTCATGGAACGCTGCTGTATCCATTGGAGGTAAATCACGACGACCTAAGCACCTTTCAAAACGGTTTTGTGCGCTGCCACTGGCACGAGGAGGTGGAGTTTTCCATCGTGGAGAAGGGGCGGGCGCGGTATTCCCTGCCCGGCGGCATGGTGGAGCTGGGGGAGGGTCAGGGAATCCTGATCAACGCCAACATCCCCCATTCCTCGGCCCCGGCGGACGGGGACACCGCCCTGCTGCTGACGGTTATCGTCCACCCGGCGCTGGTGTACGGGCTGCCGGGCAGCGAGATTGACACCCAGCTGCTGCGCCCCTTTTTGCAGTCCCGCCATCTGGCGTGGATGCCCCTGACCCAGGAGGAAATGGACGGCCTGCGCCAGGTGGACCGCCTGACCCGGGAGAGGCCCTTTGCCTGGCAGCTGAAGTGCAAGCAGCTGCTGTGCGGCGTTTTTGTCACGATGCTGTGCCGCCGGGGGCAGCAGCCCTCCGGTCAGACGGATTTTTCGTCCCTGAGCCGGTTGGAGGACATGCTGGCCTTTTTGCACAGCCGGTACGACCAGCCGCTGGACCTGACGGCCCTGTCCCGGCAATGCTGCCTGTCCCGGGAGGGGTGCTGCCGGTTCTTTAAGCGTATGACCGGCCAGACCCTCTCCCAATACCTGGAGGCCTACCGGGTGGGGCAGGCGGCGGTCCTGCTGCAAACCGGGGGCCTGACGGTAACGGAGGCCGCGCTGCAATGCGGCTTCAGCAACGCGGGCCGTTTTTCCGCCGCTTTTGCCCGGCGTATGCACATGACCCCCAAGGCCTACCGGCAATTGCAGCATTGTAAACCGGCGAACGGGGATTGAAAAGCCGGATTTTGCGAAAAAAACAGACACATATTGACGAAGGCGGCGACTTTGACTCGCGGCCTTGACGGGAAGCCTTGTTTCACGGTAAAATAAAAGATGGTTCATGCCGGGCTGTAAAAAATGATCTTTCTTATACCGCAATTATTCTCCCGGCTGGCCAGACGGCGGGCGCAAACCCCGCAGCGAAAGGAAGGAAAGCCATGTTTGGACACCGCCCCGAAGGAAAACGGGTGCACAATATGGATCCGATTGTGCAGATTACCCCCTACCTGATGCCCATGCGCTGCGACGCGCAGGTGTTTCTGGATCACGACCTGGAATACGAACCCATGATGCGCTACATTGCCCAGAAGGGCCGGGAGGGCGTTAAAATTACCTTTTTGGAAATTTTAATCGCTTCCTATGTGCGGGGCGTTTCCCAGGTGCCGGAAGTGAACCGCTTTATCATGAACCGGCAGTACTACAACCGCAAGGAGCTGACCGCCAGCTTCACCATTTTGATGGACACGCCGGACGGATCCCTGGAGGAAAACGCCCTGAAAATCTTCTTTGATCCCAGCGATACCATTTACGATGTAAGCGCCCGGGTCAAGCAGGCCATTACCCAGGGCCGCAAGGCGGAGGACCCCGGCTTTGCCGTGAAGCTGGCCGGAGGGGTGCTGAAGGTGCCGCTGCTGCCCAACCTGGTGGTGGGTCTGGTAAACCTGCTGGACCGCTACGGCCTGTGCCCCAAGGGGCTGCTGGACGCGCTGCCCTTTCACACAGGCGCATTTTTTACCAACATGGCCTCCATTGGCATGACCCGGGTGTACCACCATATTTATAATTTTGGCAATACCAGCCTGTTCTTTTCCCTGGGCACTCCCCGCCGGGGCTATACCGTAAATGCCAAGGGCGAGCCGGTGCGCACCGTTACCCTGCCCATTGGCGTAACGGCGGACGAGCGCGTGTGCGGCGGCGCCATGTACGCCCGCCTGTTCGCGGTGATGAAGCAGTGCCTGAAGCATCCGGAGCTGCTGGAAACCCCGCCGGAAACCGTGCGCTATAACGAGGGCTGCGAATTTCATGTGCCCAAGCCCCAGGTGCCGGTGCCCCAGGCAGGGGAAACCGCCTCTGTGTAAGCGAAAATACCATCTTCTGACCGGCTGCAATGAACGGCCGGTCAGCGTGTTGAAAAAACCGGAGGCGCAGGAGGCACTGCCTCCTGCCAGTGTTTTAGGGGCAGCGCCCCTAAGCCTTGTGCCGCAGCACTTTTTCCAGCGCAGCGATGTTCGCGGGCGCGGCATCCAAGCCGGTGTTTGTCAACGCTCTGACTGGCTGCAAGCAGCAGCCGGTCTTTTTTGATACATTTTTTTGCCGCTTTATCCAAAAATATAGGTATTTCGATATATATATTACCGATATACGAAAGTTGATATTTTCTTAACAAGCCAAATGCGCTACAATAGCCACCGTGGGAAACAAACAATCCCGGTACTTCTTTGAAGGAGGATGTTGATAATGGCACGTTTTACTCTTCCCCGCGATCTGTATCATGGCAAGGGCTCTTTGGAAGCGCTGAAAACCTTTGAGGGCAAGCGCGCGATGATTTGCGTGGGCGGCGGCTCCATGAAAAAGTTCGGCTTCCTGGACAAGGCTGTGGAATACCTGAAGGAAGCCGGCATGGAAGTAGAGCTGTTTGAAGGCATCGAGCCCGACCCCTCTGTGGAAACCGTTATGAAGGGCGCGGACGCCATGCTGAAGTTCCAGCCCGACTGGATCATCGCCATGGGCGGCGGCAGCCCCATCGACGCGGCCAAGGCCATGTGGATCAAGTACGAATATCCTGAAACCACCTTTGAGGATATGTGCAAGGTGTTCGGCCTGCCCAAGCTGCGCCGCAAGGCTCACTTCTGCGCCATTTCCTCCACCTCCGGCACCGCTACCGAGGTAACCGCTTTCTCCATCATTACCGATTATTCCAAGGGCATCAAGTACCCCATCGCCGATTTTGAAATCACCCCCGATGTGGCCATCGTGGATCCTGACCTGGCCGAGACCATGCCCAAGAAGCTGGTTGCCCATACCGGTATGGACGCCATGACTCACTCCATCGAGGCTTATGTGTCCACCGCCAACTGCGACTACACCGATCCCCTGGCCATCCACGCCATCGAAATGATTATGAAGGACCTGGTGCCCTCCTACAACGGCGACATGGCCGCCCGTGACAGCATGCACAACGCTCAGTGCCTGGCCGGCATGGCCTTCTCCAACGCGCTGCTGGGCATCGTGCACTCCATGGCCCACAAGACCGGCGCCGCCTTTGCCGACTATGGCGCGCACATCATCCACGGCGCGGCCAACGCCATGTACCTGCCCAAGGTTATCGCCTTCAACGCCAAGGATCCTACCGCCAAGAAGCGCTACGGCGTAATCGCTGATTACATGCACCTGGGCGGCAGCAACGATGATGAAAAGGTTGCCCTGCTGATCGCTTACCTGCGCAAGATGAATGATGAATTGAACATTCCTCACTGCATCAAGAACTACGGCGCGGACAGCTATCCCACCGAAAACGGCTTTGTGCCCGAGAAGGTGTTCCTGGAGCGCCTGCCTGAGATCGCCAAGAACGCCATCGGCGACGCCTGCACCGGCTCCAACCCCCGTCAGCCCAGCCAGGAAGAAATGGAAAAGCTGCTGAAGTGCTGCTACTACGACACGGAAGTGGATTTTTAATGACAAATCAGCAGGTATTTTGATGCCCGATGTGGAATCAAAGGATGTACCTGCGGTGATATACCAAAGCAGGAACGGCTGCCAGCCTAACTGGCAGCCGTTCCTGTGCCAATAAAGGGGATTTGTTCATGGAGGCCCGTGATCGGAACGGTTTGACAGAAGCGGAGTTTTTGAACCGCTATGCCAAAAAAACATACCCGAAGCCCAGCCTGACGGCGGATATTGTGGTGTTTGCTATGGACAAGCAGGGCTTAAATGTGTTATTAGTGAAACGTAGCGGACATCCATACATTCATCAATGGGCGCTGCCCGGCGGCTTTGCCATGCCCGCGGAAAGCATGGAGGCCACCGCCGCCCGTGAATTGCAGGAGGAAACCGGCCTGACGGGCCTGCCCATGCAGCTGGTAGGTGTATACAGCCAGCCGGGGCGCGACCCCCGGGGCTGGGTGGTTTCCGCCGCGTACCGCGCCGTCGCGCCTGCGGATTTTGCACCCCGGGCCGGGGACGACGCGGGGGACGCCAGGTGGTTCCGGGTGTCCCGCAGCCAAAATACGCTGGTCCTGACGTCCGGTGAGGAAAGGCCTGCCCAGCTGGCCTTTGACCATGCGCAAATTCTGTCAGACGCGCTGAATTTGCCGGGTTTGCCCACCGGAAACGTCAATCAAAAATAAAGGAGACATGCACATGTACAGGATCGCACGGAAAAAAGTATTGAATCCGACGGTTACCCAAATGGAGATTGTCGCTCCTTTGGTGGCCAACAAGGCTAAGCCGGGACAGTTCATCATCCTTCGCGTGGACGACGAAGGCGAACGCATTCCCCTGACCGTGGCCGGCACCAACCCTGAGGAAGGCACCGTCAAGATCATTTTCCAGATCGTCGGCGCTACCACGGAAATACTGAACCATAAAAACGAGGGCGACTCCATCGCCGACTTCGTAGGCCCCCTGGGCGTAGCTACCCACACCGATGGCATCAAAAAGGTATGCATCATCGGCGGCGGCGTGGGCTGCGCCATCGCTATGCCCATCGCTGAGGAGTTCCACAAGCTGGGCGCGAACGTAACCAGCATCATCGGCTTCCGCAACAAGGATATCGTCATCCTGGAGGACGAGTTCAACGAATATTCCGACCGGGTGTTCATGATGACCGACGACGGCAGCTACGGCCGTCACGGCAACGTAACCGTGCCCCTGAAGGAGCTGCTGGAGGCCGGTGAGAAGTTTGACATGATCATCACCATCGGTCCCCTGATCATGATGAAGTTTGTTGTGGCTACCGCCAAGCCCTATAACATTCCTGTGACCGTGTCCATGAACCCCATCATGATCGACGGTACCGGCATGTGCGGCGGCTGCCGCCTGACCCTGCACCAGGACGGCAAGAAGGTAACCAAGTTTGCCTGCGTAGACGGCCCCGACTTTAACGGCTACGAGGTGGACTTTGACGAGGCCATGTCCCGCGGCCGTACCTACGCGGCCTTTGAGCGTCATGCCTATGAAGAAGCCTGCAATCTGTTCAAAAAGGCGTAAGGAGGAAATACAACATGGCTATCAATCCGAAAAAGCATGAGATGCCGACTCAGGAGCCGGCTGTTCGCGCCAAGAATTTTAAGGAAGTTGCCCTGGGCTACACCGCCGAAATCGCCGTGGACGAAGCCAAGCGCTGCCTGAACTGCAAAAATAAGCCCTGCGTAAACGGCTGCCCCGTCAATATCGAAATTCCTGATTTTATCAGCCATATTAAGGAAGGCGACTTTGAGGGCGCTTACCAGGTGATTTCCAAGTCCTCCTCCCTGCCCGCCGTGTGCGGCCGTGTGTGCCCCCAGGAATCCCAGTGCGAAAGCAAGTGTACCCTGGGCATCAAGTTTGAGCCCGTGGGCATTGGCCGTCTGGAGCGCTTTGTGGCCGACTGGCATAACGAAAACGCCAAGGCTCAGCCCGAAAAGCCCCAGTCCAACGGTCACCGCGTGGCGGTGGTTGGTTCCGGCCCCTCCGGCCTGACCTGCGCCGGCGACCTGGCCAAGAAGGGCTACCAGGTAACCATCTACGAAGCCCTGCACACCGCCGGCGGCGTGCTGGTGTACGGCATTCCCGAGTTCCGTCTGCCCAAGGCCATCGTGGCCAAGGAAGTGGACACCCTGAAGGCTCTGGGCGTGGATGTGGAAACCAACGTGGTCATCGGCAAGACCCTGACCATCGACGAGCTGTTTGAGCAGGGCTTCGAGGCCGTGTTTGTAGGCTCCGGCGCCGGTCTGCCCAAGTTTATGAACATCGAGGGCGAGGGCCTGAAGGGCGTTTACTCCGCCAACGAGTTCCTGACCCGCAGCAACCTGATGAAGGCCTACAAGGACGACTCTACCACCCCCATCATGAAGGGCGGCAAGGTTGTGGTCGTCGGCGGAGGCAACGTGGCGATGGACGCCGCCCGTACCGCTCTGCGTCTGGGCAGCGAGGTCAGCATCGTGTACCGCCGCTCCATGGAGGAGCTGCCTGCCCGTCATGAGGAAGTGGAGCATGCCCAGGAGGAAGGCATCGACTTTAAGGTGCTGAACAACCCCGTGCGCATTCTGGGCTACGAGAATCCCGACGATCCCCGCGACCCCAAGAACGGCTGCGTAAAGGCCATCGAGTGCGTGCGCATGGAGCTGGGCGAGCCGGATGAAAAAGGCCGCCGCCGTCCTGTGGAAGTGCCCGGCAGCAACTTTGTAATGGATTGCGACTGCGTCATCATGGCTCTGGGTACGTCCCCCAACCCGCTGATTCGCACCACCACCCCCGGTCTGGAAACCCAGAAGTGGGGCGGCATCATTGTTGAGGAAGATACCGGCGCTACCTCCCGCGAGGGCGTGTACGCCGGCGGCGACGCCGTAACCGGCGCTGCCACCGTTATCCTGGCCATGGGCGCCGGCAAGACCGCCGCCGCCGCCATCGATAACTACCTGAGCAATAAGTAATTCATATGGCTTGCAAAGGCCCGTTTCCCCAAGCCGGGAAACGGGCCTTTTTTGTGCGTCAAACCATCGACAAAACCTGTAAAAGCCGGTATAATACAAAGCTGAACACTTCTATCTTTGATTCATTAAGAAGGAGGCGCCCCATGACCGTTCGTACCCGGTTTGCTCCCAGCCCCACGGGCTACCTGCACCTGGGCGGCCTGCGTACCGCCCTGTATACCTATCTGTTCGCCAAAAAGAACGGCGGCAAATTCATTTTGCGCATTGAGGATACCGACCAGGAGCGGGAGGTTCCCGGCGCGGTGGACCTGATTTATAAAAGCCTGCGGGAAGCAGGCCTGTACTATGACGAGGGCCCGGATGTGGGCGGCGATTACGGCCCCTATATCCAGACCCAGCGTCGCGATTTGTATATGCCCTATGCCATGCAGCTGGTGGAAAAGGGTGCGGCCTATCCCTGCTTTTGCACCAAGGAGGAATTGCAGCAGCGCCGGGACGAGGCTGCCGCCCATGGCGAGCAGTGGAAGTACGACAAGCATTGCCTGCACATTCCCAGGGAGGAGGCGCTGTGCCGGATGCAAAGCGGCGAGCCCTTTGTGATTCGCCAAAACATTCCCACCGAGGGTACCGCCGGGTTTGACGACGCGCTGTACGGCCGGGTGGACGTGCCCTGCGACACCCTGGACGATAACGTGCTGATGAAGGCCGACGGCCTGCCCACCTATAACTTTGCCAACGTGATTGACGACCACCTGATGGGCATTACCCATGTGATGCGCGGCACCGAGTACCTGTCCAGCGCGCCCAAGTACAACCTGCTGTACGAGGCCTTCGGCTGGGACGTGCCCGTGTATATTCACCTGAGCCCCGTTATGAAGGACGCTACCCGCAAGCTGAGCAAGCGCTACGGCGACCCCAGCTTTGAGGACCTGCTGAAGGAAGGCTATGTAAAGGACGCCATCATCAACTTTATCGCCCTGCTGGGCTGGTGCCCGGATGTGAAAAAGTACGGCGATAAAGAGTTCTTTACCATGGACGAGCTGATCGAGGCCTTTGACCTGAGCGGCCTGAGCAAGTCCCCCGCCATTTTCAATACCGAAAAGCTGGTGTGGTTCAACCATGAATACATCAGCAAAATGCCTGTGGAGGAATACCAGAAGCTGGCTACCCCCTGGTTTGACCAGGTGCTGGCGGGCAAGCACATCGATTACGCCATGCTGTCCAGCCTGATGCATACCCGCACCGAGGTGTTTAACCGGGTGCCGGATCAGGTGCGTTTCCTGGCGGAGCTTCCGGAGTACGATGTGGATATTTATACCCATAAAAAGATGAAAACCGACGCGCAAATCAGCCTGAAGGCCCTGAAGCTGGCCCGTCCCGCACTGGCAGCCATTGACGACTTCAGCGAGGAAAACGTCAAGGCCGTCCTGATGAACCTGGCCCAGGCGAACGAAATGAAAACCGGACAGATTATGTGGCCGGTGCGCATCGCCATCTCCGGCCTGGCCTCCACCCCCGGCGGCGCTACCGAGATCGCCTACCTGATCGGCAAGGAGGAAACCCTGCGCCGCGTGGACCTAGGCATTGCCAAGCTGGAAGGCTGACGGGATGAAGGCGCTGAGAAAGCACGGGTGCTGGCTGCTGTTTGCGGCTGTGGCCCTTGCGACAGTCTATATGGACGTGTATGTAGCCCATAACGTTCTGGATGGGGACGCATCGGACTTTATGTGCCGCGCCTGGACGTTTGCCCGGGAGAGAAACCCTTTCACAAAGGCGTATTACGCCACCACCGAGCTGCGTCCGCTGGATATTTCCTTTGTGTTCTCGCTGTTTTTCCTGCTTACGGACAACTGGACCGTGGTGCGCGTGCTGGGCACGGTGGTCATGCAGGCCGCGTATACAGCCAGCTTTCTGTTTATGACCCGGCAGGCGGGCGTGAAACGGTCTGCCCGGGTCACGGCGGCGGCATTGCTGCTGACGCCGTTCAGCACCTGCTATGCCCGGCTGGTGCTGTATCACCTGCACTACATCCTGTACCTTGGCAACGCGTTTTTGCTGGTGGGGCTTACGCTGATGGTCCTTCAGCGCACGGGCCGCCGCCGCGTCCTGCCCGCCTGCCTGCTGGGACTGCTGTGGCTGTTTGTGGGCCTGAACGGCGTGCGGCACCTGATGATCATTGGCGCGCCCATGCTGCTGTTCTGCGCCATCGCCCTATACCGCGCGCTGAACCAGACCGGCTGGCAGCGGGGCGTGGGCCTGCGCCGTCAGCCCATCTGGTATACAGACGCTGCGCGTTTGACAGCAATTATGGCTGCTGGCTGCCTGTGCTTTGCGGTGGGCTATGTTGTGAACCAGAAGGTGCTGCTGCCCTATTTTGGTACCGTTAACAGCGCCTCCGTAACCTTTACGCCCAATCATTCCGCCAATCAGTACACGGATATTTTAAACGGCCTGTTGCTGGCCATTGGCGCGCGCTATTCCGGTAACCCGGTCATGGGCCTGCGGGGCCTGTCCCTGCTGGCGGCGCTGTTTGGCTTTGGCTGGATGGTATGGCGGTCCCTGCGCAGCCTGTGGGAGCCCCTGCCATTAGAGCGGCGGCTGATGCCCGGCCTGCTGGCGCTGTCCCTGTTTACCACAACGCTGGTGTTTGTGTTTGAGGATTCTCAGCGCCATTATGTGCAGTACTACGCCCCGGTGGTGGCCCTGGCCGCGCCCCTGCTGGCCTGGGAGCTGGACCGTATGGACGGGGCAAAGCTGGGCCGCCGGGCGGTCAGCCTGCTTTGCTGCCTGTGCCTGCTGTTTCAGGGCGCGTACACCCTGTACTACCTGCGAGTGGAAAAAAACCGCATGGATGCGTGGAGCGGCCTGCCGGTGAAAAATCTGTCTCTGGCGGATGAATGCCGGGATTGTCTGGATTTTATGCGGCAAAACGGCTGCGACTACGCCTGGATGGAGTACTGGCACGCCAGTGTGATGACCGAACTGTCCCAGGGCGGCGTAACCGCGGCCCCCTACAATCTGGAGGACGGCATGCCCCGGCTGTACCAGTGGGGCGTAAGCAGGGCCGCCGTCCAGCGCCAGAACATGCCGGATACCCTGCTGGTGTTTATCCCTTTGGAGGATACCCAGGCCTTTGAGGCCGCCGTTCCGTCCGCCGGTCAGGTATGGACGGGGTGGAAGTTCGCCGGATATCTGCTTTCAACGGACCTGTTATTGTTAAGCGAAAGGTGATGGCCATGCGCTTCATCAAAAAACGCTGGTATTGGCTGCTGCTTGTGGCGATGGCGCTGCTGACGCTTTACATGGATGTGTACGTCGCCAAAAACGTGCTGGATGGAGATACGTCCGATTACCTGTATTGGGCCCGTACCATTGCTCAGGAGAAGAACCCGTTTACCAGCGACTATTATTTCTCCACTGAATTGCGTCTGCTGGATGTCTCCTTCATTTTTTCGCTGTTCTTTTTCCTGACGGACAGCTGGCTGCTGGTGCGCATTCTGGGCACGATAACCATGCAGGCCATTTATGTAGCCAGCTTTTTATTCATGACCCGGCAGGCGGGTATCCGGCGGCCCGCCAGGGTGGCGGCCGCCGCTCTGATGCTGTCGCCCTTTAGCGCGGGGTATGCCCGCATTGTGCTGTACCAGCTGCATTACATTCTGTATATCAGCAACGCTTTGTGGATTGTGGGCCTTACCCTGCTTACCCTGAAGCGGCTTGACAGCCCGCGCCGGGCCGTGCTGCCCGCCTGTCTGCTGGGCGTGCTGTGGCTGTTTGTGGGAATAAACGGTGTGCGCCATATGATGATTATCGGCGCGCCCATGCTGGCGTATTGCCTGCTTCGCTGCTACCGCGCGCTGAACTGGACGGACCATAGCCTTCAGCCCTTCTGGCAAACGGAAGCCCTGAGGCTGACGGCGGTTCTGGCGGCAAGCTGCGTATGCTTCCTGGCGGGGTATATGCTGAACCAGCGGGTGCTGATTCCTTACTACGGCATTATCAATTCCTCCGCAACCACCTTTACCCCCACCCAAACCGCCGATCACTACGCCGCTATCCTTAACGGCTGGCTGACGGCCATTGGCGCGCGCCACAGCAGCCAGCCGGTGATGGGGCTGAGAGGGCTTTCGCTGCTGGCGGCGCTGTTTAGCTTTGGCTGGCTCCTGTGGCGGTCCCTGCGCAGTTTAGGCCGGGATTTGCCCGCAGGCGAAGGCCTGACCCGTGGCCTGCTGGGGCTTGGGTTTGCGGTTACCACGCTGGCCTTTGCATTGGAAAACGGGACCCGCTGGTACGACCTGTATTATGTGCCGGTGATTGTTCTCGCGTTTCCCTTGCTTGCGTGGGAAATGGAGGGCGCTTTGGAAGCTGCCAGGCCCCTGGGCGTCAGGCTGGCCGGCATCCTCTGCTGCGTCTGCTTTCTGTTTCAGGGCGCGTACACGGCATACTATCTGCGGGTGGACCGCGGCGGTATGGACGCGTGGAGCGGTCTGCCGGTGCAAAACCTGAACCTGACGGACGAATGCCGGGATTGCGTTGCATTTATGCAGCAAAACGGCTATACTCATGGCGTTATGCAATACTGGTATGCCAATGTGATGATGGAGCTGAGCGACGGGGACGTAACCATGCTGCCCTATCTGTACACCCTGGAGCCCGGCGTTCTTCAAATGTACCAGTGGGGCACCAGCAAAACCGCCATGCGGCGCGAAAACCTGCCGGATCGCATTCCCATATTTGTCATACACCAGTACGCTGATGATTTCCAGGCGAATCATCCGTCCGCCGTCTGCGTCTGGCAGGGATGGAAGTTTACCGCCTTTGAAATGCCCACCGATGATATTCTGTGACCTATCCGGCCTTCGGGCCGCCGCACCCGGCAGCAAATAAACACAAGGAGCGTGACCTACCCATGGCTGAACGACCCGCCTATAACCCGGAACAAATTGAAAAGAAATGGCAAAAAAAATGGGAGGAATCCGGCGTGTTTCACGCCCAGTTTCCCTCCGATAAGCCCAAGTATTACTGCCTGATCGAGTTCCCCTACCCCAGCGGCAACGGCCTGCATGTGGGCCATCCCCGGTCCAACACGGCGCTGGACATCATTGCCCGCAAGCGCCGCATGGAGGGCTACAACGTGCTCTACCCCATCGGCTACGACGCCTTTGGCCTGCCCACGGAAAACTTCGCCATCAAAAACCATGTGCATCCCGCCGTGGTCACCAAAAAGAACATCGACCATTTCCGCGAGCAGCTCCAGCGTCTGGGCTTCAGCTTTGACTATACCCGCGAGGTCAACACCACCGATCCCGCCTATTACAAGTGGACCCAGTGGATTTTCCTCAAGCTGCTGGAAAACGGCCTGGCCTACAAGGCGGAAATGCCCATTAACTGGTGCACCAGCTGCAAATGCGGTCTGGCCAACGAGGAAGTTGTCAACGGCGTGTGCGAGCGCTGCGGCAGCCAGGTGGTGCGCAAGGTCAAGAGCCAGTGGATGCTGAAGATTACCGCCTACGCCCAGAAGCTGCTGGACGGCCTGGATCATGTGGATTTCATCGAGGCGGTTAAGACCCAGCAGCGCAACTGGATTGGACGCAGCGAGGGCGCGGAGGTGGACTTTTCCATCGCCGGTAAGGACGAAAAGATGCGGGTCTTTACCACCCGTCCCGACACCCTGTTTGGCGCGACCTACATGGTGGTCAGCCCCGAGCATCCCATGCTGGACAAGTACAAGGCGGACATCGCCAATTACGACGCCATTGTGGCCTACCGGGCCGAGGCCGCCAAAAAGAGCGACCTGGAGCGTACCGAGCTGAACAAGGACAAGACCGGTGTGGAAATTGCGGGCCTGCGGGCCGTCAACCCGGTTACCGGCAAGGAAATTCCCATCTGGGTCAGCGATTACGTGCTGATGAGCTACGGCACAGGCGCCATCATGGCTGTGCCCGCTCACGATACCCGCGACTATGCCTTCGCCAAAAAATTTGGCATTCCCATGGTGGAGGTTGTGGCTGGCGGCGACATCACCAATGAAGCCTATACCGATATTGTGGACGGCGTGATGGTAAATTCCGGCTTCCTGAACGGGCTGCGGGTGCCTGAGGCCAAGAAGGCCATCATTGACTGGCTGGAAAAGGAAGGCGTGGGCCAGCGCAAGATCAATTACAAGCTGCGCGACTGGGTATTCAGCCGTCAGCGCTACTGGGGCGAGCCCATTCCCGTTGTGCATTGCCCCCACTGCGGCACCGTGCCCGTGCCGGAGGATCAGCTGCCGGTTCTCCTTCCTGATGTGGAAAACTATGAGCCTACCGACAGCGGCGAAAGCCCCCTGTCCACCATGACCGACTGGGTCAACACCACCTGCCCCCGCTGCGGCGGCCCCGCCAAGCGGGAAACCGACACCATGCCCCAGTGGGCGGGCAGCAGCTGGTACTTCCTGCGGTACTGCGACCCTCACAACGACAAGGCCTTTGCCAGCAAGGAAGCCCTGGACTACTTTATGCCGGTGGACTGGTACAACGGCGGCATGGAGCATACCACCCTGCACCTGCTGTACAGCCGGTTCTGGCATTTGTTCCTGCACGACCAGGGGCTGGTATCCGCGCCGGAACCCTACCAGAAGCGCACCAGTCATGGCATGATTCTGGGCGAGAACAACGAAAAGATGTCCAAGAGCCGCGGCAACGTGATTAACCCGGACGACATTGTCAACGAGATCGGCGCGGACGCATTCCGTGTGTACGAGATGTTTATGGGCGCGTTTGACCAGGCCATTCCGTGGAGTACCAACGGCGCCCGCGGCTGCCGCCGGTTCCTGGACCGTGTATGGCGCCTGCAGGACATGGTGAAGGACGGCAAGGGCTATTCCAAGGCGCTAACCCCGCTGATGCACGAAACCATCAAGAAGGTCAGCGAGGACTACGAGTCCATGAAGTTCAACACGGCCATCGCCGCCATGATGACCCTGGTGAACGAATTTTACAATGCGGGCGGCGTTACCCGGGACGAGCTGCGCACCCTGATTTTGCTGCTCAGCCCCGTTGCGCCCCATATCTGCGAGGAAATGTGGCAGGCCATGGGCTTTGGCGACGGGCTGGCCCTTGAACCCTGGCCCAGGTATGACGAAGCCGCCATGAAGCGCAGCGAGGTGGAAATCGCCGTGCAGATCAACGGCAAGGTTCGGGGCCACATCATGGTCAGTACCGATCTGACCCGCGACGCTGCCGAGAAAGAGCTGCCTCAGCATCCGGAGGCACAGCGTCTGGCAGGCGGCAAGCAGATTGTGAAGGTCATTTTTGTGCCCGGCCGTCTCTGCAACCTGATCGTCAAATGAGGGGAGGGCAAAGCCCTTTATGGGACCGCTTCGCGGTGAGGGCAAAGCCCTCTATGGGACCGCTTCGCGGGGGCTTGGCTTAGCCTGTTTGGCGCAGAACATTTTGATTTTCTGGACACAGAAAATCAAAATGCCTTGCGCTCGACATCTAAGATTGGTGGCGGCGAGGACCGGGACAATATCCCTTTTCAGGGCAAAGCCCTCAATACCGCTTTGCGGGAGATGGGCTTAATCTGCCTTGCGCTCGCCGCGCAAGATCGTTGAGAAAACGATAGTAGGCCGCCGGAAGAACACCGGCGGCCTTTCAGCTTATCAAAGAACATATTTGTCGGGGGCGGCAGCTCCTCAGGCTGTCATTGTATCGCCCGGCGGCTTGACTTTTCTTGTGGGCGCTGGTAAAATAGGCCCAATTCATAAAGGAAAGGGCGGAAGGATCGATGTTAGAGGAAAACATTCGAACGGGACTTACTTTTGACGACGTATTGCTGGTGCCCAGAGCAAGCAGCGTGCTGCCCAGGGACGTGGATACGTCTACCCAGCTGATGCCCGGCATTACGCTGAATATTCCCATGCTTAGCGCCGCCATGGATACGGTGACCGACGCGCGCATGGCCATTGCCATTGCCCGTGAAGGCGGTTTGGGAATCATTCACAAAAACATGACCATTGAGGAACAGGCCATTCAGGTGGACAAGGTAAAGCGCAGCGAGCACGGCGTTATCACCGATCCTTTCTTCCTTTCCCCTGCGCACACCATTGGCGAAGCGGAGCAGCTGATGGCCAAATACCGCATCAGCGGCGTGCCCATTACCCTGGGCAAAAAGCTGGTGGGCATCCTGACCAACCGCGATCTGCGGTTTGAAACGGATCCTTCTCGACGCATCGAGGAGGTTATGACCAGCAAAAACCTGATTACCGCGCCTGTGGGCACCACGCTGGAGGAGGCCAAGCAGCTGCTGGCCGCCCACCGCATTGAAAAGCTGCCCATTGTGAACGACAAGTATGAGCTGTGCGGCCTGATTACCATTAAGGATATTGAAAAGAGCAGCAAATATCCCAATTCCGCCAAGGATAAGAACGGCCGCCTGCTGTGCGGCGCGGCCATTGGCGTTACGGCGGACTGCATGCTGCGTGTGGAAGCCCTGGTAAAGGCCAAGGTGGACGTGCTGAGCATTGACACGGCCCATGGCCACAGCAAGGGCGTGCTGGATAAGGTGCGGGAGATTCGCGCCGCCTATCCGGATATTCCGTTGATTGCGGGCAATGTAGCCACCGCGGCCGCTACCCACGACCTGATTGAGGCGGGCGCAAGTTGCATCAAGGTGGGCATCGGCCCCGGCAGCATTTGCACCACCCGTGTGGTGGCCGGCATCGGCGTGCCCCAGCTGACGGCTGTCAGCGACTGCGCCAGGGAGGCCGACAAGTACGGCGTAACCGTCATTGCCGACGGCGGCATCAAGTACAGCGGCGATATCCCCAAGGCCATTGCCGCAGGCGCCAGCGCGGTTATGCTGGGCAGCCTGTTTGCCGGTGTGGAGGAAAGCCCCGGAGATATGGAAATTTATCAGGGCCGCAGCTTTAAGGTATACCGCGGCATGGGCAGCCTGGGCGCCATGGCCCAGGCCCATGGTAGCAGCGACCGCTACTTCCAGGAGCCGGACAAAAAGCTGGTTCCCGAAGGCGTGGAAGGCCGCGTACCCTATAAGGGCACCCTGGCGGATGCCGTTTACCAGCTGGTGGGCGGCCTGCGGTCCAGCATGGGCTATTGCGGAACGCCTACCATCGAGGCGCTGCGTCAGGAAGGCGAGTTTATCCGCATCACCGGCGCGGGCCTGACGGAAAGCCATCCCCACGATATTTCCATCACCAAGGAAAGCCCCAACTATTCCCGTATGTAAAAACGCATAAAAGCCCTCGGTAAGGGCGATGGACAGTCACAGTGGGCTTCCGCTGTGACTGTTTTTGCGTTTGCGAAGAGGGACGAAGAAAGAAAAACAGGTTTATTCGGTGGTTTCTGTGACCTTCTTTATCATTTGCTTGACGGGCAGCCCCTATCTGATGGAAGAAATTGCGTCAGGAGGAGCGGGAGGAGTTAATGATGTCCGCCTTGGTTTTCCGCTTTTGCTGAGCGTCTATTCGTTCTGGTTGTTTAAAAGAAAAAAGTAACGATTTCAAACTAAAAGACGTGACTATGAAAGCCACGCCTTTTGCCTGTTTTTCTGTATACCGCCCAATTCGAAGAAGCAAAAAAGAACGGCCGGATGGTTTTTCCAACCAACTTGTATGGCGAGCGCAAGGCATTTTGAATTTCTGTGTCCGGAAAATCAAAATGTTCTGCGCCAGACAGGCTAAGCCGAGCCACCGCGAAGCGGAGCAGAAGGGACATTGTCCCGGGCTTTGCCCTCCTCAGTTCCCAAAGGGGAGAGAAGGGACGGCGTTGAGGGATAACGGGGCAAGCTCGCCCTTCTTCAGGCGGTAGTAGGCCGCGGAACCAATCATGGCCCCGTTGTCGGTGCATAAATCCAGCCGGGGCATGCATAGGCGAAAACGCCGCTTGTTGGCCAGTGTGGTCATCTGGGCCCGTAAACGACGGTTGGCGCTGACACCGCCCGCCAGACACAGGGTGTTTAGACCGCTGTCCCGCAGGGCCAGCATGGCTTTTTCACATAGCGTGTCCACCACCGCTTTTTCAAAGGACGCGGCCAGATCGGCCCGGGGCAGGGCCTCGCCCTTTTGCTCCATCTTGTGGCAGGCGTTTAAAAAAGCGGTTTTCAACCCGGAAAAGCTGAAGTCGTATTTGCCGTCCAGGTGCGCCCTGGGCAGGGTCAGATAGGTATCGTCCCCATCCTGGGCCAGCTTGCTCAGCAGCGGGCCGCCGGGATAGGTAAGCCCCAAAACCCGGGCCGCCTTGTCAAAGGCCTCGCCCGCCGCATCATCCACTGTCTGGCCCAGCAGGGTGTAATCCCCGTAGTCGTTCACCCGTACCAGATGACTGTGCCCGCCGCTGACCACCAGACAGAGGAAGGGCGGCTCCAGATCCGGCGTGGTTAAAAAGTTGGCGCTTACATGCCCCTCAATGTGGTTGACGGGAATTAAGGGCAGACGGCTGGTGTAGCTGAGCCCCTTCATGCAGCTGACGCCGGTCAGCAGCGCGCCCACCAGCCCGGGGCCGTAGGTAACCGCTAAAGCGTCCACATCCTGAAGGGTCATGCCCGCTTCCTTCAGTGCCTGATCAATGACCCGGTCGCAGGCGTCCACATGGGCGCGGCTGGCGATTTCCGGCACCACGCCGCCGTATAGGGCGTGTACGTCCACCTGGGAAAAAATAACGCTGCTGATGATTTTGCGGCCATTTTCAATAACGGCCGCCGCCGTTTCGTCGCAGCTGGATTCCATGGACAGAATGCGCACGGTAGGCTTGCTTTGCAGGGCCTCCAGCTTTTGTTTCATTTCCGCCTGCGTATCCATTTCGTTTGGCTCGCTTTCCTATGAATCAGATTCCAAACCGGCGACATGGCAAAAATCAACGCCGCCAGCAGGAGAAACAGCCCCAGCACCCAGGGCAGGTAAGAGGCAAACAGAGCTTCCGGAAATAACTGCATGACCGGGTCGCCCGCCGGGAAAATGCCGTCCGGAATCAGCGCCCGGTGCAGCGCGCCCCACATGCCGTCAAAATCCACATAGGCCCATACGCCCACAGCCGCCGTCAGTCCAACAGGCAGCCCCGCCCCCAGGTACCAGCCGCCTGGGCGTATGCCCCGTTTGGCGACTCCCAGAAAAAGCAGCAGAGCCAGCGCGAAGGCAAATCCGGCCTCCAATAAGGTGGGAATCCGCCGCGTCCAGCGGCGCACGTTGGCCATGTGGCTGCGAAAATCCTGACTGATAAATTCCCGCGCGCTGACGCCTCGCAGGCTGATTTGGGGATTCCATACCTTGCGCCTGCCGGTCAGGTAATCCATGGTTTCCCGGGCAAAGGCGCGCAGACTGTCCGCGTCGGTTTCCAGCGCCGCGGCGTCCACGTTGCCCAGCAGGGCGTTTTCAAACAGGCGGGTGTTGACAGCGGGGTAATACACAGCCGCCAGCAGCGCCGTCAGCATCAGCGCCAGGGCCGCCAGCAGGCTGGGCAGAAAGGGCGCGCGTTTTGCAGTTGCCATGCCGCCGCCCCTTACTGCATCTTCAGGTACGCGGTAATGAAGCCGTCCAGATTGCCGTCCATCACATCGTCCACGTTGCCGCTTTCATAATTGGTGCGGTGGTCCTTTACCATGGTGTAGGGATGGAAAACATAGGAGCGAATCTGGCTGCCCCATTCAATCTTTTTCATTTCGCCCTTGATATCGGCCATCTGTTCTTCCTTTTCCCGCTCACGCAGTTCCAGCAGGCGGCTTTTCAGAATGCGCAGGCAGACCTCGCGGTTTTGAATCTGGCTGCGCTCGTTCTGGCACTGGGCCACAATGCCGGTGGGGATATGGGTCATACGCACGGCGGAGTCGGTGCGGTTAACGTGCTGGCCGCCAGCGCCGCCAGCGCGGTAGGTATCGATACGCACTTCCTCCATGTTCACTTCAAAGTCCTTATCGTCCTCCAATACCGGGGCCACGTCCAGAGAGCTGAAGGACGTATGGCGGCGGGCGTTGGCGTCAAAGGGAGAGATGCGCACCAGGCGGTGTACGCCCCGCTCGCTGCGCAGGAAGCCGTAGGCGTTTTCGCCCTCCACCTGGAAGGTAACGCTTTTGATACCGGCCTCGTCGCCCTCCAGCAGGTCGTTGACGATGAGCTTATAGCCGTGGCGTTCACAATAGCGGGTATACATGCGGTACAGCATCTGGGTCCAGTCCTGGGCCTCGGTGCCGCCGGCGCCGGCGTGCAGGCTCAGCAGAGCGTTGCAGCTGTCGTATTCGCCCCGCATCAGGGTTTCCAGCTCCAGCGCGTCCGCGTCGGCGGACAGGCGGGTCAGCTCGTCCTCGCATTCCTGGGCGATGGATTCGTCCTCGTCCTCCTGAAGCAACTCCAGCATGGCCTCGATATCGTCCGCCCGGCTTTGCAGGCTGGCCACATGGTTCAGCTTGCTTTCGATATGGCTGACCTTGCGGTTAACGGCGGTGGAGCGTTCCAGATCGTTCCAGAAATCCGGAGCGTTCATTTCCTCCTTCAGCTCGGCCAGTTCCTCCCGCAGCTGGGGCAGGTGCAGGGCGTCACCGGCCTTGGCGGTTTTGTCCCGCAGGCGGGCGAGTTCCTGTTTCATTCGTTCCTGATCAATCATGGTGATTCCTACTCTCTATATGGTATTGGCTTTTTTTCGCGGGGGGGGGGGGAGTTTTTTCCGCGCTGGCGGAGGGGTGAATGCGCTTGCGGAAGTGCGTTTCCGCGGAACGGGTGCAAAGGGCGCTGTGCGCCCCTCTGCACACCCCGCACCTGCTTTTTCGAGAAAAAGCAGGCAAAAAGGTGCGATACGCGCGTCCATCAGAAATCCCTACTCGGCCTAAATCCGGCATTCGCCGGCTTTAGGCTGCGCCCCTGCGGCGGTGTCCTCGGGGCTTGGCTCGCAAGCGAGCCCTCGATGATTGCCCATTTTGGGGCTGCGGGGGCGCATATCCGCTTGGGTGGTGATGGAATTGGGTGTGCCTTTGGGGCTAGAGTTACTACGATGCGCCCTGATCCTTGCCCCAAAAGGGCGGGGGATTTCTGCCTCCCGCGCTACCGTCGCGGGGGACGTGGGCGCGGGTTGGGTGTTCTAAGAAACGGTGTAAGCAAAGTTGGCTTCACTGGCATGGTTGCTTTGTTCCTCCCCTGTGGGGAGGTGGCCCGATAGGGCCGGAGGGGCAGTAACTTTACGAAAGCCAAGCATGGCGGGTCGAGGGAAGCCAAGCCATTCGACAGCGCGGCTGTGGTGGGGATGGGACCCGCCACATTGCCGCGCGGCACACCAGCCTGTGGGTTCTTAAGCATAGGCGGCGCTTCGCGCCGTCTATGCGCCTATCGCCCGCAGCAGTGCTTGTATTTTTTGCCGCTGCCGCAGGGGCAGGGCTGGTTGCGGCCTACTGCGCCGGGCTTGGACTTGTCGGTGGGGGCTCCGCCCTTTTTGGCCTGGCCGTTGGTATTGCCTGCGGACAGGTTGGTTTGGGTGGCCTCCAGGTTCACGGCGCGGCGGCGTTCCGGCAGGCGCTCCACATGGCTTTGGTACAGGCGGCGCACGGTTTCCTCCCGGATAAAGTGAACCATGTCGTTAAACATATCGTAGCTTTCCATGCGGTATTCCTGCACAGGATCCCGCTGGCCGTAAGCACGCAGGCCGATGCCGTCCCGCAGGCTGTCCATGGCGTCGATATGGTCCATCCAGTGACGGTCAATGGCGTTCAGCAGCACCACGCGCTCAAACTCGCGCATGTCGATGCCCATGTCGGTCAGCAGCTTTTCCCGCTCGGCGTAGAAATCCTCGGCTTCCTGATACAAAATGGGCAGCAGGTCGCCCGCGTCCTCCATGTTCTTCATCTCGTCGGCATGGCGGGCAAAGGTGCCGGGCTTCAGGCACAGGTGCTCCAGATAGGCGGCCGCGTCGTCAACGCTCCATTCGGTGCTGTCCTCGCCGGTCAGGTTGCGCTCGGCGGTGGAATCAATCAGCTTGTGCACCATATCGATGATGTTTTGATGCACATCGTGACCCATCAGAATATCCCGGCGCTGGCCGTAAATCAGCTCACGCTGCTTGTTCATCACATCGTCATACTGCAAAACGCTTTTGCGGATGGCATAGTTGCGGCCCTCGATGCGCTTCTGGGCGGCCTCGATCTGCTTGGTCAGCATACCGGCCTCCAGAGGCTCGTCCTCGGGCATGCCCAGCTTTTCCACCATGCCGCTGAGACGCTCGCCGCCAAACAGGCGCATCACGTCGTCCTCCAGGCTGATGAAGAACTGAGAGGAACCCGGGTCGCCCTGACGGCCGGACCGGCCCCGCAGCTGGTTGTCGATACGGCGGCTTTCGTGCCGCTCGGTACCCAGAATATGCAGGCCGCCCAGAGCCATGACCCGCTCGTGCTCCGCGTCGGTTTCCTTCTTAAATTCGGCGAAATACTGCTGGTACAGCTTGCGCGCGTCCAGCACCGGCTGGGCCACATCCTCGTTGTGGCCAATGGCCTCCATGATGATTTCCTCCGGAATGTCCTCCTGACGCATACGGCGGCGGGCCAGATAGTCCGGGTTGCCGCCCAGCAGAATATCCGTGCCGCGGCCCGCCATGTTGGTGGCGATGGTGACCGCGCCCACATGACCGGCCTGGGCCACAATTTCGGCTTCCTTCTGGTGGTTTTTGGCGTTCAGCACCTCATGGGGCACGCCCCGCAGCTTAATCATGTGGGACAGCATTTCGCTGGTTTCCACGTTGACGGTGCCCACCAGAATGGGCTGGCCTGTGGCGTGGCGGGACACGATTTCCTCCACCACGGCGTTAAACTTGCCCCGCCTGGTCTTGTAGACCATGTCGTTCATGTCCTTGCGGATCATGGGGCGGTTGGTGGGAATCTGCACCACGTCCAGGTTGTAGATGCCCTCAAATTCTTCTTCCTCGGTCTTGGCGGTACCGGTCATGCCGGCCAGCTTGTGGTACATGCGGAAGTAGTTTTGGAAGGTGATGGTGGCCAGGGTTTTGCTCTCCCGCTCCACCTTTACATGCTCCTTGGCCTCGATGGCCTGATGCAGGCCGTCGGAGTAGCGGCGGCCCACCATCAGGCGGCCGGTGAACTCGTCCACAATCACAACCTCGCCGTTTTGCACCACATAGTCCACATCCCGCTTCATCAGGGCATGGGCCTTCAGGGCGGCCAGAATGTGATGGTACAGCTCCTGGTTGTCCAGATCGGCGATGTTGTCCACCCCGAAATGGCGCTGGGCCTTGTCGATGCCCTGCTCGGTCAGGGAAACGGCCTTTTCCTTTTCCTCAATGGTGTAGTCCTCCTCATTTTTGAGGCGGGCCACAAAACGGTCGGCCTTTTCGTACAAATCGGTGGATTTGTCCCCCTGACCGGAGATAATCAGAGGCGTGCGGGCCTCGTCAATCAGGATGGAGTCCACCTCGTCCACAATGGCAAAGGCGTGGCCCCGCTGCACCATATCGCTTTCACGGATGACCATATTATCCCGCAGGTAGTCAAAGCCCATTTCGTTGTTGGTGCCGTAGGTAACGTCGCAGGCATAGGCGGCCCGGCGCTGGGCGTTATCCATATCATGCACGATAACGCCTACGGTCATGCCCATAAAGCGGAAGATGTTTCCCATCCACTCGCCCTGAAATTTGGCCAGATAGTCGTTGACGGTGACGATATGCACGCCTTCGCCGGTCAGGGCGTTCAAATAGGCGGGCAGGGTGGCGGTGTGGGTTTTGCCCTCGCCGGTTTTCATCTCGGCAATGCGGCCCTGATGCAGGCAGATGCCGCCGATGATCTGCACCGGAAACAGGCGCTTGCCGTCCACGCGCCATACGGCCTCGCGAAACGCGGCGAAAGCGTCGGGCAAAATCTGGTCCAGCGTTTCGCCGTTTTGCAGGCGGGCCTTCAGTTCCGGGGTTTTGGCTTGCAGCTGCTCGTCTGTCAGAGCCTTGCAGGTATCCTCCAGCGCAAGCACTTTATCGGCAATCTTTTGCAGGCGCCTGACCTCGGCGTCGTTGCCCTGGCCAAACAGTTTTTTGAGTCCTTCCATCATTCCCAAAGCGGCAGGTCTCCTTCCCTATCCACCGGCGTGAAAAGACGTCTGTGGATGCATTCTATCGCAACTTAGATTATAGCATGAAGGGCATGGAATGCGCAACCGCAAGCCTGCCGCGGTTTTTTGCTTTTTTTGCCCGTTTATGATAAGATAAACGCAGCTTGCGCCGGGCCGGATACGGCCTTGCGAACAGGAAAAGAAAGGATGATAAATTCCCATGAAAAAGCTGCTGTGTGTACTGTTGGCGGTTTTGCTGCTGCCCGCTCTGGCTCTGGCCGAAAACGAAATTACCTTTGACGAAAGCACCGTCGCCAACCTGGAGGGTGAGTTTACCGCTCTGGAGGATTTTGGCCTGATGTTTTACCTGCCCGCCGTCCTGCAGGCGCAGGAAGTGACGGACGAAATGGCCCAGCAGGGCGTTTACGCCCAGTTTGCCAACGGGGATGACAGCTGCCGCATGAACATTGGCTACGCCCCCGCGGTGGACGGAAACGGCGCCGCCATTGAGGATGTAAACGGTTTGGCGGAGTTTTTCCGCGCCGGCGGCCTGACCGACGCCGAGGTGGGGTCCATCAACGGCCTGCCCTGCGTGGCCTGGTCGGACGACGCTACCGCGCTGATGGGCGTCGCCTATGTAACCGAGGCGGGCAACCAGCTGGCCTTCAACTTTTACCCCACCACCAATGAAGAATTTAAAAACATGGCGTATGTGATCATCTCCTCTGTGATGGAGCTGCAATACGCGGAATAAGCCGGATTTACGCAAAAGGTCCGCCTTGATTTGGCGGACCTTTTTGCTATGCTGTTTAGCGGCGGTATTTCGCCAGGGTGGCAATCAGCACATCCCTTTGCAGGGGCTTTGCCAGGTGGGCGTTCATGCCCGCTTTCAAACACTCCTGCGCGTCCTCCTGAAAGGCGTTGGCCGTCATGGCGATGATGGGAATGGTCTTTGCGTCGGGCCGGTTCATGGAGCGAATTTCCCGGGTGGCGGTCAGGCCGTCCTTGACGGGCATCATCATGTCCGTCAAAATGGCGTCATACGTATTCGGCGGCTGTGAGGCAAACAGGTCCACGGCCTGCTGGCCATCGCCCGCCAGGGTGACGGTTGCGCCCGCGTCCTGAAGCAGCAGTTGGGTGATCTCAGCGTTTAGCTTGTTGTCTTCTGTCATCAGCAGCCGCATGCCCTGAATGCTTCCGCTGGACAGGTCCGATGGCTGGGTAAGGGCCGCCTGGCCTTCGGCGATGTCAAAGGACAGGGTGACCACAAAGGTGGAACCCTCGCCCTCCATGCTGGAAACGGTAATGGAGCCGCCCATTTGATCCACCAGGTTTTTGACAATGGCCATGCCCAGCCCTGTGCCGTTATGGGCGCTGCGGGCGTCGGTGCGTTCCTGGGCGAAGGGGTCAAAGATATGCACCAAAAAGGCCTGGCTCATGCCGATGCCGGTGTCGGAAATGGTCCACTGGTAGGTAACCCGGCCGTTATCATGGCCCAGACAGTCAACCCGGGTATCTACCCTGCCGCCGGGTTTGTTGTACTTGATGCAGTTGCTGTACAGGTTTAAGAAAATTTGCCGGATATGCAGGGGGCTGCCGTACAAATACGGATAGGGAACCCGTTCGATGGCCTTGTCGTACCAAAGGGTAATACCGGCGTCCGCCGCCCGCTGCTCGATAATGGTTAAAATATCCTGGGAAAGCCGGTTCAGATCAAACGCTTCGCGGGACAGAACCACCTCGCCGCTTTCCAGCTTGCTCATTTGCAGAATGTCGTTAATCAGGGACAAAAGATGATTGGCGGCCACGTTCATTTTTTCCTGATTGGCATGGAGCAGTTGCAGATCGTCCGGATGGGCCTTGTCAATTTCCAGCAGGCCGATAATGCCGTTCAGCGGCGTGCGGATATCGTGGCTCATGCGGGACAAAAAGCTGGTTTTGGCCGCGTTGGCCCGGTCGGCGTCCTCCACCGCCTGCTGAAGCAGCAGGTTTTTGGCGTGCAGCTTCGCGTTATAGTCCTGTTGAATTTGCAGCTGCTGCTCCCGGTAGCTTTGGCCCGTGCGCCAGCGCACGCCGGCAATCAAAAACAGAATCAGCACATAGGCCACCAACGCCAAAAACACGTTTTGCTGCGTGATGTCAAAAATCTGTTTTCCCGGTATATAAGCGTAAATGTAGCAGCTGTGCCCCCGCACCATCAGCCCAAAATCGTGGGATATGGAGGAAACGCCGCTGGAGGCGTGGGTCAGCTCGTTTTCGACTCCGCGCTGGCTCAGCTTCGCGAGAATGGGAATGTCGTTTGTGCTTTGGCCGATCATGCCGGGGTCGTTGCAGGCGGCGATGGCGGAGCCGCTGGCCACCACAATGGTGCCGTCCTGAACGGCGCTGTAGCCGGACAGCAGCGACCGGATGGACAGGTTAAAGGTATTCAGGTATTCCACCGGCGTATGGAAATAGGCGGCCACAATATCGCCGTTGGCGCGGCCTACCGCGGCCAGGTCCACCGATGAGCCGTCGTCAAGAAAAAAACGGGCGGAATAGGATTTTGCCAAAAAGGTGGAGGTGTCCAGCAGAATATCGGAGGACAGGTAGTCGGCAAAGCTATCGGCGGTCAAATTGTCGGAAAAATAGCTGCCCTTTACCGCGCCCTGGCTGTCCAGCAGCATCAGGCCCGTCACATAGCTCTGCCGGGCGCAGGCTTGCAGCATATCCTCCGTATACGCCGCTTCCGGCAGGGCGTGATCCGCCTGATGGGCGCTTTCAATCATGCGGATCAGGCTTTTGGTTTGGGTGGAATAATCCAGCCGCTGGTAAATGTTGCACTGCTCCTTGATATAGGTAACGGTGGCGGCCAGCCGTTTCTGGGCGGATGACAAATCGGCGCGAACGCTTACGGAAACCACAAAAACCAGCATCACCACGCCGATGATGATTTTCAGCGGCAGAAAAGAATCGCTGTGAGCGGCCTTCTTTTTACTTGCGTTCATAAAGGTCTACCTCCAGGTACTTTTCCGGCTGCTCCAGATAGTTGCCAATGATTTTGGCGATGGTTCCGTCCAGACGCATTTCCTCAAAGGTCTGGGTCAGCTTTTCCGCGACGCCCCGCTGGTCCCGGTTGCTGAAGGCCACGCCCAGGCCCACGGTCAGCAGGGTTTCGTCCAAAATGCGGTACTGCACGTTGTAATCCTTCATGTATTGTAAAATGGCGGTTTCGTGGGCGGCGATAGCGTCCGCGTAGCCCTTGCTGAGAAAGGGATAAATCAATTCCCGGTTTTGCAGGGAAAAAACCTCGGCCACCTGGGGAATGCGCGGGTCGGAATGGTTTAGAAAAAGCTCCTCCGGTTTGGTGGTAGACTGCACGGCCACGCGCTTGCCCGCCAAATCCGCAAGGGTGGTAATATCGCTTTCCGGCCGCACGGCCACCGCCTGATAGCTGACCATGTAAGGCCCGGCCCAGCGGTAATCCGCCTCCCGGCCGTTTATGGAAAAGCTGCCCCAGATGCAGTCGAGCTGTCCGCCGTTGACCAGGTTTTCCTTATCTTCCCAATTGATCAGCACAAAAACCGGCTCGTATCCCATCCGGCGAAAAGCCTCGTTGGCCAGGTCCACGTCAATGCCGGTGCGTTCGCCGTTGGCGTCCTCATAATTAAAGGGAGGATAGTTGTCGCTGCCAATAACGATTTGGGGCAGTGATGTCTGCTCGGCCGGCTGCCGCCGGGCGCAGCCGCCAAGCAGCGCCAGACAAAGCAAAACCAGCAAAACAAAACGGCGATGATGGTTGCACATAGGCAGCAACACCTTTCAGGCTGGAATCAAAATATACATTTATCATATCCCAAAACACACGATTTTTCAAATCAAAGTTGTGTATTTCACATCAGCCCGGCAAACAGGGGCAGCAGGGCTACGGTGGTAACGCCCGCCACCACCAGGGACAGGCTGGCCATGGCCCCCTCCACCGGGCCCAGCTCCAGGGCGCGGGTGGTGCCGATGGCGTGGGCCGCCGTACCCAGAGCCACGCCCCGGGCCACCGGATCCCGTACCCGGAACAGGTTCAGTATTTCCGGCCCGAGGCTGTTGCCCAAAACGCCGGTCAGCATAATGGCAATCAGCGTCAGGGGCACAATGCCGCCGTAGCTTTCCGACAGGGGCTTGGCAATGGCGGCGGTAATGCTTTTGGGCAGCAGGGTCATAAACAGGGCGCGGCCCAGACCAAACAGCCTGCACATGGCCCAGATGCTTACCAGCGCCGTCACCACGCCGCACAGCACCCCCGCAAGGATGGCCCGCCAGTTTTGCTTCAGCGCGTTCAGCTTTTCATAAAGGGGCATGGCCAGGCATACGGTGGCAGGGGTAAGGAACCAGGTAATGGTTTGGGCGCTGCGGTTGTAGGTTTGGTAATCCACCCCCAGCAGGGACAAAATAGCAATGCACAGCAGCGTGGACAGGAAAATAGGGTTCAGCAGCGCCACGCGAAACCGCCGCTGAAGCGCCCAGGCCCCCAAAAAGGTCACAAAGGTAAGCGCCGCGCCAAAATACAACGATTCAGTCATGTCCCCCATCCTTTCCCGCGCGAATCACCCGCTGGGTTACCCGGCCGGATACCCCCAGCACCAGCACCGTGCTTGCCAGACTGATGACCACAAAAGGCAGCGCCACCGGCAGCAGCTGGTCGAACACATCCATCAGGCCCACGCAGGCGGGCACAAACATCATGCTCATCCAGTCGATGATCTGGTAAGCGGTGCGGCGGATTTTGTCCGGCTTGACCGCGCCGGTCATCAGCAGGGCCAGCATGATCAGCAGCCCGTATACGCTGGCGGGAATGGGCAGGGGAACCCAGCGGTTCAGCATTTCCCCCGCCAGGGAAATGCACAGGATGATTCCAAAGGAAAACAGGTATTGCATGGTTCATCGCTCCTTTGGTGGTATTATAGGCTTGGAAAGCCACTGGCGTCAAGGCGGCGCTTATGCTACAATGGTTCGGGAAGGGAGGGCTCTTGGATGCGCGTTTTAACCCAGTACGCCTTTCACACAGGCAAGACCGCCGCGCCCATTGACTTTGCCGTGGTCAGCGACCTGCACAACGAGGCCTATGACGATTTGTGGCCCCTGATTGAAGGGGCGGACGCTTTGCTGGTGCCCGGGGATATCAGCAACCGCTACCATCAGGCCGCGGACACGGGGCTGATGTTTTTGCGGGAGGCGGCCCGGCTGATGCCGGTGTTTTTTTCCGTGGGAAACCACGAAACCCGTCAGCAGCGGTACAGCGATTTGCTAAGCGCCGTCTGGGACGCCGGAGCCCAGGTGCTGGTGAACCGGTTTGTGCCCTTTCGGGATGTGTTTATCGGCGGATGGTACCCTCCAAAGATTGTAGGCGTGCCGGACATGATGGACGATTTTGAAAAGCTGCCCGGCGCGAAAGTGCTGCTGTGCCACAAGCCCAATCATTATATGGAATATCTGCGGAACCGGGATGTGGATCTGGTCGTTGCCGGCCACGCCCACGGCGGGCAGATTCGCATTGGAAACCAGGGGCTGTACGCGCCCGGACAGGGGCTGTTTCCCAGGTATACCCGAGGGCTGGCGGACGGCCGCATGATTATTTCCGCCGGGGCGGGCAACCCGGCGGGGGCGCCCCGCTGGGGCAATCCCTGCGAGGTTTTGCGCATTACCCTGGACTAGGAGGCTGAAGCGCCATGAGAGAAATTTCCTGTGAAACCATTGCCAATGCGGTGGCCCGCCTGTGCGTTCAGGCCTGCACGGAGCTGCCGCAGCAGGTGCGGAGCCTGCTGGATCACGCCGCCCAAAACGAGCCTTTTCCCCCGGCCCGGGAAACCATGGACCTGATTCGCCAGAACGCCCGCATTGCCCGCGACCAGCAAATGCCCATCTGTCAGGATACGGGCATGGCGGTGGTGTACGCGGATGTGGGGCAGGAGGTACATATCACCGGCGGCCTGCTGGCCGACGCGGTGAACCGGGGCGTGGCCCGGGGCTATACGGACGGTTACCTGCGCAAAAGCATTGTGGCCGACCCCATTCGCCGGGGCAATACCGGCGACAACACCCCGGCGGTGCTGCATGTGCGCCTGACGGAGGGGGACAGACTGGGGCTGACCGTGGCCCCCAAGGGATTCGGCAGCGAAAACATGAGCCGTCTGGGAATGCTGACCCCGGCCCAGGGCCTGCAGGGGGTAAAGGATTTTGTGGTGGAAACGGCCCGCATGGCCGGGGCCAATCCCTGCCCGCCCATGATGCTGGGGGTGGGCGTTGGCGGCACCTTTGAAAAGGTGGCGGAGCTGGCCAAGGAGGCGCTGGTGGAAATGCGCCAGGGCCCGCACCCCGACCCCTATTACGACGCGCTGGAGCGGGAGCTGCTGGAGGCGGTGAACGCCTTGGGCGTTGGCCCTCAGGGTTTCGGGGGACGCACCACCGCCCTGAGCGTGCGCATCAAGGCGTACCCCACCCATATTGCCGGGCTGCCGGTGGCCGTGAACGTGGGCTGCCATGTAACCCGCCACGCCAGCGCCATTTTGTAAAGGAGAAGATGCCACATGCCCATCCGGCTTACCACGCCCTTTGACCCGCAGGCCCTGCGCACCCTGCGCGCCGGGGACAGCGTGCTTGTATCCGGCGTGATTTACACCGCCCGGGACGCGGCCCATGGCCGCCTGATCGCCGCCCTGGAAAAGGGCGAGCCCCTGCCGGTGGATTTGCGGGGACAGACGGTTTATTACGCGGGGCCGTCGCCCACGCCTCCCGGCCGGGCCAGCGGGTCCATCGGCCCCACCACCAGCATGCGCATGGACCCCTATACGCCCGCGCTGCTGCGCTATGGCGTGCAGGCGCTGATTGGAAAAGGAGACAGGAATCAGGCGGTTCGGGACGCGCTGGTGGAAACCGGCGGCGTGTATTTTGCGGCCATTGGCGGCTGCGCGGCGTATATGGCGGCCTGCGTTCAGCGGCTGGACGTGGCGGCCTATGACGACCTGGGAACGGAAAGCGTCAAACGGCTGGTGGTAAAGGACATGCCCCTGACGGTGGCCATTGACACGCGGGGGAACGACGCCTACCAGCAGGGGGTTCGTGCATATCTGGAAGAATATATGCACGAATAAACAGGGAATATTCATCTGCATGGGGGCGGACGCAAGGGCTATTTTGCCGTTGCGTCCGCTTTTTTGATGGAAACGTCACGAATGGAAAAAGATGAAAATCATTGCAAATCAACGTTTTTAAGAGCCTGTGAAACGCCTCTGAAAATTTTTTGAATAAATATTCAAAAAGGTGTTGACAAGATGAATAATTAGTCGTATACTATGCACGTTCCCAAACGAAAGAAGCAAGTAAGAATGCAGGAGGTAATGAACATGAAAAAGATCGCCGCTTTGGTTCTGGCCCTGATGATTTCCCTGACCGCCGTTTCCGCTCTGGCCGACACGCTGGTAATGTGCACCAACGCTTCCTTTCCTCCTTATGAATATGTAGAGGGCGACAAGGTGGTGGGCATCGACGCCGATATCGCCGCCGCTATCTGCGAAAAGCTGGGCTACGACCTGCAAATCGACGATATGGAGTTTGATTCCCTGATCGCCGCCGTGCAGAGCGGCAAGGCCGACTTCGCCATGGCCGGCATGACCGTGACCGAGGAACGTCAGCAGATGATCAACTTCTCTGATTCCTATGCCACCGGCATTCAGAGCGTGATTGTAAAGGAAGACAGCGACATCACCTCTGTGGACGACCTGTTTGCCGAGGGCGCCAACCACACCGTGGGCGTGCAGCTGTCCACCACCGGCGACATCTACACCACCGGCGATATTGAGGAAGCCGGTCTGGGCACCGTGCAGCGCTTCCCCAATGGCAACGAGGCTGTAATGGCTCTGGTCAACGGCAAGATTGACTGCGTGGTTATCGACAATGAGCCCGCCAAGGCCTATGTGGCCGCCAACCCCGGCCTGAAGGTGCTGGACAGCTCCTACGCCGTGGAGGATTACGCCGCCGCCATCGCCAAGGATAACACCGAGCTGCTGGAAAAATTCAACGCCGCCCTGGCTGAACTGAAGGCCGATGGCACCATCGACGCCATCATCGCCAAGTACATCAGCGCTGAATAAGAAGGCCTGATGCCGCAGCCCAAAATCCGCAAGGGGAAAATTGCCCCTTGCGGATTTGGCCGTATTGCAATATGATAAACGGGATTGGATGGACGGGAGGTTTTTCCTTGACGTTTTTGACAAACATCGCCGCATGGTTTGACGGCGTAAAAGCTGAATTCATCCTGAACTTTGTGGATAAAAACCGCTGGAAGCTGCTGCTGAACGGCCTGGGCAATACGCTGCTGATATCGCTGCTGGCCTGCCTGATCGGCATTGTGCTGGGCGTGCTGATTGCCATTGTGCGCACCAGCTGGGATAACACCGGCCGCGACAGGCCCAAGGGCTTTGCCCGGGGCGTTATGGCGGTGCTGAACCGTATCTGCGTGCTGTATACCACCGTCATCCGCGGTACGCCTGTGGTGATTCAGCTGCTGATTATGTATTACGTCATCTTTGCCTCCTCCTCCAACGGGCTGATGGTGGCCACCATAGCCTTTGGCCTGAACAGCGGCGCCTATGTGTCCGAAATTGTGCGCGGCGGCATTCTGTCTGTGGAAAAAGGGCAGATGGAGGCCGGGCGCAGCCTGGGCCTGAATTATGTGCAGACCATGTGGTTTGTTATCGCCCCCCAGGTGCTGAAGACCGTGCTGCCCACCCTGGCCAACGAGTTCATCAGCCTGCTGAAGGAAACGTCCGTGGCGGGCTATGTGGCCGTGGCGGATTTGACCTTTGCCGGCAACCGCATCCGCGGCGTCACCTATTCGGCCTTTATGCCGCTGATTGCCGTGGCGCTGATTTATCTGCTGCTGGTGGTCTTTTTAACCCACCTGGTGGGCAAGCTGGAAAGGAGGCTGCGTCAAGGTGATAACCGTTAAGAATTTGCAAAAATCCTTTGGCAAGCTGGATGTGCTCAAGGGCATTAACCAGCACATCGCTCCCGGTGAAAAAGTGGTGGTGATCGGCCCCAGCGGCAGCGGCAAAAGCACCTTTCTGCGCTGCCTGAACCTGCTGGAAAAGCCCACCGGCGGCCAGATTTTGTTTGAGGGGACCGATATTACCGACCCCAAGTGCGATATTAACCTGGTGCGCCGCCGCATGGGCATGGTGTTTCAGCAGTTTAACCTGTTCCCCCACCTGACCGTGATGAAAAACCTGATTCTGGCCCCGGTGCAAACCGGCCTGATGACCAGGGAACAGGCCACCGAAAAGGCCACAAAGCTGCTGGCCCGGGTGGGCCTGCTGGAAAAAGCCAGCGTGTACCCCAAGCAGCTGTCCGGCGGCCAGCAGCAGCGCATTGCCATTGTGCGGGCCCTGTGCATGAACCCGGACGTGATGCTCTTTGACGAACCCACCAGCGCCCTGGACCCGGAAATGGTGGGCGAGGTGCTGGATGTAATGAAGAACCTGGCCAAAGAGGGCATGACCATGGTGGTGGTAACCCACGAGATGGGCTTTGCCCGTGAGGTAGGCGACCGGGTGCTGTTTATGGACGAGGGCGTTGTCATGGAGGAAGGCACGCCGGAGCAGATTTTTGAGCATCCCAGGAATGCCAGAACCCAGGACTTCCTGCGCAAGGTATTGTAAAACAAAAGAAAAAATCCGTTTGACCGCCGCGTCAAACGGATTTTTTGTGATTAATCCCAACCGGCTCCTTCTTCCCAGCCGGTGGCCGGATCCTGCCAATCGGAGGAGTCCGCCCAGCCGCTGCTTACCACCGCGTCCGGGGGAACGGTTTCATCCACCCAGCCCGGGTTGGCATAGCCGCCATCCGTATCCGCCTTCTGGGTCCTGGAGGAATTGGACGTTTTGCCCTGATGCATAAAGGGGAAGGCGTACACCTGCTGGCCCACATACAGGGTAATCAAATAAGGAACGGTGCCGTCCGCCAGGGGCAGGTACACCACGCCGCTGTCAAAATACCCGCTTTGGTAACCGTAATCCCGGTCAAACAGCAGGGTATGGGTGTTCATCTGGGTGATGGTCAGGCGGACGCTTTCCGCCAGCTCGCTGGAATCGCTGACAGCTTTGCACACATCGATGCCCTGGCATTGGGCCGTCAGTTTATCCGCCACATAATCGTCGCTGCCTACCCGGGACATATCCAGCGCGTCCACATCCAGCGTAAAGGCTCCCCCCGCTAGGGCGGGGCAGCAGGCCAGTACCAGCGCGCACAGCAGCGCGGCGGTTAACAGCTTCTTCATCATAATCCATTACTCCTTTGGAATGGGGATACAGCCCCATTCACCTGTTCCAACGATTCAGTTTACCATTTTATTGCATGGAATGTGCTTCTTTTTTTCAAAAGATTGTTTGCGTGGAAAAGCAGCATCGTAACAAGTTTGTAATAATTACTTTACTTTTTAGAAATGAATGATATACTAAACAGGACGAAGGTCCCCTGTATTTTGGGCTGTTTTATAACGCCGCCCGGGGGTGAAAAGACAAGGAGGAGCATTGTTGATGAAACGTTTTTGCACCCGCGCGCTGCTGCTTTTTCTGGCCGCGGCGATGCTGGCATCGTCCGCTCAGGCGGCGGTAAGCTACAGCACCCTGGCCTTTGGCTCGCGGGGTACGGAGGTAAAGCAGCTGCAAACCATGCTGCTTCAGCTGGGCTTTTATACCGGCACGGCGGACGGCAAATATGGCCGGGGCACGGAAAGCGCCGTTACGGCCTATCAGCAGGCGCGGGGATTGACAGCGGACGGCAAGGCGGGCAGTCTGACCCGGGCCAAGCTGGTAAGCGAGTGCGGCGGCGTCACATCCACCGGAACCGTCAGCAAAAACGACCCCAACACCCTGGTGCGGGGAGACAGCGGCGACAAGGTAAGCCAGCTGCAAGCCGCCCTGAAAAATTTGGGCTATTACAGCGGCACGGTGGACGGCAATTTTGGCAGCGGCACAGAGCGGGCGGTAACGGCCTTTCAGCGGGCCAGCGGGCTGAAGGCGGACGGCAAGGCGGGCGTGCAGACCCAGGGCAAGCTGTACAACCAGTCCGGCAGTTCATCAGAGAATACCGGTTCCTCGGGCAGTGCCGGCTCCACAGGAAGCGTCAGCGGCTTTACCCGCACCCTGCGCCGGGGCTATACCGGCAGCGATGTATCCAACGTGCAGACCCGGCTGAAGGCCCTGGGCTATTATACCGGGTCCGTTGACGGAAAATACGGCAGCGGAACCATCGCGGCGGTAACGTCCTTTCAAAAGAAAAACAGCCTGACCGCCGACGGCAAGGTGGGCCCTGCAACCTACAGCAAGCTGTTTGATTCCTCGGCCTCGTCCAGTTCCTCTTCCTCCGGCGATAGCGCCAGCACAACCACCAAGCTGCAATCCGGCGATAAGGGCGCCGCGGTTAAGGCCATGCAGCAGGCGCTGAAGAACCTGGGCTACAGCGTAAGCGCCGATGGCAGCTATGGCGCGCAGACCCTGCAGGCGGTGATGACCTTTCAGAAGCAGAACGGCCTGAGCGCCGACGGCGTGGCGGGAACCAAAACCCTGACCCTGCTGTACAGCGGCAGCGCCAAAAGATACGACGCCAGTCAGGACAGCGGCTCCGGCTCATCCGGCGGTTCCGGCAGCGGCAGCACCGGCACGGCCACCGGCCCCAATGGCAGCACCATTCAGCTGCTGCACTGGTTTAACGATGTGAAGAACGCCATCCGCAACGGCAGCAAGCTGACGGTATATGATCCCGCCACCGGCCTGCAATGGACCCTGCGGGTGATGAGCCGGGGCCGCCACTGCGACGCGGAGCCCCTGACCGCCGATGATACGGCCTCCATGATTCAGGCCTTTGGGGGCAAAACCGCCTGGGTAGCCAAGCCGGTCTATGTAAAGCTGCCGGACGGCCGATGGACCCTGGCTACCAGCCACGACATGCCCCATTTGAGCGGGTCTATCAAGGATAACAACTTTGACGGTCACCTGTGCGTCCATTTCCTGCGGGATATGGACGAATGCCAGAAGAACGACCCCAACTGGGGCGTTACCAACCAGAAGGCCATCCGCAGCGCCTGGAAAAGCCTGACGGGCATTACCGTGGACTGACAGGACGCTGATTGTCGGGAAGAATGCTTCTTCCCGGAGCTACCTGCGATGTGGCCGAAAACGGACAGGTGGCCCTGAAAAAGTTTGTCACCTCCAAGCACATTCGCACGTCCGGTCACCCGGAGGCGCGCACCATTCCGGGCATCGCCATGACGGTCAACGCCTTTGTGCGGGATGTGCAGGACGCGCTGGAAGCCGGTATGAACGCCCACATAGCCAAGCCCATCAATTTGGAAACCCTGCGGGATACCCTGGCCTCCTGCATCCGGCGGTAAAAACAAAACGCCCAGCCTGCCAAACAGCAGGCTGGGCGTAAAATTTACTTTTGCAGATCCGCGGCGGTGATGGTGACCTCCTGACCGGGCAGGATATCGCCAGCCACAATGCGGCGGGCCAGCATGGTTTCCAGGTGGCTCTGGATATAGCGCTTCAGGGGACGCGCGCCGTATACGGGGTCGAAGCCCGCGTCGGCAATGGCCTGCACCGCGTCGTCCGTCAGGTTCAGGGTAATGTCCTGTTCCTTCAGACGGTCCGCCAGGTGCCCCGCCATCAGGCGCACAATCTGGGCAATTTCGCCCTTTTCCAGAGGCTTGTAGAATACAATGTCGTCAATCCGGTTCAGGAATTCGGGACGGAACTGGCTCTTGAGCAGGTTCATGACGCTGTCGCGGGCTTCCTCCGTAATCTCGCCGTTCTTGATGCCGTCCAGCAGGTACTGGCTGCCCAGGTTGCTGGTCATGATGATAATGGTATTCTTAAAGTCCACGGTGCGGCCCTGGCTGTCGGTAATGCGGCCGTCGTCCAGCACCTGCAGCAGGATGTTGAACACATCGGGATGGGCCTTTTCAATTTCATCCAGCAGCACCACGCAGTAGGGCTTGCGCCGTACCGCCTCGGTCAGCTGGCCGCCCTCCTCGTAGCCCACATATCCCGGAGGCGCGCCTACCAGGCGGCTGACGGAGAACTTCTCCATGTACTCGCTCATGTCGATGCGCACCATGTTCTTTTCATCATCGAACAGGCTTTGGGCCAGCGCCTTGGCCAGCTCGGTTTTGCCAACGCCGGTGGGGCCCAGGAACAGGAAGGAGCCGATGGGCCGGTTCTCGTCGCTGATGCCCGCGCGGCTGCGCAGAATGGCCTCGCTGACCTTCTGCACGGCCTCGTCCTGACCGATGACCCGGCGGTGCAATTCAGCGGGCAGCTGCAGCAGCTTCTCCCGCTCGCCCTCCTTCAGCTTGGTCACGGGAATGCCCGTCCAGCGGCTGATGATCCGGGCGATTTCGTCCTCGGTCACCTTGTCCCGCAGCAGGCGGTCCTCGCCCTTGTCACGCTCGGCGATTTCCTCCTCGGCGGCCAGCTCCTTTTGCAGGGTGGGCAGGCGGCCGTATTTCAGCTCCGCGGCCTTGCCCAGGTCGTAGGTGCGCTCGGCGGTGGCGATTTGAGCGTTTACCTGCTCAATTTCCTCACGCAGCTTGCTTACCTTGGCAATGGCGTCCTTTTCGTTTTCCCAGCGGGCCTTCATGGCGCTGAATTTTTCCCGCAGCTGGCTCAGTTCCTCGTTCAGGTTTTCCAGACGGCGCACGCTGCCCTCATCGGTTTCCTTTTTCAGGGCGGCCTGCTCAATTTCCAGCTGCATGATCCGGCGGCTCACCTCGTCCAGTTCGGCGGGCATGGAGTCAATCTCGGTACGAATCATGGCGCAGGCCTCGTCCACCAGGTCGATGGCCTTGTCCGGCAGGAAACGGTCGGTAATGTAGCGGTTGGACAGGGTGGCGGCGGCAATCAGCGCGCCGTCGGTGATCTTTACGCCGTGGAATACCTCGTAGCGTTCCTTCAGGCCCCGCAGGATGGAGATGGTGTCCTCCACGCTGGGCTCGGTCACCAGCACGGGCTGGAACCGGCGCTCCAGAGCCGCGTCCTTTTCAATGTATTTGCGGTATTCGTCCAGAGTGGTAGCGCCAATCAGGTGCAGCTCGCCCCGGGCCAGCATGGGCTTGAGCAGGTTGCCCGCGTCCATGGAGCCTTCGGTTTTGCCAGCGCCCACAATGGTGTGCAGCTCGTCGATAAAGAGCAGAATCTTGCCCTCGCTCTTTTTGATTTCCGCCAGAACGGCCTTTAACCGTTCCTCAAATTCGCCCCGGTATTTGGCGCCGGCAATCAGGCTGCCCATATCCAGACAGAATACGGTGCGGTCCTTCAGGCTTTCGGGCACGTCGCCCCGGACGATTCGCTGGGCCAGCCCCTCGGCGATGGCGGTTTTGCCAACGCCGGGCTCGCCAATCAGCACCGGGTTGTTTTTGGTTTTACGGGTCAGGATGCGGATGACGCTGCGGATTTCGTTATCACGACCGATAACCGGATCCAGCTTTTGCTGCCGGGCCTGGGCGGTCAAATCCTGACCGTATTTGGTCAGGACATCGTAGGTGTCCTCCGGGTTTTCGGTGCTGACCCGGGCGTTGCCGCGCACCTGCTGCAAAACGGGCAGAAACGCCTTTTCCGTAATGGCGTAGCTGCGCCAGAACTCCGCCATGGCGCGGCTGGGCTTTTCCAGCAGGCCCAGGAACAGATGCTCCACGCTCATGTAGTCGTCGCCCATGGTCTGGGCCCGCTGCTGGGCGGCCACCATGGCTTTTTCCACATCGCTGCTGATGTAAATTTTGTCGGCTTCCCGGGCCTGCCCCATCACCTTGGACAGACGGGCGATCATGGTTTCCAGGCGGCTGGCCATTTCGGCGGGCTGCTTGCCCATCTTGGTCAGCAGCTGGCTGATCAGGCCCTGAGGGTCGCTGATCAGCGCGCAGGCCAGATGCTCCTGCTCCATTTCCTGGTTTTGGTACTGCACGGTCAGGCTTTGGGCGTTCTGCAAAGCCTCCCGGGTTTTTTCGGTATAGGATTGGTTGTTCATATCTTGCGCCTCCTTTGCGGGGGAAAGGTCTTGTCTGGAAGGTCTGACTTTCTTTGACCTTCAACGGTAGTATATCACGGTATGGCGGTTTGTCAAGCGGAGAAATGTGAAAAAAATGTTAACAAAAGCAAAAAAGCGGGCTGGCCGGATGGACTGCGGGGCCGCCGGTCCGGCCGGGCGGCGTGAGGGGGCGAAAGCATGATGAGCAAACAAAAGTCCAATATTTTACAGTCAAACAGACCCTCTGCCAATAACACTCAAAGCGGCATATAGAAACATGTACAATCAGGTGTTATTTTTTGACAGGGGAAAATTTTCTTGCATTTTGGTACCAGCATTTGTCAATCAACGTTGACAAAATTGTTACAAATTATAAAATGAGAGCATCCCATTTCTCTAACTGCTGGAACGACGGAGGATGATTCAAATGACCAGGAAACTGACTGTCCTGCTGATGACCCTGCTGCTGGTGGCCCTGTGCGTACCCGCGCTGGCGGCCGGCACCCTGCAGGATCAGATTAACGCTGCGGGCACGACCCCCACGACCATTAAGCTGGACCAGGATTACAAAGAGAACATTACCATTGCCGAGGGCCAGACCATTACCCTGAACCTGAACGGCAAAACCCTGAATGGCGGAACCGGCAATAACATTCCGACCATCACCAACAACGGCACCCTGACCGTAACGGGCGAAGGAACCGTGCGCCGTGACGATACCGAGAAATCGGTTCCCAGCGGAGACCATTATGTGGTTGACAATCAGGGCACGATGACGATTGAGTCCGGTAATTTCTATAACGATTCCGGCCTGAAGGATGACTGGAACGGTGCTTCCCTGATTCGCAATGCGGGCATTGGACACTCCGCGAGCCTTACCATTAACGGCGGTACCTTTACCCAGATGCGTTTTGGTATTGTGAAAAACGATGACGAGGGCAAGCTGACGATTAATGGCGGTACCTTTACCACGCAAGGCGGCAGTATTGCGGACAAGAGTCTTGTTTATGCCTTGACCAATTATGGCGAAGCCAAAATCACTGGCGGTGAATTTAATGGCGGTGTTAGTGCCAACACCTGGTCCAAAAAATATGCCTCTGAAATGACCATTACGGGTGGCACGTTTAACGATGCCATTGCGGGTGGCCAGCTGGAAGGCTATGAAGGAAACCCGGTGTTGAATATTCAGGGCGGTACTTTCAACGGCGCTCAAGGTTTTGATAAGGATACGTTAAAACTTTCCATTTCCAACGGTCGTTTCCGTGACCAGCCGGACCTTGATTTTGTATCGTCCGGTCTGATTGTAAAAGACAGCGACCCCAAGGCCCCCTACCACATCGGCGCGGACGCGGAAGCCGCCATTGCCAGCGCCAAGGCGGGCAGCACCCTGACCGTGTTGAGGGGCAGCGCCATCACCAACGTGCCCGCGGGCGTAAAGGTGGAAAACAAGACCGGCGACAAGATTACCGTGAATAACGAGCCTGTGGCCCCTGACGGCGAGATTGTCATTCCCACGCCTACGGCGGCTCCGCAGCCTACCGCTAAGCCGGTGCCTGCGGCTCCCAAAACCGGCGACAGCACCCCCATCGCCCTGTACGCCCTGTGCGCCGCGCTGGCTGTAGCCTGCGCCGTATGGATGCTTCGCCGCAAGGCAAACGCTTAACAACCCCATAGCCTGTATAAGCCCCGGCCGGTTGGCCGGGGCTTTTGGCTGTCATTGCCGCATTGGAACAGGGCTGGAAATTCGCGCTCCTGTTTAGCCGTATATTTTGAACAAATTGCGAAATAAATGTAAAATACGACCCGCAAATTTCCCTGATAGGAAATTGCCATGCTTTACACCCTATGCTATGACTGTGACTGGATATATGTACCAAATCTGGATGGAGGAAGGAATCAATGATGAAAAAATGGATTTGCGCGCTTCTGACCGTGGCGCTTGTTATAAGCGTTTGTGCGTTTGCGATGGCGGAGACTGGACATTTTACCGTGAATGGCGCTGGCAGTTACAGCAATTTGAAGGATGCGGTGGCTGCCGCCAGCGCCAGCATAAATGGAACCACGACCATTAAGCTGGAAGGCGGCGACCTGGAAGGCTGCGCGGTTTCTATTCCCAGCGGCTTTGCTAACCTTATCATTGATTTTGGCGGCCATACCTATACCGCTACTGAACCCTTTGCTGGCTCTGCGGGTACCGAAACCCAGGCCATGCAGCTGCTGAAGGATTCCAATATCACCCTGCAAAACGGCAGGCTGAGGGGTAAGCAAAACAGCGCCAATGGTTTGAAGATGATGATTCAGAACTATGCGAACCTGACCCTGAAGGATTTTACGGTGGACGCCAGCAGCCTTCCTGCGGTGCAGTATGTATGCTCCAACAACAACGGCAATGTGCGGTATACCGGCAACACCAGCATTTTGGCCGCCAAAGGCAAGGTCGCCTTTGATGTGTGCGGTTTTAGCACTTCGGCCACCTATCCCGGTCCCACGGTAACGGTGGATACCACCGGCACCATCGATGGCATTGTGGAATATTCCTATAACAGCCAGCATAGCCCCTCCAATGTAAAGCTTGTCATAAAAAAAGGCGACTTTACCGGGACATTTAATCAGGTAAACGATCCTAAAAGCGAGGGTATTCAGATTTCCGGCGGAAACTACGCGGAGCAGCCGTCCAGCGACTATGTTAAAGCTGGTCTGGTGGTAAAGAATTCCAATTCTACGACCCCCTACCACATTGGCGCGGACGCGGAAGCCGCCATTGCCAACGCCGAGGCGGGCAGCACCCTGACCGTGTTGAAGGGCGGCGCCATCACCAACGTGCCCGCGGGCGTAAAGGTGGAAAACAAGACCGGCGATAAGATTACCGTGAATAACGAGGTTGTCAATCCCGACGCTTCCGTGGTTATTCCCACGCCTGCGGTTGCCCCCAAGACCGGCGACAGCACCCCCATCGCCCTGTACCTCCTGTGCGCCGCGCTGGCTGTGGCCTGTGCCGCCTGGATGGCAAAGCGCCGCAAAGCCTGACATTTTTTCCCCCTGCTTTCCCCCCGGCTCACGCCGGGGGTTTTTCTGTAATCAACCGGCGTTTGTTCTTGCAATGGCAAAATTATGCTGTTATAATTGTATCCATCCGTTGTAAGGAGGGTGAAGCCATGAGATGCCAGTACTGCGGTTATCTGGACAGCCGGGTGATTGATTCGCGGCCTACCGAGGAAGGCAGCTCCATCCGCCGCCGCCGGGAATGCCTGCGCTGCGGGCGGCGCTTTACCACCTATGAAAAAATTGAAACATCCCCGGTGATGGTGGTGAAAAAGGACCAGAGCCGGGAGCCTTTTAACCCGGATAAGATCAAAAAGGGCCTGATGGTGGCCTGCCGCAAACGCCCCGTCAGCATGCGCGATATTGACGCCGTGGTGGAAAAGGTGGAAAAGCTGGTGCATTCCTCCGGGGATGAGGAGTTTTCCTCCCGGCGCATCGGCGAGGCGGTGATGGAGGAGCTGAAAAACCTGGACGAGGTGGCCTATGTGCGCTTTGCCAGCGTGTACCGCCAGTTTACCGATGTAAGCAGCTTTATGGACGAGCTGAACAAGCTGGTCACCGAAGGCCGCAGCCGCCGGGACGACGAATAATGCAGCACGACCATGGCATATCCTGCCCCAAACCAAAGGGGGGATTTTGTCATGCGGGAATTTATGGCCCACACCCAGGACCTGCTGATGAAAGGCGGGGCTGCCGTGGCGGGCTTTTTTCATGGAATGACGGCGGGACAGAACCGGTCCGCCGTGCTGCTGGTGCTGGTGATGGCCGCGGATGTGGCAAGCGGCATGGTGGCCGCCGCCATGGGCAAAAGCGCCAAAACGCCCGGCGGCCGCCTGGACAGCGCCGCCGCGGCCCGGGGCGTGCTGCGCAAGGGGCTGATGCTGCTGGTGGTGCTGATCGCCTATGCGCTGGACTGGATGGGCGGGCAGGAAAACGCCATGTTCGCCACCGCCGCCATCTGGTTTTACATCGGCACGGAGGGGCTTTCCCTGCTGGAAAACCTGGCCCGCTGCGGCGTGCCCGTGCCGGAAAAAATACGCAAAATGCTGGAAAAAAACCAGCAGGACGAAGGACAGGGCTGACGGCAGCGCCGCCCTTGCCAAACCGCGGTTTCTGTGCTACAATACCTGCGTTTCCATTCCGGAAATGGAAAAAGGAAAAAACGCTGCCGGGGCAACCGCCCCCCAGAGAGCCGCTCCCCTGGCTGCAAGGGCGGCGACGGCCCGTCAGTATTCATCCCGCCTTTTTCATACATCGGCCAATCCCCGACGGGGCCCGCCGTTACCGGGCAAGAGTGAAAACGTCCCCCTGACGGGCGTTTTAAGCAGGGTGGTACCGCGAAGGCTCCCTTCGTCCCGGCGTATGGCTTAGCCATGACCGGGAGCAGGGACCCTTTTTTCATACTCAAATAGAAGGAGAGAAAACCAAAATGGCCAAGGAAGAAAAGAAGCAGGGCTTTGTGGAGCACATTACCCCCCGGGATGTGGACTTTTCCCAGTGGTATACCGACGTAATCCTGAAAAGCGAACTGGTGGACTACGCCCCGGTGCGCGGCTGTATGGTCATTCGCCCCTACGGCTTCGCCATTTGGGAGCGCATTAAGGAAGAAATGGACAAGCGGTTTAAGGCCACCGGCCACGAAAACGTGTATATGCCCATGCTGATTCCCGAAAGCCTGCTGCTGAAGGAAGCCGAGCATGTGGAGGGCTTCGCCCCCGAGGTGGCCTGGGTTACCCAGGGCGGCACCGAAAAATTGCAGGAGCGGCTGGCCGTTCGTCCCACCAGCGAAACCATTTTCTGCTCCATGTACTCCAAGTGGGTCAGCTCCTGGCGCGACCTGCCCATGAAGTATAACCAGTGGTGCAGCGTTATGCGCTGGGAAAAGAGCACCCGCCCCTTCCTGCGCACCAGCGAGTTTTTGTGGCAGGAGGGCCACACCATTCACGCCACCGGCGAGGAGGCCGAGGAGGAAACCATGCGCATGCTGGAGGTGTACCGGGAGGTCGCCGAGGATGAGCTGGCCATGCCTGTGCTGGTAGGCCGCAAGAGCGAAAAGGAAAAGTTTGCCGGCGCAAAGGCCACCTACTCCATGGAGGCCATGATGCAGGACGGCAAGGCCCTGCAGGCGGGCACCAGCCACTATTTCGGCACCAATTTCGCCGAGGCCTACAACATTCAGTACCTGAACAAAGAGGGCAAGCTGACCTATGTGCATGAAACCAGCTGGGGCGTCAGCACCCGTCTGATCGGCGCGCTGATCATGACCCATGGCGATGAGCGCGGACTGAAGCTGCCCCCCCACATCGCGCCCATTCAGGCGGTAATCGTGCCTGTGGCGGCCCATAAGGGCGGCGTTATGGAAAAGTGCGACGAGATTTATCAGCAGCTGAAGAATGAGGGCATTCGCGTCAGGATGGACGACCGGGATACCCTGTCCCCCGGCTTCAAGTTTAACGACTGGGAGCTGAAGGGCGTGCCCGTGCGCGTGGAAATTGGGCCCCGGGATGTGGAAAACGGCCAGTGCGTGGTGTTCCGCCGGGATACCTACGAAAAGCAGACCGTCAAGCTGGACGAGCTGCGCGCCTTCCTGCCCGGCCTGCTGGAGGATATTCAGCACAACATGTACCAGCTGGCCTACGACTTCCGCAAGGAGCATATCCAGGACGCGCATAACCTGGACGAATTGGAAAAGGCCACGGACGGCGGCTTTGCCCGGGCCATGTGGTGCGGCGACCGCGCCTGCGAGGATAAGATTAAGGAACAGTACGGCGTAAGCACCCGCAACATGCCCTTTGACCAGACCCCCATCGGCGATACCTGCGTTTGCTGCGGCAAAAAGGCGGATAAGCTGATCTACTTCGCGAAGGCCTATTGATGATGATCAAGCAAGTATTGTGGGACTGGAACGGCACCCTGCTGGACGATGTGCAATACGCCATGGATGTGCGCAACCGTTGCTTCCCGGCCTTTGGCCTGCCCGGCATTCATGACGTGGACGCCTACCGCCGGCAGTTTACCTTTCCCGTGCGTATTTATTACCAGCGTGCCGGCGTGACGGACGAAAACTTTGACCAGGTGGCCCATGCTTGGATGGATGAATACATGCGGGGTCTGGACCAGGCCCCGCTGCACCCGGACGCTGTGGAAACCCTTGAGCGGTTTGAGCGGGCCGGGCTGCGCCAGGTGGTGCTGTCCGCCACCAAACGGGACATGCTGGAGGAGCATATCGGGCTATTCCCCATTCGCCATTTCTTTGCGGAGGTGCTGGGGCTGGGCGACATCTATGCCGTCAGCAAGGAACAGGTGGGCCGGGATTATTTGCAGCATTGTGGAATTTTGCCGTCTGAAACGGTAATGCTGGGCGATACCCTGCACGACGCGGAGGTGGCCCGCGCTATCGGCGCAAACTGCATCCTGATTGCCCGCGGCCATCAAAGCCGGACCACGCTGGAAACCTCCGGTTTTCCCGTGGTGGACAGCCTGACCCAGGCGGCGGACAAGGTGCTGAACCAGAAATAAAACAACAAGGAGGATTCCCGCACTTGGGAATCCTCCTTGTTTGCTAATAAGCAGTATCATCTCAAAACGTTCCGGAAAGGGGATTTGCCCCTTAACTGGCTTATAAGGCAAGCGCAAGGCAAACGGGATTCCCGTGTCCGGGAATCCCGTTTGTTCTGCGCCCCTGCTCTAATCCAACCCCCGCGAAGCGGTCCGGGGTGCAGGGGCACTGTCCCTGCTGCCCCTAGATTTCCATGATGATGGGTAGAATCATGGGGTTGCGCTTGATCTTGTCAAAAATGTAGCGGTGCAGCTCGTCCTTTAGACGGTTCTTCAGATTCTGCCAGTCGCTGCCGTCCATCTGGCCGTAGCTGAGGACGATGGAGCGGGCCAGATCACGGCTGCACTCGATAATGTCCTCGTTCTCACGCACATAGACAAAGCCGCGGCTGATGATGTCCGGGCCGGAAACCAGCGCGCCGCTGTCCCGGTCGATGGCCATGACCACAATAATCAGGCCGTCCTGACTCAGGTGCTTGCGGTCCCGCAGAACCACGTTGCCCACATCGCCAATGCCCAGACCGTCCACCAGCACGCCGCCGGTGGGAACCTCGCCCACAATGGCAAGGCTGTCCTGGCTCATCTCGATCACCTGACCGATTTCCGGAATGATGATATTTTCGCTGGGGGTGCCCAGCGCGTCCGCCAGCTCGGCATGCTGCCACAGCTTGGCGTATTCGCCGTGAATGGGGATGAAATATTTGGGCTTGGTCAGCACATGCAGCAGCTTGATTTCCTCCTGGCAGGCGTGACCGGAAACATGCACCTCGCCCAGCTGGCCGTAGATGACGTTCGCGCCGCAGCGGTACAGCTGGTTGATGACCCGCGCCACCGGCTTTTCATTGCCGGGAATGGGATGGGCGGACAGAATGACCGTGTCCGTGGGGCGGATTTGCAGCTTGCGGTGCTCGCCGTAGGCCATGCGGGTCAAACCGGCCATGGCCTCGCCCTGGCTGCCGGTGGTGACCACCAGAATTTCCTCGTCCGGGTAGTTGTCCAGGTCATCCACGTCAATCAGGTTTTCTTCGGGAATGGTCAATTCGCCAATGCTCATGGCCACACGGGTCACGTTTACCATGCTGCGGCCGACAAAGCACACCTTGCGGCCAAACATGGCGGCGGAGTCCACCACCATCTGCACGCGGTGAACGTTGGAGGCGAACATGGCCACAATGCAGCGGCCCTTGGCCTGCTGGAACATATCGATGAAGGTCTGGCCGATTTTGGTTTCGGACATGGTGTAGCCCTTGCGTTCGATATTGGTGGATTCGCACAGGAAGGCCAGCACGCCCTTGGTGCCCAGCTCGGCAAAGCCGGCCAGGTCGGTAACCTCGCCGTCGATGGGCGTAAAGTCTACCTTAAAGTCGCCGCTGAAAACAATCGTGCCCGCGGGGCAGGTAATGGCGATGGCCACGGCTCCGGCGATGGAATGGTTTACATGCAGAAAACGCACGGTAAAGCAGCCCAGCTGGATCACATCCCGGGGCTTGATGACATTCAGCTGTATGCCCGCGATGCGGTGTTCCTTCAGCTTCAGGTCCACCAGCGCCAGGGTCAGCTTGGTGCCGTACAGGGGCATGGGCACCTGGCGCAGCACATAGGGGGTCGCGCCGATGTGGTCCTCATGTCCATGGGTCAGCAGCATGCCGCGGATGCGGCTGCGGTTCTTAATCAGGTAGGTTACGTCGGGAATGACCAGATCCACGCCCAGCATATCTTCTTTGGGAAAGATGGACCCGCAGTCCACTACCAGCATATCATCGCCGTATTCCACAACGGTGATATTCTTGCCAAATTCGTCTACGCCGCCCAGCGGGATGACGCGCACCTTTTGTTCAGCCATGGAAGCCTCCTTCTGCGAAAACATTCGCCGGTCAGTGAGAATATCAAGAAGGATGGCGCCGAACGCAATCCTTATATCTATGCTCATGAGAAAAAACACAGCCGCCGGGTTGAATCAGGAAACAAAGCCCAAAACAGGCTGCCGGGCGATTGCAGGATCATATAAACCTATTTTCCTACACACACAACAAAATTATACCACAAAAAATTCTGCTTGAATAGGGACAACCTGGCCTTTTTCCGTACAACTTTTCCAAGCAGGCAGGGGAAGCGCCCCTGCACCCCGGACCGCTTCGCGGAGGTGGGGTTGAGCGTGGGGCGCGGAACAGACGGGCTTCCCGGACACGGGCATCCCGTTTGCCCAGCGCGCGCGCCGGGTAAGGCTGTTGGAAGAAAGCAGGCAGGGGCGCTACGCTCCGCAGCCGATATCCGTCTGGTCCGGTTTATGGGAATACACCGCGTCCACGCGAGGAGCCCAATCTGCCCGTCCGGCCAGGCGCTTTTCACACAGCCGCAGGCACAGAACACCCGCCAGCAGCCCTGCGGCGGCGCCCAGCAGCAGGCCCAAATCCCTGCCGGCAGACAGGGCGCAGCCGACGGCCAGCCCCAGCAGCAGCAGCGCCAGGGGCAGCCCATAGGCCAGCGCCGCCGCGCCCACAAATTTTTGATCCGGAAAGACCACCCGCACCCAGTCGCCAACGGCGCAGTCCGCCTTCAGGCGAATGGAGCCCTGCTGGTCCATATGGCCGCAGGCGCCGCATTTGGCGCAGGCGTCCGGCCGCGCATAGGTAATGACAGCCAGCTGGGTGACCGGGTCATAAGTCGTTACCTGACCGAATTTAACCACCAAGCTCCGCCCCCCTGTTGTAAAATTCTATGGAAAAAAGGCATGAATTTTACCCATGTGTATTGACACATGGGTAATCAGGCGTTATAATTTAAACTTGCATCAGTATCGTTACTATGCGAAGCTGTACCCGCCCCGTATGAGGTATTGTACATGCCTTGCGGGAAAAATGCAACAGGAAATTTTCTGAAAGATTGCAAAGGGTCGTTTTTGCCTGGAACATACATGCGAGAACATAAGGGGTGATAGCAATCATGGTGCATGAGGTTCAAATGGGGAAGCTACGGAAACGACAGAGCTTTTCTCACGTCGAAGAGATCCTGGAAATGCCGGATCTGATCGAGGTTCAGAAAAATTCCTACCGCCGTTTCCTGGACGTCGATCTGCGCGAGGTGCTGGACGACGTTTCTCCAATCGTTGACTACACCGAGAATCTGTCGCTGGAGTTTGTCGATTATTCTTTGGACGAGCCCAAAAACAGCGTGGAACGCTGCAAGGAACGCGACATGACCTATGCCGCTCCGCTGAAGGTGTTTGTCCGCCTGAAGAACCGCGAAACCGGCGAAATCAAAGAAAACGACGTCTTTATGGGCGACTTCCCCCTCATGACCGATTACGGCACCTTTATCATCAACGGCGCCGAGCGCGTCATTGTCAGCCAGCTGGTTCGCTCCCCTGGCGTGTATTACGAAGATCAAATCGACAAATCCGGCAAGCACCTGTTTGCCACCACGGTTATCCCCAACCGCGGCGCGTGGCTGGAGTACGAAACCGACTCCAACGAGGTGCTGTGGGTGCGTATTGACCGTGCCCGCAAACTGCCCCTGACCCTGCTTTTGCGCGCCCTGGGCTATGGCACCGACCAGGAGATTGTGGACCTTCTGGGCCCGGACGAACGCCTGCTGGTGACCCTGCAGCGCGGCGACAACGCCAAGAGCCGGGACGAGGGCCTGATTGAGATTTACAAGCGCCAGAAGCCCGGCGAGCCCCCCACCCGGGAAAGCGCCCAGAGCCTGTTCAATTCGCTGTTCTTTGACCCTAAGCGTTACGATTTGATGCGCGTGGGCCGTTACAAGTTCAACAAAAAGCTGTCCCTGGCCCTGCGTATTCAGGACCATGTGGCCGCCGAGGATATCGTCAATATCCAGACCGGCGAAGTGATGGTCAAGGCGGGCGATACCATTTCCAAGACCATAGCCCGGGATATTCAGAATTCCGGCCTGAACGCTGTGGAAATTCGCCTGGAAAACGGCAAAAACTTCAAAGTGGTGGGTAACCACTTTGTGGACGCCTCCAAGTACCTGCCCTTTGACCCCAAAGAGGCGGGCGTGCAGGAGCAGGTGCTCTACCCCGTCCTGAAGGAAATCATGGAAAGCTGCGCCACCGAGGATGAACTGAAGGAAATGGTTCACGCCCGGGTGCACGACCTGGTGCCCAAGCATATCATCACCGAGGACATCGTGGCCTCCGTCAGCTATCTGCTGGGCCTGCCCTACGGCATCGGCTTTGTGGATGATATCGACCATCTGGGCAACCGCCGCCTGCGCAGCGTGGGCGAGCTTTTGCAAAACCAGATCCGCATTGGTCTGAGCCGTCTGGAGCGCGTGGTGCGCGAGCGCATGGCCACCCAGAGCGATGTGGATGAGGCCCGGCCCGGCGATTTGATCAACATTCGCCCCGTCAGCGCCGCCATTAAGGAATTTTTCGGTTCCAGCCAGCTGTCCCAGTTTATGGACCAGCCCAACCCCCTGGCCGAGCTGACCCACAAGCGCCGTCTGAGCGCCCTGGGCCCCGGCGGCTTGAACCGCGACCGCGCTTCCTTTGAAGTCCGCGACGTGCATTACAGCCACTATGCCCGCATCTGCCCCATTGAGACGCCTGAAGGCCCCAACATCGGTCTGATCGGCTCTCTGGCTTCTTACGCCCGCATTAACGAGTATGGCTTCATCGAAGCGCCCTACCGCGTGGTGGATCCCGAAACCCACAGGGTAACCGACCAGGTGGTGTACCTGACCGCCGATGAGGAGGACTTCTTCAAGGTGGCCGAGGCCAAGACCCCCCGCAACGAGGACGGCAGCTTTGCGGAAGAATACGTCACCGTGCGTGACAAGGACGAAATCATTCGGGTGCCCCGGGATCAGGTGGACCTGGTGGACGTAAGCCCCCGCCAGATCGTGTCCGTGGCCACCGCCATGATTCCCTTCCTGGAAAACGACGACGCTACCCGCGCCCTGATGGGTTCCAACATGCAGCGTCAGGCCGTTCCCCTGCTGGTGCCAGAGGCTCCCTTCGTGGGCACCGGCATGGAATACAAGGCCGCCCACGACAGCGGCGTGGTCATTCTGGCCAAAGAGGACGGCGTGGTGCAGAAGGTGGCCGGCGACAAGGTGGTCGTCAAGGACAACCTGGGCGAGGAGCATACCTACAAGCTCAGCAAGTTTGCCCGCAGCAACCAGGGCACCTGCATCAACCAGCGTCCCCGGGTCAAGGCGGGCCAGATCATTGAAAAGGGCGACCTGCTGGCCGACGGCCCCTCTACCGAGAAGGGCGAAATCGGTCTGGGCCGCAACGTGCTGATCGGCTTTATGACCTGGGAAGGCTACAACTACGAGGACGCCGTTCTGATCAGCGAAAAGCTGGTTAAGGAAGATGTATACACCTCCATCCACATCGAGGAGTTTGAGTCCGAGGCCCGGGAAACCAAGCTGGGGCCGGAGGAAATCACCCGCGATATTCCCAACATCGGCGACGACGCGGTAAAGGATCTGGATGAGGACGGCATTGTGCGCATCGGCGCGGAAGTGCACGCCGGCGATATTCTGGTGGGCAAGGTAACCCCCAAGGGCGAGACCGACCTGACCGCCGAGGAGCGCCTGCTGCGCGCCATCTTTGGCGAAAAGGCCCGCGAGGTGCGCGACACCTCCCTGCGCGTGCCCCACGGCGAGGGCGGCATCGTGGTGGATGTAAAGATTTTCACCCGGGAAAACAAGGACGAGCTGAGCCCCGGCGTTAACATGATGGTGCGCGTCTACATCGCCCAGAAGCGTAAGATCAGCGTGGGCGACAAGATGGCCGGCCGTCACGGCAACAAGGGTGTTGTCAGCCGCATCCTGCGTGAGGAGGATATGCCCTTCCTGCCGGACGGCACCCCTCTGCAGATTCTGCTGAACCCCATGGGCGTGCCCAGCCGTATGAACCTGGGCCAGGTGCTGGAAGTGCACCTGGGTCTGGCCGCCAAGGCCCTGGGCTGGCATGTGGCCACCCCCGTGTTCGACGGCGCTACCTTCGATGATATTGAAAAGCTGCTGGGCCGCGCCAGCGAGGTGCCCGGCTACGAGTTCCTCAAAACCACGGACGGCAGCCTGCCCACCGGCAAGGTGCAGCTGTACGACGGCCGCACCGGCGAGCCCTTTGAAAACAAGGTTACCGTTGGCTACATGTACTTCCTGAAACTGCACCACCTGGTGGACGACAAGATGCACGCCCGCTCCGTGGGTCCCTACAGCCTGGTTACCCAGCAGCCTCTGGGCGGCAAAGCCCAGTTTGGCGGCCAGCGCTTCGGCGAGATGGAAGTCTGGGCCCTGGAGGCTTACGGCGCCGCCAATACCCTGCAGGAAATCCTGACGGTAAAGAGCGACGACATCGTGGGCCGCGTCAAGACCTATGAGGCCATTGTAAAGGGCACCAACATTCCCGCCCCCGGCGTGCCGGAGAGCTTTAAGGTGCTGATTAAGGAACTGAAGTCCCTGGCCCTGGATATCAAGGTGCTGGATGCGGACAAGAACGAGATCATCATCCGCGAACTGGACGATGACGACGAACTGGATATGGATACGCCCACCAGCGAACGCTTTGAGGAGGAAGAACCCGCCGAGCCCGCCCCTGCCGCCGCCGAAGATACCGGCGATGGCGAGGAAGACGAGGATGTGGATGTGGACTTCAGCCTGGACGACGACGATCTGGATGATTTTGACATGGATCTGGGCGACGACGACCTGGGCGGCCTGGATGGGGAAACGGACGATCTGCCCGAGGATGACGAGTAAACGATCGATCAGATAACAGGTGTCAGAGCGGGGCAGACCGCCCCCTCTGACCGCAACCGTATCAGCCATGAATCGCCGGAAAGAATCGCCCCCGGGCGAGCGCTTTTACGACGCACGAACCTTGCCTCATAAACCGAAAGGGAGTGCCGAAATTTGTTTGACCTGACAAACCTTGATTCCATCCAGATCGGCATGGCCTCTACCGAGCAGATTTTGAATTGGAGCTACGGCGAGGTCACCAAGCCTGAGACCATTAATTACCGTACCCTGAAGCCCGAACGGGACGGCCTGTACTGCGAGCGCATTTTTGGACCCACCAAGGACTGGGAATGCAACTGCGGCAAGTACAAGCGCATCAAGTTCAAGGATAAGAACAAGATTTGCGACAAGTGCGGCGTGCAGGTCACCCGCGCCAAGGTACGCCGCGAGCGCATGGGCCATATCAAGCTGGCCGCGCCCGTCAGCCACATCTGGTATTTTAAGGGCATCCCCAGCCGTATGGGCATGCTGCTGGACATCAGCCCCCGTACCCTGGAAAAGGTGCTGTACTTTGCCAATTTTATCGTGCTGGATCCCGGCGACAGCAACCAGACCGGCCTGAAAAAGTACGAGCTGATTACCGACGCCAAGTACCGCGAGATCGAGGCCAAGTGCGGCCCCGGCAGCTTCCGCGCCGGCATGGGCGCCGAAGCCGTGAAGGAAATGCTGATGGCTCTGGATTTGGATGCCATCAGCGAAAAGCTGAAAAAGGAAATTGCCGAGCTGGCGGAAAAAGAGCGGGACCGTGATACCGAGGGCCAGAAGCGCGCCCGGGCCGTAAAGCGCCTGGAAGTGGTGGAAGCCTTCCGCATGAGCCACAACAAGCCGGAATGGATGATTCTGGACGTGGTGCCCGTTATGCCCCCGGACCTGCGCCCCATGGTGCAGCTGGACGGCGGCCGCTTTGCCACCAGCGACCTGAACGACCTGTACCGCCGCGTCATCAACCGCAACAACCGCCTGAAGCGGCTGCTGGAGCTGGGCGCGCCGGACATCATTGTGCGCAACGAAAAGCGCATGCTGCAGGAGGCTGTGGACGCCCTGATTGACAATGGCCGCCGCGGCCGCCCCGTAACGGGCCCCGGCAACCGCGCCCTCAAGAGCCTGAGCGACTTCCTGCGGGGCAAGCAGGGCCGTTTCCGTCAGAACCTGCTGGGCAAGCGCGTGGACTACTCCGGCCGTTCCGTTATCGTGGTAGGCCCCGAACTGAAGCTGTACCAGTGCGGCGTGCCCAAGGAAATGGCGCTGGAGCTGTTTAAGCCTTTCGTGATCGAGCGTCTGGTCACCCTGAAAAAGGCGCACCACGGCAAAAACGCCAAGCGGATGGTGGAAAAGGGCCGTCCTGAGGTTTGGGATATTCTGGAGGAAGTCATCAAGGAGCATCCCGTGCTGCTGAACCGTGCGCCTACCCTGCACCGCTTGGGCATTCAGGCGTTTGAGCCCCTGCTGGTGGAAGGCAAGGCCCTGAAGCTGCACCCGCTGGTATGTACCGCTTACAACGCCGACTTTGACGGCGACCAGATGGCCATTCACGTTCCCCTGAGTCTGGAGGCTCAGGCGGAGTCCCGCTTCCTGATGCTGGCCCATAACAACATTTTGAAGCCTCAGGATGGTAAGCCGGTTATGTCGCCTTCTCAGGACATGGTTATCGGCTGCTATTACCTGACCATGGAACGCCCCGGCGCGAAGGGCGAGGGCCGTGTGTTCACCAGCCCGGATGAGGCCATGATGGCCTATCAGCTGGGTCAGCTGAGCCTGCAGGCCCCCATCAAGGTGCGCATCGAGCGTGAGTTTGAGGGCCAGAAGGGCCATAAGACCATCGACTGCACCCTGGGCCTGCTGCTGTTTAACGATGTGATTCCCCAGGATATCGGCCGCAAGCCCCGTACCTGCCTGGAGGAAATGTTCGCGTTGGAAATCGACAGCCTGGTGGGCAAAAAGGACCTGGGCAAGATTGTAGACGAAGTGTACCTGAAGCACGGCATCCACGACACCGCGCAGGTGCTGGACAATATTAAAAACCTGGGCTTCAAGTATTCCACCCGCGGCGCCGTCACCGTGGCCGTGGCCGACATCAGCGTGCCGCCGGAGAAAAAGACCATTCTGGCCGCCGCCGACGAGGAAGTAACCACCATCAACAACCTGTACCGTATGGGTCTGCTCAGCGAGGACGAGCGCTATACCAAGGTGGTTGACATCTGGAACAGCACCACCGCCGACCTGCGCAACCGCATCCTGCCCAACATGGACAAGTTCAACCCCATCCGCATGATGACGGATTCCGGCGCCCGCGGTAGCGCGGCCCAGGTATCCCAGCTGGCCGGTATGCGCGGCTTGATGGCTTCTCCTTCCGGTAAGGCGTTGGAGCTGCCCATTCGCGCAAACTTCCGTGAGGGCCTGAAGGTGCTGGAGTTCTTCCTGTCCAGCCACGGCAGCCGTAAGTCTCTGGCTGATACGGCTCTGCGTACCGCCGACTCTGGTTACCTGACCCGCCGTCTGGTGGACGTGTCTCAGGAAGTCATTGTGCGCGAGAACGACTGCTTTGCCGAGCGCGGCGAAAAGGTGCGCGGCATTACCGTGCAGGAAATCACCATCGGCAACCAGGTCATTGAAAGCCTGGAGGACCGCCTGATTGGCCGTACCGCCGCCGAGGATGTGGTGGATCCCGCCACCGGCGAGATCATTGTGTCCCTGAACGAGAGCATCTCCAATGACAAGGCCAAGCAGATCGCCAAGGCCGGCATCAAGAAGGTGCAGGTGCGCAGCGTGCTGACCTGCCGCAATGAAACCGGCGTTTGCGCCCGCTGCTACGGTTCCAACCTGGCCACCGGCGCGCCCGTGGATGTGGGCGAGGCCGTAGGCATCATCGCCGCACAGGCCATCGGCGAGCCCGGTACGCAGCTGACCATGCGTACCTTCCATACCGGCGGTATCGCGGGCGGCGACGATATTACCCAGGGTCTTCCCCGTGTTGAGGAACTGTTTGAGGCCCGCAAGCCCAAGCGCGACGCCATCCTGACCGAAATCAGCGGCCGCGTCAGCCTGGGTGAAAACAAGAAAAAACGGGAAATTACCGTGGTCAACGAGGACGATCCCTCCGAAACCAAGGTGTACCAGATCAACTACGGCAGCCGCCTGAAGGTGCAGGACGGCCAGCATGTGGAGGCGGGCGACGAGCTGATTTCCGGTTCCATCAACCCCCACGACCTGCTGCGCATTCTGGGCGTAAAGGCCGTGCAGGATTATCTGCTGCGCGAAGTGCTTAGCGTGTACCGTCAACAGGGCGTTAACATTTCCGATAAGCACATTGAAATCATCGTGAAGCAGATGCTGCGCAAGGTGCGTGTGGAGGACAGCGGCGATACCACCCTGCTGCCCGGCTCGCTGGTGGATATTTACCGCTTTGAGGAGGCCAACCGCACCACCATTGAAAACGGCGGCCGCCCGGCCATCGCCAAGCGCGTGCTGCTGGGAATCACCAAGGCTTCTCTGGCCACGGAGAGCTTCCTGTCCGCCGCGTCCTTCCAGGAAACCACCCGCGTGCTCACCGACGCCGCTATCAAGGGCAAGGTGGACCCGCTGCTGGGCCTGAAGGAGAACGTGATTATCGGTAAGCTGATTCCTGCCGGTACCGGCATGAAGCGCTACAAGGACATCACATTGGTGGAAAATTTCTAAAATCAAATGGGCCCGCCTCATCAGGAGGCGGGCCTCAGGCCGTCAAAAAAGCTCGTCTGACGACGATCTTTTCTGACGAAGGAATGGAGGAATGTTTTCGGCAAAGCCGAAAACTCCCCGCCCGACCGGGTGCTGCGCACAGCAAATGAAACGGTTTCATTCGCTGACCGCAGGTCAGCCGTTCGATACGAATCCAGTCAGAGGGGCTGCGGCCCCTCTGACAACTCCCCGAAAAGGGTTTTTCGACAGTCTGGGGCCCGCCTCATCAGGAGGCGGGCCTATTTCGTTGAAAAATGCTTTAACACAAACAAAAGGCGTGCCAGCTATGAAAAAACAGGCACGCCTAAGGTGCTGAAAATTGAAGGGGCAGGAGGCGCTGCCTCCTGCCAGTGTTTAGGGGCAACGCCCCTAAGCCTTATGCCGCAGCAAGTTTTCCGGCAATGCTTGTGGGCGTAGCAGTTCAACAGGGGTTTGAAGCGTGTCTGACGGCAAAATCAGGTACGACCTTTCAGCTTAATCAAACCGGGTTTCCCAATACCGGGCCTCGTGGGCCTGGAAGCATAGGGCAATTTGTTCCCGGGTGACCTTCTCCTGCGCAAGCGGCGGCAAATCCGCCAGAGAAAACCAACCGGTTTCGGTGGTTTCGCTGTTGGGGACAAACTGGCCGCCCAACAGGTCGCATTCCATAAAGACCTTGATAATGCCCCAGGCGTAGACCGGCTGGTTGTGCCGCTTCCGGTCCTGCACGGCTATGACCCGCCGGGGCGTGACGGTCAGCCCGGCTTCCTCCCGCACTTCCTTCACGGTGTTTTCCGCAATGGACAGCCAGGTATCCACCCATCCGCCGGGAAGGGACCAAGTTCCCTCGTTTTCATGCACCAGCAGAATGGTATCGCCCTGAAAAATGGCGGCCCGGGTATCCAGCTTTGGGGTCTGGTAGCCGGTTTCGCCGCAAAACAGCCGCTGAACCTTTGGCAGGGGAATTTGCGCCTGATGGGCAATCATCTCGGCGGCAATATCCCGTATGCGCTGATAGCGCTCCTGATCAAACACATCCTTGCTGTAGTGCAGGCCCGTCTGGGCAAGGCTTTGCAGCTCTATGGCCCAATTCAGCCATGGTTCGCCGGTTTTCATTGCTGGTTGCCTCCCCGCAGGTGGGTCAGGAACCAGTTAAGCAGCTTCAGGGAATTTTCATCGTTGCCATTGGCCTCCAGAATGCTCAGGGTGTAGCCCTCCCCCACCAGGTTATAGTCATGCAGGCCCGTCAGGCTGTCCGCGGGAATACCGGTCAGCACCCGTTCGCCGGTTTCCGAGCGGATGGAATAGCCGCGGGTCAGGTCGATGCCCTCCACATTCAGGGTTCCGTTTTCCACATAGGGGGTCAAATCCATCATGCTGTCGGCAGTGGACTGGTATTTTTCGTTGGAAAGCAGGTACACGTCGCCCTGACCGGCGGCCATCCATACCGTCAGCTGCATGTCGCCATAGGTTTTGTCATAGCCCACGGAGGTATAGGTAACCTCCTCCATATCGGGCATTTCCGTTTGGCGGATGCTTTCCAGCAGGGCTTCGATGCGTTCCAGGTCCTGGGTGTCCACGGCGGCCTCGCAGTAAAATTCCACCTTCAGGTTTTCGGGACTTCGGTAGCGGGTGGTGGTATAAAGAAAATTCCAGCCCGCAACGGCAACAATCACCAGCAGGACATACTGCCACCACGCATAGTGAAAATGGTTGCGGACACGGTCTTTGGTAATGGGTAAACGCATAGCTTTCCTCCCACAAAATCAAAAAGAATCAGGAACAGAGCGGAACCATTCGCCGCCTGATTGATCGTATTGTAGCATGATCGGTAAAAGCTGTAAAGAGACAGAGAAAACAGAGCTTATGCCGGTGTTCCCACTTCGATAAGGTTCCCCATAGAATCTGACAACGGTTTGCCCCAGCTGCGGGTCGTTAGGGAATTTCCATATCCGTTTTCGGAATAAAGGGAGTATTTTGCTTCCCGCAAATCCAAACAGATAACTTGAAGGCCAAATGACAGTCGCATACAGCCATCCGCGTTTCTTTGAATTCTATCATGCATTTCAGACAGCGCGATATGCAAACAGGGCAATCCCCATTGGGACTGCCCTGTTGCCGGTTAGTACAGCTTTGCGCCTGCGGGGATGTGGTCGTCTACCATCAGCAAATGGAGCTTTTCCTTGCCCTCCTCGCTGTGAACAGCGCTGATCAGCATACCGCAGGAATCAATGCCCATCATCACTCTGGGGGGCAAATTGGTAATGGCAATGCAGGTTTTGCCCACCAGATCCTCCGGCTCGTAATATTCGTGAATGCCGCTGAGAATGGTGCGGCTTTCCCCCGTGCCGTCGTCCAGGGTAAACTTCAGCAGCTTCTTGGACTTAGGCACTGCTTCGCAGGCCAGCACCTTCACCGCCCGGAAGTCGGACTTGCTGAAGGTGTCAAAGTCTACAAATTCCTGGAACAGGGGCTCAATTTCCACCCTGGAAAAATCAATGACCTCCGGCTCTGCCTGGGGGACGTCGGGGGCTTTGGCCTCGCTTCTCACGCCGGGATCGGTCAGGGGCTTCATCGTCGGGAACAGCAGAACATCGCGGATGCTGGCGCTGTCGGTCAGCAGCATCACCAGACGGTCCACGCCAAAGCCCAGGCCGCCTGTGGGGGGCATGCCGTATTCCAGCGCGCACAGGAAGTCCTCATCCACATCGGCGTGGCCGCCCTGAGCCCGCTTGGCGGCGGCCTGCCGCTCGAAACGGCCCCGCTGGTCAATGGGATCGTTCAGTTCGCTAAAGGCGTTGCCAAACTCAAACCCGTTGATGAAAAACTCAAAACGTTCGGTCATTTCCGGCTCGTCCTTCTTGCGCTTGGCAAGGGGAGAAATGGCCACCGGGTAGTCGGTAATAAAGGTGGGCTGGACCAGATTCGGCTCCACAAAGGCGTCGAAGCACTCCTCCAGACACTGGCCCTTGACGGCGTCCTTTTCCACATGCACATCGTGGGCTTCACAATCGGCCCGGGCCTGCTCGTCGCTCTGCCAGGCGTAATAGTCGATGCCGGAATACTTCTTCACAGCCTCGGCCATGGTCATGCGGGTCCAGGGGCCCTCCATGTTGATGGTTTTGCCCAGGTAGGGAATTTGCAGCGTGCCGCACACCTTTTTGGTGACGTAAATGTACAGCTCCTCCACCAGGTCCATGATGTCATGGTAATCCGCGTAGGCCTGATACAGCTCAATGGTGGTAAATTCCGGGTTGTGACGGGTATCCATGCCCTCGTTGCGGAAGATACGGCCCACCTCGTACACCTTGTCAAAGCCGCCCACAATCAGCCGCTTCAGGTACAGCTCGGTTTCAATGCGCAGGTACATGGGAATGTCCAGCGCGTTGTGGTGGGTAACAAAGGAGCGGGAGTTGGCCCCGATTTCGATGGTCTGCAAAACGGGGGTGTCCACCTCCAGGAAGCCCTTGGCGTCCAGGAACTCGCGCAGAGCCTTCAAAATCAGGCTGCGCTTGATAAAGGTGTCCTTTACCTCGGGGTTGACGATGGTATCCACATAGCGCTGACGGTAGCGCATATCCTGATCCTTCAAACCGTTCCACTTTTCGGGCAGCACCCGCAGGGACTTGGTCAGCAGCGCCAGCTTTTGGGCATGGACGGACACTTCGCCCGTTTTGGTGCGGAATACAAAGCCCTCAATGCCCAGGATATCGCCGATATCCATGGTTTTAAAGTCCGCGTATACGTCCTCGCCCACATCCTCGCGGCGCACATAGACCTGAATTTGGCCCTCGCCGTCCAGAAGATGCACAAAGGAGGCCTTGCCCATAATGCGGCGGCTCATCATACGGCCGGCAATGCGCACAGTCTGGTTTTCCAGCTGGTCAAAGCGGGCCAGAATGTCCGCGGAGGTATGGGTGCGGTCAAAACGGGTAATGGTGTAGGGGTCGCGGCCATCCGCCTGGTATTTGCTCAGCTTTTCCCGGCGGATTTGTTCCTGTTCGCTCAGGTTCAGGGTCGTATTTTCGGGCATGGATATCGCTCCTTGACTTTTGGTTTTACCGGCTGATTTCCAGAACCTGCATCTTCATCAGGCCCATGGGCACTTCCACCTCAAAGGTTTCGCCCTTCTTTTTGCCCAGCAGCGCCTCGCCGATGGGGCTGTCGGAGGAAATCTTCATGTTTTTGGGGTCGGTTTCGTTAGCGCCCACAATGGTGATGGTCTGGTCCATATTCAGGGTCAGGTTCTTTACCTTTACGGTGTTGCCCACGCCCACGGCGTCGGTGTTGACCTCGTTATCCTCCACAACGATGCAGTTGCGCAGGGTGTTTTCCATCTCCACAATTTTGGCCTCGATACGGCTCTGCTCGTTCTTGGCTTCATCGTATTCGGCGTTTTCACTCAAATCGCCAAAACCGCGGGCAATGGCGATCTGCTCGGAAATTTCGTTGCGGCGCACGCTGATGTAATAATCCAGCTCTTTTTCCAGCTTTTCATAGCCTTCCCGGGTAAGAATAACCTTTTTTTCTTCCGCCATGGTGGGTTCTCCTTTCAACGGCATAAAGCCATTTATGCGCGATTCCTGCCGAATCCGCCCGCAAGGTCACACAAACAAAGCCCCGGCAAAGCAGAAAGGCACCACCGTATTATATCCGGGCGGGCAGGGGTTGTCAATGGCTGGATTTGATAGGGAAACGGGGCCGCCGTCAATAAGGTAAAAGACGGTATGCAAGCGGCCATGGGCGTTTATGACAGGCTTGTCAACCGCAGCTTCTGATTCAGCTTTGGATATACCCGCTCACGAAACCAGGGTTCGCAGGAGGCTTTGACCGCATCGTCCAAAGCAAACCATTGAACCCCGCTGTTTTCCTCCGGACGGATGGACAGGGGCTGGTCCTGAGCGGCCTCCAGCAGGTAGGTCACGTTCAGGTGCAGGTGGGATCCCACATAGGTTCCCCGCTTTTCATGGCCGTCTACCGTCAAAATTTCCACCGAAAAGATGTCCGGGGTTACCGGGCGCACCTGGGTCAGCCCGCTTTCCTCCCGGGCCTCCCGCAGGGCCACGGCCAGCAAATCCGTATCCCCGTCCGCGTGGCCGCCCAGCCAGGACCAGGAGCGGTACACGTTATGCCAGGCCATCAGCACCTGATCCCGGGACGGATTGACCAGCCAGCAGGAGGCGGTCATATGCATAAAGGGGTTTTGCCGGGTAAACACATCCGGCGCGTTTTCCAGCGCCCACAGGATGCGCCGGCGGTCGTCGTCTTCCTGCCGGTTAAAAGGAATGTAAGCCTGCAGGTCCTGAATCAGCTGCATCATCAAAAGCCTCCTGAATAAAACGAGCCGCGCTCTGAGCGCGGCCCGAAGCCTGTCGGTTGATCAGTTGGCAGCGGTACCGGCCTTCATGGTTTTACGGATCTGGCCGAACACGCCCAGGTAATCCTCCTTGTAGCCCTGCGGGAAAATGATTTCCAGGCCATAGAGCACCTTGTCGATGCACACATACATGATACGGCCGCCCACCTGGGTACCGTCCACCAGGGTGCCGGTATAGTTGGCGTACACAGCCTTCTGGCCCATCATATACCGTTCGGCGGTCAGGCTGGGGGAATAGTCGCTCATTTCAGAGGTATAGATGGTATCCAGCCGCTGCTTTACATGAGATTTCAGGTCGCTCTGGCTATAATTGTTGCTGACCGGCTCGGCGGACAGGGTTACGATGCACTGCTGCCCTTCCTTGATTTGAGCGGCGGGCTCGGACAGTATCATCATCTGGTTCTGGCTTTCGTCCACCTGCCAGCCCGCGGGTCCTTCAAAGGTAACGCCCACGCCGTAGGACGTATAGCTGACATAGGTAAAGCTGAGCTGGGGCCGGGGGGTGGGGGTGGGCATATCGATGGGGTCCAGCGGGATGGGGGTGCTGCCTGCGTAGGGGTACACGGTGTTTTCCACTGTGGCGGTCAAACCGTAATCCGCCACATCCTCATCGCTGCCGGTGTAATCTTCCTCTTCCAGCGGCTCGGTTCCCCAGTCGGTATCGTCATAGGGGTTTTGGTCAAACACGCTGCCGCCGTTATCATCCACCGCGTCGCCTGTGGTCAGGGACTGAACCGGCTCGGCGGTAGGCGTAGCTGTGGGGCCGATAGCCTGGGTAATGTTGGGGATGCTGGCGATTTCGTTTTGCTGGCTGGAGCAGGCGCTTACCGTCAGCAAAACCAGAACCAGGCAAAGGACCATTTTGCACTTGCGCTTCATTTTGTCTATCCCTCCCATAGCAAACGGGTTATGCGCCAATGAAACGACGCGGATGGAAGAAAACATCCTTTCGTCATGATATTGTAACATTTATGCGGACAAACGTCAACCTTGAGGGCCTTCTTCCAATTCATCGTAGCGGGCGTGATACAGCCGCCGGTCCAGCGACCAGATTTTATCGGAGAACGCGCCGGGCTTTACCTTGACCATGGCGGCCTGCATTTCATTCATGCGGGCGTCCAGCAGGTCAATCCAGTGCAGGGCCTCGGCCTCGGGAAACATGGGCTTGCGGGGGCTGCCAAACTCCGCCTCGCCATGATGGCTCAGCATCATATGCTGAAGCAGCAGCACCGGCTCGCCGGCAATGCCCAATTCGTTCGCCGTTTCCTGAATGCGGGCCACGCCCAGCACCAGGTGACCCAGCAGCAGACCCGGAGCGCTGTAATCCCGCACCACGCCCATTTTATCCGAATCCATTTCCTCGGTTTTGCACAGGTCGTGCAAAATCACGCCCGCGTACAGCAGATCCTGATCCAGGAAGGGATAGGCCTGGGTAATCAGCTTGGCGGTGCGCAGCATACCGGTGGTATGGTGCAAAAGGCCGCCCAGCTCCGCGTGATGGATACGCTGGGCCGCGGGATAATAGCGCAGCTTTTCGTCAAAGCGTTGCAGCATGGCCAGGGTGATGTCCCGCAGGGGCTTGGAGGTAAACGCCTGGGCGGTACTGGTCAGCTCCTCCAGCATTTGCTCCGCCGGTTCCGGGGCGCAGGGGGTCAGCAGGCTCATGTCCACTCCATCGGAGGGCTGCGCGTCGCGGATGCGCTCCACCCGCAGCTGCAGGCGGCCGTTATATTCCAGCGTGCCGCCCCGCACCTTGACCACGCTGCCGGAAGCGGGCGCGGGCACGTTGCCGTCCCATACCTTGGCGTTAATTTCGCCGGTACGGTCGCCCAGGTTCATATCCAGGTATTTGGCGCCGTTGCCGCCGGTGCGCTGCTCGGCGGAGCGCACCAGCAAAAAGCCTTCAAAGCGTTGGTCCTTGGTGAGATCGCATACATTTTGCTGTGGCATGGGGGTACTCCTTTGGGTGGAATTTTTTCCGCCGGGGGCGGGGGGTGAATGCGCTTGCGGAAGTGCGTTTTCGCGGAACAGGTGCAAAGGGCGCTGTGCGCCCCTCTGCACACCCCGCACCTACTTTTTCTCGAAAAAGTAGGCAAAAAGGTGCGACACGCGCGTCCATCAGAAATCCCTACTCGGCCTAAAGCCGGCATTCGCCGGCTTTAGGCTGCGCCCCTGCGGCGGTGTCCTCGGGGCTTGGCTCGCAAGCGAGCCCTCGATGATTGCCCATTTTGGGGCTGCGGGGGCGCATATCCGCTTGGGTGGTGATGGAATTGGGTGTGCCTTTGGGGCTAGAGTTACTACGATGCGCCCTGATCCTTGCCCCAAAAGGGCGGGGGATTTCTGCCTCCCGCGCTACCGTCGCGGGGGACGTGGGCGCAGACTGGGTTTACTAAGATACGGTGTAAGCAAACTTGGCTTCGTCAGCATGGGTTTCCTGTTCCTCCCCATAGGGGAGGTGGCCCGATAGGGCCGGAGGGGCAGTAACTTTACGACAGCCAAGCATGGCGGGTCGAGGGAAGCCGAGAAATTCGACAGCGCGGCTGTGGTGGGGATGGGACCCGCCACATTGCCGCGCGGCACACCAGCCTGTGGGTTCTTAAGCATGAACGCCCCTTCAGGGGTGGACATGCGCCCAAGCATGGCGGGTCGAGGGAAGCCCAGCCACTCGACAGCGAGCGGTGGGAGGGGTGTTACCCTCCCACTAAGCGAGCGGCACACAAGTGTGTGGGTTCTTAAGCATGACCGCCCCTTTCAGGGGCGATCATGCGCCCTCAGGCATAGGTGGCTACACGGGTGCCCGGCAGGTTGGTATAGCGGGCAAACTCGGCCTGCCATTCCACGTTGACCGTACCAACGGGGCCGTTGCGCTGTTTGGCGATAATCACTTCACCGGCGGTATCGTCGGGCTTGGGGCCGTCCTCGCTGCCGGCGGTGGCGTAATAGCCCTCCCGGTGCAAAAACAGCACCACGTCCGCGTCCTGCTCAATGCTGCCGGAATCGCGCAGGTCGCTCAGCATGGGGCGCTTATCGGTACGGGCGGCGGGGGCGCGGCTTAACTGGGCGCAGGCCAAAACGGGAATTTTCAGCTCCAGGGCGATGGCCTTCAGCTGGCGGCTGATTTCGCTTACTTCCAGCTGGCGGTTTTCCACCCGTTTGTCGGTGCCCATCAATCCCAGATAGTCAATGACCACCAGATCCAGCCCCTGCTCCATCATCAGGCGGCGGCAGCGGCTGCGCAGCTGGGAGGGGGTCAGGCCCGGGGTATCATCGATAAAAACACGGCAGGAGGACAGGTTGTTGATGGTATCGCCAATTTTGACCCATTCCTCATCGCTGAGCATACCGCTGCGCACCCGCTGCATGTTAATATTCGCGGCGGAGCACAGCAGACGCAGGCCGATTTGCTCCCGGGGCATTTCCAGACTGAACACGGCCACACAGCGCCTGGCCTGTACCGCCGCAAACTGGGTAACGCCCAGCGCCATGGAGGTTTTGCCCATGGCGGGACGCGCACCTACCAGCACCAGCTCGCCGCCGTGCAGGCCGGTCAGCATCCGGTCCAGGTCGTACAGGCCGGTAGGCACGCCGCCCAGGCGGCCCTTCAGGCGGCTCAGCTCCTCGATCTGGTCAAAGGTGGACATCAGCACCTGGTTCAGGGGCAGCAGGGTTTCCGCGCCGCTGCGCTTCATCACAATGTCAAAGATCAGCCGTTCAGCGTTATGCAGCACGTCCGTCAACTGGTCTGACTGGGCGTAGCACTGCTGCTGAATCTGCTGGCTGGCGCTGATCAGCCTGCGCAGGGTGGATTTTTCCAGCACGATTTGAATGTAGGTGCGGGTATTGGCCGTGGTGGGCACAAAGCGCACCACCTGCAGCAGGTAGGCCGCCCCGCCGATGCTGTCAAAGGTGCCCCGGCGAGTCAGCTCGTTGCCGGTGGTCATCAGGTCGATGGGGTTGCCCGCAATGTGCAAATCCCGCATGGCCTGAAAAATCTCCTTATGCTCCGCGGAATAAAAATCCTCCGGCGTAAGGTTTTCAAAGGCTAGGCTGGCCGCGCCGCTGTCCTGCATCATTGCGCCCAGCACGCTGCGCTCCGCGTCGATGCTGCTGGGTGGCAGGGCGGAGCGAATGGCCTCGTTCATTCCGGCCTCCATGGGGCCAACCTCCTTTGCAACGGTTACTTATCGGCAGGCTCCACCCGCAGCTTCATGTTGGCGGAGATACCGGAGTACACCTTTACTTCCATAATCACGTCGCCGGTCTGGCGAATGGGTTCGCATTCAATGCGGCGCTTTTCCACCTCTACGCCAAATTGCTCCTTCAGCGCGTCGGCGATTTCCTGGTTGGTGATGCTGCCGTACAGGCGGCCCTGGGCGCCGCATTTCACCTTCAGGGTAATCATCTTTCCCCGAATGGAGTCGGCCACCTTCTGGGCGGCGTCGCGGCGTTCCCGCTCCAGCTTTTCCTCATTGGCGCGCTTGCGCTCTATTTCCTTTACAGCGCCGGGGGTGGCTTCCACCGCCCACTTTTTGGGGAACAGGAAGTTGCGGGCGTAGCCGTCGGATACGTTCAGAATATCGTCCTTTTTACCGGAGCCCTTTACATCGCACAGCAGGATTACCTTCATGATACACAGCCTCCTTATAAAATCATGGATCCTTCCGCATGGATTGAAGAATACGCAAACGGTAGTGAAAAAACTGTTCGCTGACGCCCGTCATGAGCAGCGCCAGAGGAAACAGCACATACAGCGCCGCAGCCAGGCAGCCGGCGGCCGCGCTGTGGCCGGGCCTGCGGGCCGTCATGGCGCATATCAGCACGGCGGCTCCCTGCAGGGCAAACGCCGTGGTAAAGGCCGCCGAAAACAGCTGGCCCAGGGTGCACACCAGAGAATTGGCCGACGACGTCATCGGCAGGGACAGCAGCGCCGCTCCCATCAGAAACACGCCCAGTCCCCGGGGAATCATCAGCAGGCTGAAGCCGGGCTGAACCAGCACCGTGGCTTTGCGCCCGTTTCCCTGCAAGGCCTGCACCACCACCACCGCGCCCTCGGCCCGGCGCATGGCAAAGGCCGTAAACAATCCGCTCAGCACAGCGCCCTGCACAAACAGGGTGGGCAGCAGCGCGCGAAGCAGGTTTTGGACCGTCAGTTCCAAAGACATCAGCAGCTGCCGCGCGGGCAGCAGCACGGCGTTTCCCGCGGGAAGCAGCCCCGCCTGCACCAGCTGAATCAGGATTTGCGCGCCCTTCGGCGACGACTCCACCGCCTGAACGGCGCGGCTGGCCAGGGTTTGGGCAAGCGGCGCGCCAAAGGTGAGGGACCCGCAGAGAACGACCGTCATCAGGCCCACCGTACTGGCCGCCAGATACAGCACCAGGCCGCGGCTTCCGCCCCGCTTTTGGGCGGGCAGACAGGTAACCGCCAGCATCAGCAGACAGGGGACGGCCGCAGACGCGGCGTATGGCATGGGCATCTGCCGGTATACGCCCACCAGGACGGGAAGTGCTACCGCTCCACAGGCCAGAGGCCAGCGGCGGCAAGCCGCCAGCGGGCAGGCAAACAGCGGCGTAAGCAGCCCCAGCGGCAGGCCCAGCCGGGGAAACAGAACCACCAGCGCAAGCAAAACCGTCAGGGCCGCCGACCAGGCCGTCAGCTGCTTTTTTTCGGGCTTTAACTGGACTGTGGACATAAGGCAGCTCCTTTCGGCCTGAAATACGGTATCTTTCATTATAGGTGCAAGCCAGATGGAAGTCAAGGGTGCAAGGCGGTTGCGGCGTTTTTCTAACATTTTCCGCGTGGGTTCAGGACGCTGGGCGGCATACTATCCGTTGACCGCCCAATTATGAACGACGGCTTTTGCGCGTTAGCGAAAGTTCCAAATACTATTCATGGCTCGTTCACGGTAATGTCAAAATTCGGTGCTATCATAAGGACGTAGTCAAGGAGGGATGCTACATGAAGACCACTAGAAAAAACATCTTCGCTTATACTGCGGTTGCACTCGCTTTTGTACTGTTTGTAGTCGCAGGGGTTACCATGATTCGTCCGGGCAACAGCGCCGGCGCGGAAGCCGTACAGGTGACGGAAAACGCCACCGTGGTTACCAGCCCCTTTACCGAGGCCGTGCAGAAGGTGCATGGCAGCGTGGTGGGCGTAAACAACTATACCACCTACAGCCCGCGTAACTATGGCTACGGTTTCAACTTTGGCTATGGTTACGGCTACGGCAGCCGGGATGATGACAGTGTAACCGGCGGCGACAGCAGCCGTCAGGTATTGCAGGGCACCGGCAGCGGCGTTGTGGTGGCCAAGGGCTATGTGCTGACCAACTACCATGTGGTAGAGGATGCTACCATGCTGGAGGTTACCACCGACGACAAGGTTTACCCCGCCCAGCTGATGGGCACGGACGAAAGCAAGGATATTGCCGTTTTGTATGTGGACGGACTGGATCTGGAGCCCGTTGTGCTGGGCGACAGCGACCAGCTGAGCGTTGGCGACTGGGCCATCTGCATCGGCAACCCACTTAGCTTTACCGGCACCACCACGGTAGGCGTGATTTCCGCCCTGAACCGTGAGGTTTCCGGCAACGCTACCGACGCTTACGGCAAGCGCACCACCAACACCATGATTCAGACCGACGCGGCCATTAACGCCGGCAACAGCGGCGGCGGCATGTTCAACGTGGCGGGCGAGCTGATCGGTATTCCCAGCATGAAGTACACCGGCTCGGCTTACTCCAGCGCCAGGGTTGAGGGCATTGGCATGGCCATTCCGATCAACGTGGCCAAGGACCTGATTAACGATGTGCTGAACGGCAAGGGCAACGTACAGAGCCAGCCTGCGGAAACCGGCGCGGTATCCAGCGGCAGCAAGCCCCGTCTGGGCGTAACCGTGCAGAACATGAACAGCAGCAACTACGCGGTATCCAATGGCATTCTGCCCACCGGCGCTTATGTGGCCGAGGTGGAATCCGGCTCTCCCGCTGAAAAGGCTGGCATCCAGAAGGGCGATATCATTGTGGATGTAGACGGCACCGTCATCAAGGACATCACCTCCCTGACCAGCTACCTGCAAACCAAGCAGGAGGGCGATCAGGTAGCCGTAAAGGTGTACCGCGTAGAGGGCGGCCTGGACAACGCGGAAAGCTATGACGACCTGAAGGGCGACTATGTGGACCTGACCGTAACGCTGGCCATTCTGGACGCCACCAGAGGCTGACCAGGGGCAGTGCCCTTGGGCCCCGGTCCGCTTCGCGGGGGACGGGTTAGCGAGATAGATGCAGAACAACTGGGGTTCCCGGAGACGGGAATCCCAGTTGCTTTGCTTACGCCGGGTTTGAAGTGCATGCCGCCGTTTGCTTTTCCCTGCGCGTCGTGATACAATGCCCCTATCATTCCCCGCAAGGAGGCTCCCCATGAATTCCACCCTGGCCTACAAAATCAAAATGCTGCCCGACAGCCCCGGCTGCTACCTGATGAAATCCGAAGGGCAGATTATTTATGTGGGCAAGGCCGTAAACCTGAAGAACCGGGTGCGGTCGTATTTTCACGGCAGTCACACGCCCAAGGTAGCCGCCATGGTGGCCCGGGTGGACGACTTTGACCTGATGCTGTGCCAGACCAATTTTGAGGCCCTGACGCTGGAATGCAATCTTATTAAAAAGCACAAGCCGTTTTACAACATCCTTTTGAAGGATGATAAGCACTACCCCTATCTGCGCATCGACCCCGGCGAGCGCTATCCCCGGCTGACGCTGGCCCGGCGGATGAACGTCCACGACGGGGCCAGATATTTTGGCCCGTATATCGGCGCTACGGCCGTGCGGCAGGTGATGGAGGAGGTTCGGCGATTTTTTCCTCTGCGCACATGCAACCTGACCCTGCCCATGAAAACGCCCAAACGGCCCTGCATGCACTATCAAATTGGGCGGTGCATGGCCCCCTGCGCGGGCAAAATCAACGAAAGCGACTACAACCTGCTTTTGCAAAAGGTGATAGACTTTTTAAACGGCGACAGCCGCGAACTGCTGCACCGCCTGACGGAAGAAATGAATCAGGCCGCCGCGCGCATGGAGTACGAGCAGGCGGCGGTGCTGCGGGACAAAATCAACGATATCCGCCAGCTGATGGAGGAGCAGCACGCCATTCAAACCCGGGATGTGGAGCAGGACGTGCTGGCCGTGGCCGTAAATGGAAGCGACGCCATGGTGCATTTGACCCATATCCGGGCGGGGCGTATCGAGGGGGGACAGGCCTTCCTGATGGAAAACGCCGGGGATGAGGAGCCGGAAAACATCCTGTCCAATTTCCTGACCCAGTACTATGACGACGAGCATCTGATTCCCCGCAACGTGCTGGTGCAGTGCCTGCCCGAGCCGCTGGACGAATGGGAGCAGTGGCTGCGGGAAAAAAAGGGCGGGGCTGTTACGCTGGCGGTTCCCCAGCGGGGCGACAAGGTGGACCTGGTCAAAATCGCTCTGAAAAACGCCCAGGACGCTTTGCTGAAGCATCAGCAAAGCGCCGCCATCCGGGATATGCGCACCCGTCAGGCCATGCTGGAATTGCAAAAGGCGCTGAGCCTGCCGACCCTGCCCCAGCGCATCGAGGGGTACGATATTTCCAACACCCAGGGCATTTTAAGCGTGGCCAGCATGGTGGTGTTTGAAGGGGGCCTGCCCAATAAAAAGGCCTACCGCATCTACCGGATCAAAACCGTGGAGGGAGCCAACGACTTTGCCTCCATGGCGGAGGTGATCACCCGGCGCTTTACCCACGGTCTGAAGGAAAAGCACGACCGGGAAGCGGCGGGGCTGGACCCCAGCCAGGGCAGCTTTTCTAAGCTGCCGGACGTGATTTTGATCGACGGCGGCCCGGAGCAGCTGGCCTTTGCCCACCGGGCCATGCTGGACGCCGGGGGCAATGTGCCCATGTTTGGTCTGGCCAAGCGGTTTGAGGAGGTTTACCTGCCTGGGCGGCCCAACGATCCTATCATTCTGGACCGGCGGTCCAACGCTCTGCATTTGATTCAGTATGTGCGGGACGAGGCGCACCGTTTCGGCATCACCCACCACCGGGCTCTGCGGGGCAAGGAGGGGCTGCGCAGCGAACTTGGCAGCATTCCCGGCATCGGCCCCAAAAAGCAGGCGGCGCTGATTCGCCATTTTCGCAGCGTGGGGGCCATTTTTGCCGCCACCAAGGAGAAACTGTGCCAGGTGGAGGGCGTCAGCGAAAGCCTGGCGCAGCGCATACTGGATTACGACAAAAACAGACAGGGGCAATGAGAGATGCGATACGATACCGTGATTTTTGATCTGGATGGAACTTTGCTGGATACCTTGCAGGATTTGGCCGCCGCTGTGAATTACGCCCTACATCAGCAGGGCTATCCGCCCCGCACGGTGCAGGAAGTATGTCGGTTTGTAGGCAATGGTGTGGAAAAGCTGATGCGACGGGCTGTGCCCGCCGGACTGCCGGAGGAGCGGATCATGGCGGCTCTGGCGGTGTTCAAGGACTACTACGCCCTGCACAACAACGACGCTACCGCGCCCTATCCGGGCATTGAGGCGCTGCTGGACCACTTAAAGGCGCGGGGGGTGCGCATGGCCATTGTCAGCAACAAAAACGACCCCAATGTAAAGGCATTGGCCCGATTGTATTTTCCCACCACCATTTCCATGGCGGTGGGCGAAGGGGGCGGCGTGCGGGCCAAGCCCTGTCCGGACACGGTACTGCATGTGATGAATACCTGGGGCTGCGACCCGTCCCGGGTGCTGTATGTAGGCGACAGCGACGTGGATATTCAGACGGCCCGAAACGCCGGTGTGGACTGTGCCAGCGTGTGCTGGGGCTTCCGTCCGGAGCAGGAGCTGCGCGCCGCCGGGGCCACCCTGCTGGTGCATACCGCGCAGGAGCTGGAGGCCGTTGTGCTGGGATAAAAAGCGGAACCGCTGCAGAAAACTTTGGGCTTTCTGCGGCGGTTTTGCGTATTGACAGCAGTGAGGCTGACTGATATTCTAATGAGAGTTTTTGAAAAGGAGAATCATTCCATGCGAAAAATTGGCGCGCTGGAGGCGGGCGGAACCAAGATGGTGCTGGCCGTTTATCTGGAAAATGGACAGAAAATCAAAGAAATAACGTTGCCCACCCAGGAACCGGCCCAAACCATGCCTCCCATGATCTGCTTTTTTGAAGAAAATCAGATTGACGCTTTGGGGGTCGGCAGCTTCGGCCCGCTGGATTTGAACCCTCAGTCCCCCAATTATGGCTCCATTACGTCTACGCCCAAATTGGCCTGGCGGGGGTATCCGCTGCTGAAAAGTCTGTTGAACGGGCGGTCCATTCCCGCCGCCATTGATACGGATGTAAATGCCGCCATTCTGGCCGAAAAGGAACTGGGCGCGGCACAGGGCTGTCAAAACGCGGTTTACGTGACCGTTGGCACGGGAATTGGCGGGGGCGTATTGGTGAACGGCCAGCCGGTGCATGGTATGCTGCATCCGGAGGTGGGCCATATGCTGCTTCGGCCCCATCCACAGGATCCAAACCCGCGAGGGGTATGTCCCTATCATGACGGCTGCCTGGAGGGCTTGGCCGCGGGTCCGGCCATTGGGGCCAGGGTTCATGGCGACGCCAGAGAACTGCCGGACGACGACCCCACCTTTGCCATCGAGGCCTTTTATCTGGCGCAAATGTGCGTGAACCTGATTATGACGCTCAGCCCGGAAAGAATTATTCTGGGCGGCGGCGTGATGCAGCGTCAGGCACTATTGACCATGATTCGCCGGGAAACCCGGCGGCTGCTGAACGGCTATGTGCAAACCCCGCAGGTTTTGCAGCAAATGGACGAGTACATTGTGGCCCCCAAGCTGTTCCCGCTCAGCGGGCTGGTGGGCGCGTATCTGCTGGGCTTGAGGGCGTAAGAGAAAAGAGGTTTTGAGGCCGCCAGGCGGGCGGCCTTTTTTGATGGACATATTGAATGCGGCAGAGATGCGCGTTGCAGGCTAACGCGCATAAGAGATTGCTGGATGCAAGAAACTGGAAGCCGTAATTTTGTTGTACTTTGGATGCGCCGCAGTAGAAAAAAGGAATGCGTCTGCAACGAACAGCTACGCACATATTAAATTTATACGGATGTATTAAATGCTGAAAATCAAGGAGCAAAAGCGTTTGGCTGCGCTTGCCATTTTTATTTTCGTTTTTTTCGAAAAACGCTTGACATACATACGATGTTATATTATAATCAAATCAACAAATACGAATCAAACAAATAAAATTCGTATTTTTGAAAGATTAAATGCGCATTTAACAACGAAGCGGTTGTATGCGGAAAGGCCGCCGCTTACACCCCGCCAGAAAAACAAACAACAGAATGAAAGAGGTATCAGCCATGAAAAAGTTAGTAGCTCTTGTTCTAGCCCTAATGATGGTATTTGCTCTGTCCAGCGTCGCTTTTGCGGAAGAAAAGCTGACAATTGCCGGTATCGTTTTCCAGGATGACGAGTTCATGAACGCGCTGATCAACGGTATGCGTACCGCCTGCGAAGAAAACGGCGTTGAATTTTTGTCCTCCAACTCCAACAACGACCAGTCCCGCGAAGTGGAGCTGATCAACACCTATGCCGGCCAGGGCGTAAACGGCATTTGCATTGCTCCGCTGGATAAGGAAGCCTCTCTGGCTACCCTGGGCGCGGCTTCCGCGCAGGGCGTCGCCATCGCTTCCGTGAACATGGAAATCAAAGATTCTGATTTCCTGGTTGGCGGCTTTGCTTCTGACGACTATGTAAACGGCCACCTGGTTGGCGAATATGCGGCGAAGTGGATCAAAGAGCATTTTGACCGCCCTGTAAAGTTCGGCCTGATCCACTATGATCACCAGCTGCCCGAACAGTCCTCCAACCGCTATGGCGGATTCTTTGCCGCCCTGGACGAGGCTGGCATCGAGTATGAAATCGTGGCGAACCAGGGCGCCGAAAAGGAAGACAGCTCCCTGATCGCCGCCAGCGACATGCTGACTGCCCATCCCGACATCGACCTCTTCTATGGCGCCAACGGCGGCGGATTGCAGGGTCTGACCCAGGCGATCGTGCAGAGCGGTATGGCCGGCCAGGTGTACTCCTTTGGTTATGACGCTCAGGAAGGCATCTGCCAGCAGCTGCTGGACAGCAGCAATGTGCTGCAGGCCATCGTTGTGCAGGATCCCTACAGCCAGGGCTACAGCTCCGCTTCTCTGCTGATTCAGTACCTGAAGGGCGAGGCCGAGGCGACCGGCACCACCCAGTCCACTCCCGGCTTCCTGCTGACCCGTGACGACCCCGATGCTGTGAACAAGTACGTGGAAGAAAACTACAAGAAGTAATGCCGCTTGCGGAGAGACAATCCGTCTCTCCGCCCCTTCGGGGCATATCCGGCAGCCCTGGCAAACGCTGTCAGGCCTTTGCCAGGGTTCTTTTCAGCTTCGACGCAGGGATGACGAAACGCTGGGAACGGCGGTTCCCTAAGGAGTGTAGAGATGAAACTGGAAGTAAAAGATATCGTAAAGGATTATCCGGGATGCCGTGCCCTAGATCATGTGTCGTTAGAGCTTGAAAGCGGTAAAGTGTATGCGCTGCTTGGCAAAAATGGTTCTGGAAAATCTACGTTGGTTAAAATTCTGGCCGGCGCCATCGACGCCACTGAGGGCGAAGTGCTCATGGACGGCCAACCCATGAAATTAAAAACGCCCAAGGACGCTCAGGAAAAAGGCATTGTAACCGTATACCAGGAAATGAGCCTGATTCCCGGGTTAACCGTGGCGGAGAATATCTTTTTAAACAGGGTGCCCAAGCGTAATGGCGTCCTGGACTGGAAAACCACCTATCGCCAGGCTGGCGAATTGCTGAAAAACATGGGCGTGGCCATTGACCCCCACAGCCTGGTATCGGACCTGAGCATGTGGCAGAAGCAAATTGTGGAGATTACCCGCGCTATGAGCCTGTCTCCTAAGGTGCTGATGCTGGATGAACCCACGTCTTCTCTGGCTCAGAGCGAGGTACAGAATTTGCTGAAATTTGTCCGCGCTCTGAAGGAAAAGGATATTATCGTTATTTATATCACTCATAAACTGCAGGAACTGAATGCTGTGGCGGATGAAATCATCGTTTTGCGCGACGGCGCGTTGATTGGTCAGCGGCCCATGAGTGAAATGGATAATAAAAAAATCGTAAATATGATGTTTGGCGAGGTGCAGATCCGCAAACGTCCGGAGGACGTTGTTCCGGGCAGGGAAACGGTGATGTCGGTGCGCGCGCTTAGCTCTAAGGGAAAATTCCAGGATGTGTCCTTCGATCTGTGCAAGGGCGAGGTGCTGGGGATAGCGGGAATGCTGGGATCCGGCCGTACCGAACTGCTGCGGGCCATCTTTGGCGCGGATCCCTTTGATTCCGGCGCGATTGAAATCGCGGGCAAAACATACCGCAAAAGCAACCCCATACGCATGATCGACGCAGGCGTTGGCCTGACCCCGGAGGAGCGCAAAACCCAGGGCGTTATCCTGATTCATTCAGTGCTGGATAACCTCAATTACGCCAGCATTCGTCGAAATACGGTGGGCAAAATTTTTGAAGATAAAAAGAACAGGCGCAAGAATGCTAAAAAACAGGTGGACAACCTGCAAATTCGCATTCCCGAGATGGATTCGCCGTGCAGCACCCTGTCCGGCGGTAACCAGCAAAAGGTGGTGGTGGGCAACTGGCTTAGCACCGAGCCCCGAATCATGCTTTATGACGAGCCGTCCCGCGGCATTGATGTGAACGCCAAGCAACAGATTTTTGAAATTATGTGGCAGGGCAGCAAGGAAGGCATTTCTACCGTATTTGTTTCTACTGAATTGGAAGAACTGCTGGAAGTATGCACCCGCATTCTGATTATGTGCCACGGCCGCATCGTCGGGCAGGTCAATCCGGATAAATGCCCGGTAAACGACCTGTACGCCTGCTGCATGTCGGGAACCATTCCGCAGGAGATCGCGTTTGAGGAAGAAAGGGGATAAGTCGTATGGAAACGGTACAGGAAATGTCAAAAAGCAAAAAAGTAAAATTGTTCCTGCTGGATCATATTATCGGTATTGTACTGCTGGTATTGATCATCGCGCTGTCCTTTGCCTCCCCTGCCTTTTTAACCACCCGCAACTGGCTGAATATTCTAAAGGCCATTTCCATGAAGGGCGTTATCGCTTTTGGAATGACCATGGTCATTATTTCCGGCCAGATCGATCTGTCCATTGGCTCCGTAGTGGCCTTATCCGGCGTTATCGCGGCGTGGAGCTGCGAAAACCTGCCTGCCGCCACCGGCATGAGCGTGGATATGGCCGCCGTTGTGGGCATGATTCTGGCATTGGCCTTTGCTGTGCTGCTGGGCATGTTTCATGGCTTTGCGCAAGTAAAATTTAAAATGCCCGCCTTTATTATTACGCTGGCTACCCAGCAGTTTTTGTACGGCCTTGCTGGGCTGATCTGCGGCGGCTTCCCCATTGCCGGTAAAATGCCCAACTGGTTTAACCAGATTGGAATTGGGCGCGTGGGAAACTTTCCGATTCCGGCTATCATTTTGATCATCGTATTCGGCATTTCGCTGGTCATTATGAAGTATACCTCCATGGGGCGCTCCATCTATGCTGTAGGCGGCAATGTGGAAGCGGCGCGCCTGTCAGGTATTGATGTGCTGAAAACGGAAATGTTCTGCTTTATCATGACGGCGGTTTTTGCTTCCCTGGGCGGCTTCATCAACTCGGCTCAGGTATTGCAGGCAACCTTCAACTTTGGCAAGGGCTGGGAGACGGATGTGATTTCAGCCGTGGTCATTGGCGGAACGGCCATGACGGGCGGTATCGGCAAAATTCAGGGTACGTTGCTGGGCATCATTTTCATCGGCGTCATTGCCAACGGCATGACTCTGCTGAATATCAGCGTGTACATGCAGTATGTCATTCGCGCCGCGCTGCTGTTCTGCGCCGTGCTGCTGAGCCTGTTCCTGCCGCAAATGAAGCAAAAGATCAAATAAAGAAAGAGGGATTCACATGACCTTTCAAATCGCGCTGGATGCATTTCCCCTGGACGAAGCCATTGCCAAAGCCGATCAGCTGAAGGATTTGGTGGAGGTGCTGGAGGTAGGCACGCCTCTGTCCTATCTGGAAGGACGCTATGGGATTCAAGCCATGCATGAGCGTTTCCCGAATCATCAGGTTCTGGCGGATTTTAAAATTATGGATGGAGGCGCGCTGGAGGCGCATATTGCTTTTGCGGCCGGCGCCAGCTATGTAACCGTTTGCGGTTTGGCCAATCTGTCCACCATTACCGGCGTAATTGGGCAGGCGCGCAAGGACGGCGGCAAGGTGATGATTGATATGATTGAAACCCCAAATCTGGAAGAACGCCTGCGCGTTTGCGATGAACTGGGAGCGGATTTGATTCAAATTCACACGGCCTTTGACGGCCGCGGGGATAAGTCGCCGGTCAACGACCTGGCGCTGGCCAAAAAGGTGCTGAAAAAGACCAAGTGCGCTGTAGCGGGCGGCATTGGCCTGCACAACATTCGGGAAATTGCGGCCCTGAAGCCGGATCATGTGGTTGTGGGCTCGCGGTTATTTGCGGCAGAAAATCTGGCGGAAGAAATGGAGGCCATTCGCATGGCGGCCATGGAGGGATGAAAGATGAAAAAATTAAAATATATGGATCAGCTGATTCAGGAAATATCGGATGCATTGTCCACGGTAGATGATGAGCAGGTGGACAAGCTGACCCAGGCCATTTTGGACGCGCCCCACATTTTTATCTCCGGATCCGGCCGGTCCGGTTTGAGCATTCGCGAATTTGCCATGCGCTTGATGCATATGGGACTGCCGGTTTATGTGCTGGGCGAGGTGGTTACGCCGGGCTTGCAGGCGGGCGATTTGCTGATTATCGCCTCCGGCTCCGGCGAAACCGGCTGTCAAAAGGTATTTGCGCAAAAAACCAAGGAAATGGGCGGAAAAATTGGGCTGGTGACGATTGCCCCCGGATCCACCATCGATCAACTGGCGGATTATTCGGTCTATATCAACGCCCCTGCCACCAAGCTGAACCGGCTGCACCGCGACGGCGATATCAAGGTGCATTCCATTCAGCCCATGGCGTCGCTGTTTGAGCAGTGCGTTCTGCTGGTGCTTGATCTGGTGATTGTGCGGCTGATGGACAAGCGCGGTATGGATTCTGACGAAATGTTCTGCAATCATGTAAATCTGGAATGACGCGAGGTGCTTGTATGAACGGCAAAAAGCTGGTGGGATACGGCGAAAGCGTGGTGGATTTTATCCCCGTGGGGCAGGAGGACGGCTGCACTTTGTACAAGGCCTGTCCTGGCGGCAGCGTGGCCAACCTGTGCGTGGTGGCTGCCAGTCTGGGAATACCCAGCGCGTTTGTCGGCGGTGTAGGGCAGGATCGTTTCGGCACGTTTTTGCAGGAGCGCATCGCGGCCTATGGAGTAGACACGCAAAATATGGTGTTTACCCAAGCCTGCGGCACAAACCTGACGTTTGTTCATGTGGACGGAGAGGAACGGTCCTATTCCTCCGTTAACTGGCCGGGCGCGGATAAAATGGTTGGGCAGGAGGATATCGATCTGGACAGGATCCTGGATGGGCGAATCCTGCACGTTTCCTCCAATGCAATGGCGCTGGGAACCAATCGCGCCACGCAGCCTGTGGTGATGGCCGCCGCGAAAAGCAGGGGCATGCTGCTCTCCTATGACGTTAACTACCGCAGCGTGTTTTATCAAACGGAACAGGAGGCGCTGTCGGTACTGCGCACGCCGCTTCAGTGGGCGGATATTGTAAAGGTAACCGAGGAAGAACTGGACCTGCTGACCGGAGGCCGCGGCAAGGAGCATGTTCGTCAATTGCTGGACGGCGCGGCCAGCCTGGTGCTGGTAACCAGGGGAAGCGAAGGCTGTGATTATTACACCCGTGAATTTTGCGGCCACGTGGACGCGATGCGCGTAAGCGTGGTGGATACCGTAGGCGCGGGCGATTGCTTCCTGGGCGGCTTTTTAAGCTGGATGTTGCAAAACACAAACCTGGATGGCTGGCGGCAGGAGGAAGTGCGAGCCGCCTGCCTGTACGGAAACCGGGCGGCGGGGCTGTCCGTTCAAAAAACCGGCGCCATGTCGAGTGTGCCGACATGTCAGGATATGCAAAAACTCTACAAAGAATTGGAGGATGGTTTGAAATGAAACGGTCGGAAATCAACAAAAGAATCAAGGAAATGGAAAAGCTGATTCAGGAGGTCGGCTTTCAGCTGCCCCCCTTCCTGAGCTTTACCCCCGAGCAGTGGAAGACCCTGGGCCATGAGTATGACGAAATTCGTGACAATATGCTGGGCTGGGATGTAACGGATTATGGTGGCGACGATTGGGAAAAGCTGGGCAATACGTTGATTACTCTGCGCAACGGCAACGTACATGATAAAAAGTATACCAAAACCTATGCCGAAAAGCTGTGCCGTAACGTGGAAGGCCAGATTTCCCCCATGCATTTCCACTGGAATAAAATGGAAGACTTGATCAACCGCGGCGGCGGCAACCTGCTGGTAAAACTGTATCACGCCGATGCCAATGAGGAACTGGATATGACCCGGGATGTGGAAATTTGCTCCGATGGAAGGCGCTACTTTGTGCCCGCTGGTACGGAAGTGCGGCTGAAGCCCGGCGAAAGCGTAACCATGTATCCTTACTATTATCATGAAATTCGCGTGGAGCCCGGTACCAAAGAGGTGCTGATTGGCGAAGTATCCATGTGCAATGATGATAATACCGACAACCGCTTCCTGAAACCCCTGGCCCGCTTCTCCCAGATTGAGGAGGACGAGGCTCCCTATCGCCTGCTATGCAACGAATATCCCCCGGCGAAGGACTGATTTTTAAGAAAGAAACGGGGCATTGAAAGGCAATGAAACAGATTCTTGTAGTAGGCGCGGGCCGCGAGGGCAAAGGGTATTTAGGAGAGGTGTTCTGCCAGGGCGGCTGGCATGTTACCTTTCTGGACGCGGACGCCCAGGTGATTCAGGCCTTGCAAACGGGCGCGTATGAGGTAAGAGAATACAGGGCAGACGCTACCGTGGTGTGTCGTGTCAGCGGGTATGACGCTATCACCTATGAGGATACCGCCGCGTTAAGCAACGCTGTGATGGCCGCCGATATCATTGCTTTCTGTCTGTATCCCGGCGATATAGCCAACGCGCTGGACCGGCTGATGGGCGACCTGAAAAAGCGTGCCTTTCAATGCCCCCAAAAACCCCTTGCGCTGTTTCCCTGCACCAATGAAAACCGGCTGATTCCCCAAATGCGCAGCCATATCATGAACGCTTTTACGCCAGAGGAACAGCAGTGGCTTCAAAAGAACGTGACCCTTAGCGACGCGATTGTACGCAGGCCCGTGGGCGCGCAAAGCAGCGCCAGCCTTTCCCTGGAGGCTGGCGTGGTATGCCCCATGCTGGTTGGCAAACCGGTGTGCGTGGATATGACGGGCGTTCCCTGGATGCAAACCTGCTCCGAAAATATGGAAATTCTTAAGGATTTGAAGGTCCATACCATCAATACGGCCCATGCCGCAACCGCCTATGCCGGCTATCAGAAGGGGTATCAGTTTATCGATCAGGCCAAGGCGGACCCGGAGATCCAGGCGCTAAATGACGGCGTACTGGCCGAATCCGTGCCGGTGCTGGCCAAAGTGTTTGGCGTGTCGGAAAAAAGCCTGTGGGATTTGGCGGTCTTTCCGGATTCCAAAGACGCTTTCTGCGACCCGATTGTCCGCGTGGCGTATGACCCGCTTCGCAAACTGTCCCGGCATGACCGTTTGACAGAAAACGCCGTACTGTGCCGTGACCATGGCGTAGATCCCCATTTTCTCATTTGTGCCATGGCTTGCGGCATGGCCTACGACTTTGCGGACGACCCTGCGGCGCAGAAAATACAGGAGCTGATTCAAACGCTGGGAATCAATGCCGCCATAGCCAGGGTGACCCAGCTGGATGAAAACGATGAACTAACCGCGAGGGTAGCTGAAGAATGGCGAAAGATAACCAAAAAGCAGTGCTTGGAGGAAAACAAATGAGCAAGAAACGATCCGTTTTGTTCCTGGGCGAAACCACAATTGCCCAGTCCGGCAGCATCAAGGGCTATAACGTAACCTTTAGCATCGGCTATGAGGAATCCTACCTGATGATGAAGGACATGATTGAAAAAATCGGCTATGAGTTTACCAACATCCCCAGCCATTTAATTGCCCGTGATTTTCCAAGAACCTTGGAAGAATTGCGGCGATATGACGTTATTTTGGTCAGCGATTTGGGCGCGGATATTTTTCTGCTGCTGCCCGAAATGTGCCGTACCGGCAAGCGCGCCCCCAACCTGCTGAAGCTGATTTGCGACTTTGTGGCATCTGGCGGCGGCTTTGGAATGATTGGCGGCTATTCCACCTTCCAGGGCTACAATGCGTCGGGCCATTATAAAGGCACGCCCATTGAGGCCATTTTGCCTGTGGAACTGCTGCCTTACGATGACCGCAGAGAAGTGCCGGAGGGCGCGGACCTGGTGTGCGATCCCTCGCGCAGCCCTCTGCTGAAAGGCCTGCCGGAAAAATGGCCTTATATCCTGGGATATAATCGCCTGATCCCGAAGCAGAACGCGGATGTGATTTTGGAATACGAAGGCGATCCGATTATTGCCCTGGGTAAGCATGGAAAGGGCCGGACCATGGCCTATGCCACCGATTGTACCGCCCATTGGGCGCCGGCGGATATGACGGGCTGGGAATACTACCCGGTGCTGTGGAAACGTCTGCTGCAATGGCTGGCCATCGGCGAGTGCGGAGAGTAACGGGAGGATACAGTCATGAAAAAACTGATGAATCAACCTGAAAACTTTGTAAAGGAAACGGTAGAAGGCATTATCGCCGCCTATGGCAATAAGGTAAAATTGCTGAATGGAGATATCGCTACCTATGTCAGCAACTATCCTGTGCAGGATGGCAAGGTAGGCGTGGTTACGGCCGGAGGAAGCGGCCATCTGCCGGTGTTTCTGGGATATGTCGGCAAGGGAATGTTGGATGGATGCACGGTGGGCAATGTGTTTGCCAGCCCTTCCGCCGCCAAAATGGCGGAGGTCATTCGCGCCTGTGACCGCGGAAGCGGCGTGCTTTGCTTATATGGCAATTATGGCGGCGATAAGCTGAATTTGGAAATGGCCTGTGAAATGGTAGAGATGGATGATATCGAAACGCGCCAGGTATTTGTGCGGGACGATCTGGCCTCCAGCCCCATTGAACATGCGGACCGCCGCCGCGGCGTAGCCGGCATGGTATATGCTTATAAAATTGCCGGCGCCGCCGCCGAGCGGATGATGAACCTGGATCAGGTAACTGCCGTGGTGGAAAAAGCGCTGGAAAACATTCGCACAATGGGCGTTGCCCTGTCGCCTTGTATTGTACCACAGGCAGGTAAGCCCACCTTTACCATCGCCGATGACGAAATGGAAGTGGGCATGGGCATTCATGGCGAGCCGGGCATTGAAGTGTGCAAAATGATGACCGCCGACCAGACGGCGGAGCTGATAGTCGGCCGCTTATTGGAAGAGATCAAGCTAAACCCGGGCGACCAGGTATCTGTGATGGTCAACGGCCTGGGGGCCACGCCTTTGGAAGAACAGTTTATTGTGTACCGGCGCGTGCATCAGCTGCTGAGCGAAAAAGGCGTTACGATAATTATGCCGCATGTGGGCGAATACGCTACCTCTATGGAAATGGCGGGTTTGTCCATTACCCTGTTTAAGCTGGACGAGCAGTTAAAGGACCTGCTGCTTTCTCCTGCTGAAACGCCTTTTTATACCAATTTGAACAAGTAAGGGAGGGCCTGAGCGTGGAAACCCTGAACAAAGCGATGCTGGCCAAAGGGATTGACGCGATTTTGGCGCAAATGACGGAAAACCGGGAATATCTGATCGAACTGGACCAGCAAAACGGAGACGGCGATTTGGGCATTTCCATGTGCGATGGATTCAGGAATGTAAAGGAGTGTCTCGCGAACACCACAGAAAACGATTTGGGAAAGCTGATGCAAAAAAGCGCTAACGCCTTTAACGAGGCCGCTCCGTCCTCCCTGGGAACCATTTTGACCTTGGGCTTTTTAGGCATGGCCAGGGCCCTTAAAGGAAAAGAGGAAGCAACCTTCGCCGAGTTTGCCCAGGCTTTTGCCAAAGGACTGGACTGCATTATGGAACGGGCAGGCTCCAAGCCCGGGCAAAAAACCATTTTGGATGCGCTGTGTCCGGCGGCCAAAGCGTTTCAAATGAATGCAGATGATCCGCAAATGGCCTTGAAAAACGCTGTGGATGCCGCTGAAGCGGGCAGCGAAGCGACCAGAAACATGGTAGCCGTGCATGGACGCGCCGCCCGTTACGGCGAAAAAACCATAGGAATGCTGGATGGCGGATCGGTCGCAGGCAGGCTGATAATAAAAGGAATTGCCAATACATACGAATGAACCGTTGAATGAACAAAAGAATTGTGGTATAATATCCCAGCCTGTTGTGGCCTTGGAGCGTGCGGTTATCAGCCTGCCAGGGACGAAGGAAAGCGGCGTTTGAAAAGCCACTTAAAGCGAAAATATGGGGAGGCAGGTTCTACAGTGGATTTTTCAAAGATTGTTTTAGATAAAAATTCTAAGACGGCGCTTTATCAACAACTAAAGGGAAAAATCCTTGCCGCGATTCATAAGGGAGAACTGCAGCCTGGCGATTTGCTGCCCAGCGAAAGCGCGCTTGCCAACACGCTGGGCGTCAGCGTATCTACCGTGCGTCAGTGCATGGGCGAACTGGCCAACGAAAGCTATGTGGAAAAACGGCGAAACCGTGGGACAAAGGTACTAAATCGCAAGATCAATATCGGCTATTCCAATGATATCGTTAATTTTAGCGAACGGGTAAAAGCCATGGGAATGGTACCTCAAACCAAGCTGCTGAAACTGACGGTGGAAAATTGCCCCGCCCATGTGCTGGAAAAATTGGAGATGGACGAGGGAATCAAAATTATTCATTTATCCCGGCTGCGCTTTATAGATGGTATTCCCATTGTATATATCGACTCCTATTTGCCCTATGAGCAAGACCGTTTTATTTTAGGCAATGATTTGGAGATGAATTCTCTTTATGAATTGCTTGATAAAGAGACGGATTCCCGCATTGACCACCTGACACGCACCGTCTATGCTACTGAAGCCAGCGCGGAAACCGCCCAGCTGTTTGATATAGAGAATGGCGCTGCGATGCTGACGGTTGAAACGTTGGCATATAACCAGGATGGTCAGCTGAGAGAGTATTCCATTTCTCATTCTCCAGGCTCCAGGAACCAGTATACCTTTACCATCCATCGAAAAACCATTTAAGAGAAACCGTGATACATGGATCAGCGAAAAAGCCAATAAAGAAAAGCCCATCTTGTCTGAAGTGCACCCCATTTGTTAGACAGTACACCCCCTTGTCTGACAAATGGGGTGCACTTCCATTTGCCACTGGGAACTTTTCTACTTTCCCCCTCAAGGTGTTTTGCTTCAAAAACATATCTGATGTATGAAGCACTCGTTTCAAATTTGCGGATGTTAATAAAGCGCTAAGATTCGTTTTTCTCATGGTTTTTCCACCGCTTTTTCGCCTTCAAACGTCCCTTTTTGTCACAATTACAGGGATATTTTTTTTATTTGCATCATTTTTTTGTCATAAAAGGTTCCAAGCCTTTGTTTTATATAGGTTTTCGTGATTCTGCCTCTTTGAAAACAGCTCTTTTTTGTGACTGTAAGTATTGTATGTAAGATTGCATGCAATACATTTCCTTGTAAATTAACAATTTATATTTTGTGACCAAAAGTATCATATCGTAAAAGTTACATTAATTTTTGCAGGAAAACGCCGTCCGTTACGAAATTCCTAAAAATAGTAAATATCCTTCCTTTTGGGCCATTTATGCATTACAATCAGACCATAAAACTGCCAAAGGCAGAAGTCCCGCAATTATAGAAAGGAGTTCGACCGCCTCATGATATTCACAACCAATGAATCTCACCGTCTCTCCCCTGCCGAAGCCTCTCAATTTCTTCTGGAAATGGCCGGCTGCGTTAGCCGTTATCTGGCCGAACGCGCCGTCGAACCCGCCGCACACAGCCCTTCGTCAGCGGCGCGCATTCACGACGTTTTGCTGCACATCGGCGTTCCGCCCCATATCTGCGGGTTCCGGTATCTGACGGAGGCCGTTCATCAGGCGCTGCTGGATTCCTCCTGTCTGGAGCGGGTCACTCTCAACCTGTATCCCAAGGTCGCCGCGGTTTTCCATGCGCCCCTTTCCTCGATTCAGCGCGGTATCCGCCACGCCATCACCCTGGCTTGGGAGCGCCAAAAGCCCGGCGCCGTGGAAGCCCTCTTTGGCCGCTGCGTTGTCAGCGCCTATGACAAGCCCACCAATAACGAAATGATTGCCACCATTGTGGAGTATCTTTCCCGAGATCAGGATTAACTGAAAATTTTTCGGGGCCGACGCTTAAACGTGCGTCCCCTTGTTGATGGCTGCCCAAATCAGATTATCGCGCCCGGCTCTTAGAGTGGGCGCGACGCCAGAGGGCGCGCCACATTAGCCCTTTACCGCGCCGGAGGCCAGTCCTCGGATGAAAAATTTTTGCCCGGCCAGGAATACGATGAAAACTGGGATAACGGTAAGGCAGCAGGCGGCCATGACAAGGTGATACTGGGTGGTTTCCTCGCCCACAAACTGATTCAGGGCGATTGGCAGCGTCTGGTAGCGCCAGTTGGAAAGAAAGACGAGAGGATCCAGGTAAGCATTCCAGGAATCCAGAAACTGAACGGTGGTCAATGCGGCAATGGTGGGAAGCACCACCGGCATCATAATTTGCAGCCAGGTACGGTACTCGCCGGCTCCGTCGATTCTGGCGGATTCCCGCAGGTCGTTCGGAACGGACAGGAAGGCCTGCCGCATCAGGAATGTAGAGGATACGGAAACCAGGTTGGGTAGTATGACAGACCAGTGAGAATTTACCATCTTCAACTCGCTGAACATGGTGAATCGGGGAATAAGGGTCAGCTGAGACGGAACCATCAGCTGCATGAGATACAGGATAAAAAGCACCTTGCTGCCGCGAAATTTCAGCTTGGCAAAGGCATAGCCGGCTAAGGAAGAAGTAAGCATGCAGCCAAACGTATTAATGACGGATACTTTGATGGAGTTCCAATAGGCCAGCAGAAAATGATAATCCTTTTTGTTGGAGTTGATATGAAGCACGGTCAGGTAGTTTTCCCAGTGCCATTCCTGGGGGATCCACTGAATGGGAAAGACCATGGCGGTTCGCTGGGTTTTGAAGGAAGCGGAAAGCATCCACAGGAAGGGCAGGATCATGAAAAAAGCAAAGACCGTCAACAAAAGCATTATAGGAACAGACCTAAGCCGGGAACGGATGGTTCGGCTTAAACCGATGCCAGGTATTTTCATTATCTTGGTTCTCCTTCTTAATAAGCGTTTTTCTCATTATGCTTCCACTGGTATAAAGTAAGCGCCAACAAAATGAGAAACAAAACCACTGCGATCGAGGAGGCGTATCCCATTTTGTAATAGGAGAAAGCCGCTTTATAGATGTAAAAAACCAACGTGTAAGTGGAATGACCGGGGCCGCCTTTGGTCATCACGTTAATGGTGCCAAATACCTTGAAGCTGTTCAAAATACCCGTTATGGTCAAAAAGAAGGTGGTGGGCCTGATCAGAGGCACTGTGAGATGGATAAATTTCTGCCTCCAGGAGGCGCCGTCAATTTCGGCTGCCTCGTATACATCTCTGGGAAGGCTTTGCAGACCGGATGAGAAAATAAAAATTCGGTAGCCAAGGGTACTCCAGACGCTTACCAGCATCAGCGCCGGCAGGGACCACTGATAATCGTAAAGCCAGGTGGGGGGATTCTTCCAGCCCAGAGAGCGAATCATTTGGGTAAAGGGTCCGTAGGCGGAATACAGCGCCATCCATACGGCGGAAGTGGCAACGATATTGCAGATATGGGGCATGTACATGGAAACCCGTAAAGCGCTGGCGAGCTTTTTGGAGCAAAAATCATCAATCAGCACCGCCAGAAGCAGCGCCAGCAAAATGCTGACAGGCACAGTGACGAGCGTGTAAATGACCGTGTTTTTTAAGGAGGCCGTGAACCACTCATCGCTCCACAGCGCTTTGAAATTGGCCAGCCCTACAAAGTTCCAATTTCCTAAGCCGCTGATAAAGTCCCAATCTGTGAGGCTCACATACAGAGAAAAGACCAAAGGAATCATGCTGAAAATCAGTATGCCGATCATGCTGGGCAGCACAAAGGAAAGATTGATCCATTCCTCGCGCTTCTTTCTTTTCAGCACGGAAACGGTACGCATGGAAACGCCTCCTTTTTGGAGTGAAATTGAAAAAGGGGCGGAGAGCGGATCCGTCCTCCCCCCTGTGAGGTCCTTACCGGCTCATGGCCTGACGAATCAGTTCATCGCCGCGGCTCTTCATGTCAGCCAGCGTTTGTTCGCAGGTCTTGACTCCGCTCATGGCAAATTGCAGCTCTTCTTCCATCACGGTATTGATTTCAGCAAGGGCATACTGAGGCCGGTCGGGAGTGACGCTGATTTTCGACTTGTCGATGGCCAGATAGTTCAGCACGCTTTGCGTATCAAATACGTTCTCGGCGCCGTCCATCAGGGCGGCTACCACATCGTCAGGATTCACACCGCTCCATAAGGGCAGGCGGCCGCCCTTGGCCAGAGGCGCCATGCCGCCGCGGATATACCACAGCACAAAATCCACGCACTCATCCACATGCTGGGTTTTGGAAGAAATGCAGATGGTATCGCCGATACCGGTAGCCACATTGCCGTGATCGCCATAGTACGCCAGATAGCTTTCATCGGGAACGGGGGCGGGCACCAGGGCGGTCGTGAAATCATGGGGATAATTTTGCAGATCCTTCACCAGGCGAATATTGGCAATGCCCATAGCCATGGCCGCGTAGCCTTCCAGGAACAAATTGTCAAAGGTCATGCCGTTGGCCACTTCATCGGCATAGGTCGGCGCGGAGCCGTCAACCAGCATGGTATCGACAATCAGCTGCATTCCGCGCAGATATTGAGGATCGTCAAAGTTGGTTTCCGTGCATTCCAAGTCCTTGTAGATGGCGTAATCGCCCAGGTAATTGTTCATAAAGTTGATGCCCAGAATCATGTTGCCATAGGTCAAATTCCAGTAGATGCCATAAACCTTTTCCAGGCCTTCGCCGTGGGTCAGCTTTTTGGCGGCTTCGCGGAACTGTTCATAGGTCCAGCCGTTATAAGGAATTTCGATTTCGGCCTCGTTGAACATATCCACATTGATGAACATCCACTGATTATTTTCATACTTTGTAGGCAGGGCATAATAATCCCCGTCAATGGTACAGGTGGTCAAATTGGTCTCGCCAAGCTCCTCCACAGGGTTAAAGCCCTTGGCTTCTACCAGCTCCTTCAGGCCCAGCACAAGGTTGGCCTCTTTGCGGGGCGTCAGGCGGGTCAGGCCCCCATAGTTTACAAAGATATCAACATCGCCGCCGCTCATCAGGTAGGTATCCAGTTGCAAATTGCCATCGGTGTTATTCACATAGCGCACATACTCAACCTGAATTCCCTTTTCCTTGAATTGCTCGTTGAAGGAGGCTTCTACCTGATCGTATCCGTACTCAGGCTGAACGCCCGCCCACAGCTTCAGCGTAACGACGTCGTCGTCCGCCAGGGCGGGCATGAAACAGAGGACCATTGCCAACGTGAGAATGAAAGAAACGATGCGTTTTACCATGGTGATTCTCCTTTCAAAATGGGGTAATCTCTATGTTCAGCCAAGCGGCCGTACATTTTGGAGGTTAGCGGACATCCAGGGAAAATACGTGGCAAAGGTCGTCGCCCCAGGTATCGGTGGGGGTAAAGACGATTTCCCGATAGCCTCCGTGAAGGGGAATGTGCCGTAGGCGGAAATAATTGTTTTTTTCCTCTGCCAGCAGCACCTTTTCACCACTTTCCTTTACGCCTTCAACGCGAAAAGCCTTGATCATGGTGGGGGGCACGGAGGAATCCTCCCAGTCCAAAGGCCGGTTGTGGATGATATTTTTCGCCAAATTCCGTTTTCCTTCCGGAAGGCGATCCCGATCCAGGTTGCTGTCAAACATCAGGCGCATCATGCTTACTTCCCTTTCTTCATGGAAGCGCAGGGATACGCTTTCGCCCTTTTGCAGGAAACAGCCGTTGTCCTCATCGCCAATGGGGCGGTCGATACCGTTGATAAGGTTTGCTGCGTTGGCGGCGGAAGCTCTCAGCTCTGCCTCCCGGGTCAGGGTGGGAATTTCCCTGCGCAGCCAGGGCAGATAGCAATCGTTTTCCATCAGCGTCTGTTGCAGTTCTTTCATATGCGAAGCATATACGTCGCGGGGCAGTTCGCCGTTTTGAACGGCAATATGGGCGGCATAGCCTACCGCCTGTCCCAGCAGCGCGCAGGTGGCCAGCACCCGGGTGGAGCTGATGGCGGCATGGGTCACGGAAATGTTTCGTCCGGCAAACATCAAATTGTCAATATCTCTGGCATAAAGGCTGCGGTAGGGAATGCCGTAGGGGGAGGGAGCAGGGTGAAAAATATTGGGCGCTTCCTTTGTCCGGAAGCCCGCCGGATTGTGGTCGTCCATGGTCCAGCCGCCATAAGCGACAATATCGTCAAAATGCCCGCCGGAGGAAACGTCGTTTTGATTCATCAGATAGTCGCCGATATAGCGTCGGCTTTCCCGCTTCCCCGGCAGCATTCCAAACCAGTCCAGCCGCCAGTTTGCGTTCCGTTTTTTATTTTCGGGCGCGTTTTTCAGGTAGTCCCACATTCCCAAGGCAATGGGAATCAGCTGGTCTCGAACGGTTTCGGTATCGGCAATGGAATCGTCCTCGCCGCCAAGCTCCACATACCACATGTTGTCCCGCACGTTTTGAAGGCTGGGCAGCCGGTCGGGGATCAAATCCTCCCGGGTAAAATGATCGCACCAGGCCGGGGGAATAAACGTACTTTCACGGGTTTCTTCCCTGCCGCAAACGCTGAGGGACATGCCCATGGTTTTCAAATCAGCCTTTTCAGGCTCTATGCTTTCGCCAAACTCATCTTTCGCTTCCCGTCCCACCCGAAAAGCCGCGCCTGTCAACGGGGCTAGCACGCTATCGCCGGAGCAGTCGGCAAAGATAGAAGCCTCTACCACATGCCAGGTTTGCGTAGTGGTCTGGTAGCCCTTTACAGAAACAATGTGATTGACCTTCATAACAGCGTCCAGGCAGGCGCAGTTAAGCAGAATTTCAAGGTTTTTCTCTGCCTTGGCGATGCAATATACCACATTATCCCAAAGATAGGCGTTTTTATCGGGGTTGCGATACTGGTTTTCCAAGGCCATTTCCTCAATCAGTCCGGTTTCCCGCATATTCTTGCCGTGGGCGCCGCTGATCCACATTCTGATTTCGCTGGAAGCGTTACCGCCAAGCATAGGCCGGTCTTGCATCAATACAACCTTTGTGCCCTGCCGTGCCGCGGAAATGGCGGCGCATACGCCGGCAAGACCGCCGCCTACCACGCAAAAATCCGTTTGATGCAGAATCGTCTGAAAACCGTGCAGTTGCTGTGTCAGTTCCAAAAAACCGCCTCCCATGAGTAAGTGTATTCTTGACTCGATGATTGTTTATGGTATTATCATATCATGGGAAGACGGATATTTTCTTTGAAATCCTGCCTTCAATCTTGACTATCATATTTACTTAATGAGGTTGGGTCATGAAGCACCGCTATGACATCCTGAGCGATTTTATCCATTTGGTTGAAAAGCGCTTTAACTGCAGGATTCGCGTTTTTGATTTTCTGGACGCGCTGCAGTCGGTAGAAGGCTTTGCCGAGCATATGTCTCAGGAAATGATCCATGATCAGGAGTACTGCCTGCAAATCAAATCGGCTCCCATGCTGTGGAGAAGATGTGTGCTTTGCAAATGGACGGCCGTATCCCGCCTGAGAAACAACCCTGCGCCCTATTACGGAGAGTGTTTTTTTTCGGTTGGAGAATATGTGTATCCCCTGGTTATCAATAAACGGCTGTTAGGCTATGTGGGCGCCTATGGCTTTCGGGGAAAAACGGACGTCCGCTACGAAAGGCTGCTTTGCGAAGCTCTGGAAAAGCACACGGGGAGTCCAAAAGAAACATTTCTTCAATATCGAAAAGAGCAGCTGGCAGAATGCCCCGCCTCTTTTGATGAGCTGCGCACCAGCGTGGCCGTTATTGGAGAACTGCTGCTGAAGCTTTTATGGGACACGGACAATAGCGGCGTTTATTTGCCTGTGGCGGTGGAGGAATGGAGTCTTCCGGTTTTACAGGGGATGGAATATATCAACCAGCTTTACATGTCAGAAATTCGGGTGACGGATATCGCCGGCTTTTGCCATGTCAGCGAATCGCATCTGCATCATTTGTTTAAACGCGCATACGGCTGCGGCCCTTACGAGATGCTTCTGAACCGGCGGCTTAATGAGGCCAAGCGTTTGCTGCGGGAAAGCAACCTGCCTGTTTATGCCATTGCGCGTAAATGCGGCTTTTCGGACGCTAACTATTTTTCAGCCGTGTTCAAAAAGAAAAACAACATTTCCTGCCTGAAATATCGGGCGCATATCATGCAGGAGCGCATGAAAAAAACGGGAAGTGCCGAAGCTGCCGGTTTGCCCTGACAGAAACCTGTATCGGACAGCCGTGGGCGCGGCGGAGAATCCGGAGCTTTTTTCATAAGAAAATCCCGCAGGGCGCTGCGCCTTGCGGGCTGAGGGATAGCGTAAGCTATGTCTTTTTCTTTTGGCCTTTCATTGGAAACCGTCATTCCATGGGGGCGAAAGCAACCGGCGCCCCAAGCTCCAGAAAACTCTGCCGCTCCTCGGGGCTGCAGGCGTCGTCCGTTACGATCAGGCTGATTTCGGACAGCTTGCAGATGCCGTGCATGAACGTTTTGTTGATTTTGCTGTGGTCGCAAAGCACAACGGTTTTCTGGGAATGGGATACCAGCAGGCGCTTGACGGGCATGCGGTTGGCGGAATCCTGCTGGGTACAGGTGCAGCCGTTGCTTCTGGAAATGCCGTTGATGCCCATGAAATAGTAATCGAAAAACATGTTGGAAAAGATGTTCAGGGAACCGGTCGCGTCAAACACATCAATTTCCGGAGAATACAGGCCGCCCCCCAGGGTGAGCTGAATATTGGGGTTGGGAACCATTAAATTGGCAATGTTCAGTGAGTTGGTGGCCACGTTCAGCGGAAAGCTGCACTTGCTGACGGCCTGAGCGGCAAAATAGCAGGTGGATCCAAAATCGATAAAAATGGCCTGGTTGCGCTTGATCATGCCGCTTTCCATCAGGTAGCGGGCAATGGCCTGCTTTTCGGCGGATTTGCTGTTCAGGCGAGAATTGACGGGAAAACTGTCCAGCAGGGTGCTGGTTTTGGCGTCGGACAGGCGGGTGGCGCCTCCGTGGGTACGGGCAATCAGCCCGGCCTTGTCCAGCTCGCGCAGGTCGTTGCGGATGGTGGCTTCGCTGCATTGCAGGGCGTTGCAAAGGTCATATGTACTCATGGCGCTGTTGGTATCCAGCAGCTCCAGAATGCGGTTTTGGCGAATGCCCCGTTTGGAAAACAAGGGCGACGGGGTGTTACTCATAGAAGCATCTCTCACTTCCATCATATTTCTTGTTCATTATATAGCACAAAAAATGATTCGTCAATTCAAAAAACGCAAAAACGCTAAAAGCTCAACAAAAGAATGGAAACAATATAGAATTAAAAAAGAAATGATTACTTTTATGCTGATTTCGCTATGAAAACGATAATTTTTTTCAAAAAACCTCTTGACATACGCTAAAACCGCGCTATAATATTGTTTGCAAAGAGGAAACGATGCAAAATCGATAGAATATGGTATTTTTACCAATCACAAGGGAGCGGTGTGAGGCAATGAAGCTGCAATATGCAATGGATACATTTACCGTGGAAGAAGCGCTGGATATGGTGGCGCGTCTGAAGGATGTGGTGGATATCTTCGAGGTGGGCACGCCGGTGCTGCTGCGATACGGCCTGGAAGCGGTCAAAACCATTCACCGGCAGCATCCTGATGTGTGCCTGCTGGCGGATGGCAAAATCATTGACGGCGGCGAAATGGAGGCGGACTTCTGCTATGAAAGCGGAGCGGAAATCGCCACCGTAATGGGACTGGCAAATCCGGGCACCATCGACGGCACGCTGCGCAGCGCCCGCAAGCACAACAAAAAACTGTTTGTGGACATGATGAATGTGCCCAACCTGGAGGAAAAAGCGGCCGAGTTTGTGGCGAAGGGCGCGGATTACATCTGCGTGCATAACGCCACCGACGTGCTGGATATGAACCGCGCTCTGGCGGAGGCCAAGCGGGTCGCCCAGGCGGTTCCGGCGGAAAAGCTGGTCATTGCCGGAGGCATCAATCCCAACACCATCGCGGCGCTGAAGCCCTTTCGACCGGGATTGCTGATTGTGGGCTACGCCATCACCAAAGCCAAAGACCCTCATGAAATGGCGGTCACCCTGCGGCAGATCTACCAGAACGCTTGAGGAGGAAGGAACAAACCATGCAGAATGTCAGGGAGCTTTATGAACGGATTCATCAACAGGTTGCCCCTGTGATGGAAAACCTGGATCAGGCGCAAATGGAAGCGGCGGTGTTGGCGATTTGCGGCGCGAAACGGATTTTTGTAGCCGGTATGGGCCGCACCGGTTATATGATGCGCGCTCTGGCTATGCGGTTGATGCAGATGGGCCTGGACGCGCACATGATCGGCGATACCGACACCCCCTGCGCCTATGAGGGCGACCTGCTGATCATCGGCTCCGGCAGCGGCGAAACCGAAAGCCTGAAGGGCTATGCCGCCAAGGCCCACAAGCTGGGCGTCAAGGTGCTGGTGCTCACCGGCCACACGGACAGCGCCCTGGGTCGTACAGCGGATTTGGCGGTGGCGATTCCGCTAAACGAGGAAACCTGCAAGGATACTACCGGCGCGATCAGAGTACGGGAAACCGGCAATCATGGCGATACCATGCTTCTGGGCTCCAAATCAGAGCTATGCACCATGCTGACCGGCGAAATGCTGGTGATGATGACGTTCCAGCAGCTGGGTGTCAGCCAGGCGGATATGTTGCGCCGCCACGCGTGCTTTGAATAACCCTGATACGTTCATATGCTGTGGCATATGACGAAAATAAACAAACAAAGGAGTAGAACACACATGACTAAGAGAATCATTGGTTTACTGGTTGCTATCTGCATGCTGTTTGGCATGGTTGCCAGCTGCAGCGCCGAGAAATTATGGAACGCCGCCGATTTCAAGTCCGACAAGCCCTCTTCCGAATGGAAGCTGGCCCTGGTTCCTCAGTACGGCCCCGCTTCCTGGTGGGTGCGCGGCAATGAAGGCACCATGAAGTTCGCCGCCGATACCGGATTGAACGCCTTTGAGGCCAGCCCTGTTACCCAGGACGTTGCTTCCCAGATTCAGACCGTGGAAGACCTGATCGCTCAGGGCGTGGACGCCATCTGCATCTGCCCCATCGATCCCGGCGCCATGGAATCCGTGTTTGCCGAGGCTCTGGAAGCCGGCATCGTGGTGATCACCCATGAGGCCAACACCAACTGCAAGAACATCCTGTACGATATCGAAGCGTTCTCCAACGAGGACTTCGGCGCCATGACCGGTGAAAAGATCATCGAAACCATGGGCGGCGAGGGCACCTACGCCACCTTGGTGGGCCAGGTGACCAAGGCTTCCCATATGGCCTGGACCGAGGGCGCTGTGAACTACATCAAGGCCAACTGCCCCGAAATCAAGCTGCTGAACGATGAATATCCCAACGGCACCTCCGACGACACCTACGAGGGCGCTTACAACGCCGCCAAGGAACTGCTGACCAAGTATCCCGAAATCAAGCTGTTCCGTACCTGCAGCTCTCTGGAGCCCACCGGCGTGGCCAAGGCCATCGATGAACTGGGCCTGAAGGGCAAGGTTTCCATCGTGGGCACCGGCACCCCCAACGACCTGCGCGGTCTGGTGGAAGACGGCACCATGGCTTACATCTGCACCTGGGATCCCGCGGCTGCCTGCTACGCCATGCTGACCTTGGCCCAGAAGATCCTCAGCGGCGAAGCCATCGAGGACGGCGTGGACCTGAAGGCTGACGGCTGGAACGAAATGCACTTCTTCGACGAAGACCAGACCGCTCTGTCCGGTCAGGGCTGGCTGGTTATCAACAAGGACAACGTAAACGACTACAACTTCTAATTTCTCAAATCGAAGGGGAAGGGGAGACAGCTTCTCCCTTTCCCCTTCTCTTCTAACCCAGCCAAAGGAAGGTGTCCGTATGGATGATGTGATGATTTCTGTAGAAAATATCGATAAGTCTTTTGGCGGCGTGCATGCACTGAAGCAGGTTTCCATGACCGTTCGCAAGGGCGAAATACATTGTCTTGCGGGCGAAAACGGTTCCGGCAAATCCACGCTGATCAAAGTCATCTCCGGTTATTACAAGCCGGACTCCGGCGTCATTCGCATCGGCGATCACGCCTATGCTTCCCTGACCCCTGCGGAATCCATCCGCGACGGCGTGCAGGTTATTTATCAGGACTTTTCCCTGTTTCCCAACCTGTCGGTGATGGAAAACCTGGCGCTAAACTCCGAGGTGGCGCGGGGCACCAAAATCGTCAGCTACCGCCGTATGCGCGAAACAGCGCGCCAGGCGGTGGAAAAAATCGGCCTGAAGGTGGATATGAACGCCCGCGTGGCCGACCTGTCCGTGGCCGACCGGCAGATGATCGCCATTGCCCGCGCACTGGTGCATAAGGCCAAGGTGGTCATTATGGACGAAGCCACCGCTTCTCTGACCCGCAAAGAGGTCAACCGTCTGTTTGAGGTCATCCACGCCATGCGCAACGAGGGCGTGGCCGTGGTGTTTGTATCCCATAAACTGGACGAGGTTTTTGAAATTTCCGATACCATTACCATTTTCCGCAACGGGCGGAACGTGATTTCCTGCGCGGCCAGCGAAATGGACGAAAGCAAATTTTCCTATTATATGACGGGCCGCGAAATGAAAACCGTAGATAACGAACCGCCTGTAGGCGACGAAAGCCAGGTGGTTCTGGACGTAAAGAACCTTAGCTCCCAGGGCGCGTTTGAAAATGTGAATTTCCAGCTGCGCCGGGGCGAAATTTTGGGCGTTGCCGGGCAACTGGGCTCCGGCCGCACCGAACTGGCCATGGCGCTGTTTGGCCTGCAGCCCATTACAGGCGGCGCCGTTTCCATTCATGGCAAACCGGTTCGCATCAAAAACGTGATGGAGGCCCAGCGGCTGGGCATCGCCTATGTGCCGGAGGACCGGCTGACCGAGGGCCTGTTTATGCCCCAGTCCCTAACCCGCAACGAGATCATTACCCATCTGAAGGCCGTAAGCAAAAAAGGCGGCGTTTTGGACAAGAGCAAGGCGGACGCGGAGATGGACAGCTGGATTCAAACCCTGTCCGTCGCCACCGATTCCCGGGATACCGCCGCCCAGAAGCTGTCCGGCGGCAATCAGCAAAAGGTGGTGCTGGCCAAATGGCTGGCCTGCAAGCCGGATATTCTGATTCTTAACGGTCCCACCGTGGGCGTGGATATCGGCGCGAAGCAGGATATTTACGACCTGCTGTGTCATTACGCCCGAGAGGGGATGTCCATCATCATCGCCTCCGACGATATACGCGAGGTGGAGGCCCTGTGCAACCGCGTTATTGTAATGCGCGGGGGCAAGGTGTCCCGTTTCCTGACCGGCGATGAAATTACCGCCGCATCCCTGACGGAAGCCGCCATTTAAGAAAGGAGGAGCAAGGTGAAAACGCTGAGAAAGGCTCTAAGCCATACGGAAACCTATGTAATCCTGATCGCCCTCCTGTTTGGTGTGGCGGTGGAAACGGTATCGCACCAGTTCTTCAGCAACACCGGCATGGTAAACCTGGCGCGTATCTCCATGATTTATCTGGTGTTTGGCGTAGCGGAAATGCTTTCGCTTATCTGCGCCGGGCCGGATGTATCCTATCCCGCCATTGCCAGCCTGACCGCCTTCCTGACCGCCAGCCTGTTTGGCGGCGAAGGCTACCAGGGTTCCATTTTGATTCCCTTCCTGTTCGCCATGGCCGTTGGCGCTGTGTGCGGCGCTATCAACGGCCTGATTATCGCCCGGTACCATTTCCCCTCGCTGATTGTAACCCTGGGCACCTCCTCCATCTTCAGCGGACTGATGTACGGCCCCCTGAAGGCGTCCAACACCGTGCTGCACGGCAAGATGGCCCAGTTTGGTTCCCTTCCTCTGTTTACCTGCACCAACCCCACCAGCGGCCTGACGGCTCAAATGCCCGTGCAGTTCCTTATCGTGGTGGCGCTGTACGCGGTCATGTTCTTTGTACTGCGCTACACCATGTTTGGCCGCGGCCTGTACGCCATCGGCTCGGATATGGTGGCTGCAGAGCGCGCCGGCTTTAAGGTGGGCAAAATCCAGTTCTTTTCCTATGTGCTGGGCGGCGCGCTGGCGGCCCTGGGCGGCACCATGTATACCTGCAATGTAGGCGCTATTGCCCCCTCGGATTTGATGGGCGGCGAAATGCTGGTCATCGCGGCGTGCATTCTGGGCGGCGTGCGCCCGGGCAGCGGCATTGGCAAGCTGTTTCATGTGGTTATCGGCATCGTGCTGCTGACGATGATTCAAAACAACCTGCTGATGCTGGGCATCCCCCTGTATTGGAAGGATGTGTTTACCGGCGCAATCATCCTGATCGGCACCATCGTATCCTTCAACTTCAGGCCCAAAGCCCCAAAGACCAGGAAGGAGGACTGACTCTAATGAAAAAGCTTTCCACCAAAAAAATGCTGAACAGTCCTGTTTTCCGCATGGCCCTGCTGCTGGTGGCGGTGCTGATTATCGGGTCGTCTCTGCAAAGCGGCTTCCTGACCCAGCGCAATGTGCAGTCCATTTTTAAGCAGCTGGCGGAATACGGCATCCTGGCTGTGGCTGTGTTCATCTGTATGCTGTCGGGCGGCATCGACCTGTCCGTGGTGTACATCGCCAACCTGTGCGCCATTCTCATTGGGAATATTCTGATTGCAGCCATGCCCGCGTCCGCTTCTTTGGCGCAAAGCTGGCCTGCGATGCTGCTGGCCTTTGCGGCCGCCCTGGCGGCAGGTGCGCTGTGCGGTATGCTGAACGGCTTGCTGATTGGCAGGCTGAACGTGCCCGCGATGCTGGCCACCCTGGGTACAGGCACGCTGTTTCTGGGCGTCAGCACAGTCATTACCGGCGGCAAGGCGCTTTCCGGTGTGCCGGCCGCGTTTACCGCCATTGCCCGGGTAAAGGTGCTTTCCCTGCCGCTGAACTTTGTGGTGTTCCTGGTGTGCGCTCTGTTCATGGGCCTGCTGATTTCCAAAACCACCTTTGGCCTGCGGGTGCAGATGATCGGCACCAATGTAAAGGCCGCCAGGTTTTCCGGCCTGAACTGCGTAAAGGACATTGTGAAGGTATATACGATTTCCGGTATGCTGGCGGCGGTGTCCGGCGCTATCAGCATTATGCGTATGAGCTCCGCCAAGCCGGACTACGGCACCAGCTACATGATGTTTTCCATCCTGATCTGCGTTTTTGGCGGCACCAACCCGGATGGCGGCAAGGGCAGCGTGACGGGCATTGTGCTGGCGACCATCGTTTTGCAGATGGTTTCCACGCTGATGAACATGTTCTCCAGCATCAGCGCTTTCTATCGCGATGTGGTATGGGGCGCGTTGCTGATTATCATGCTGATTGTGAACTATGTGCTGGATACCCGCAAGGTAGCTTCGCGCTGAGGAGGGCAAAGTCATGACCCAAACGCCCAAGCTGCTGATTGTGGGCAGCATCAACAAAGACATCATTTTTTACGGCCCCCATGGTACGGAAATGAAGCTGAACGGCTGCCTGGTGTTTGATTCCTGCGGCAGCTTTAACGGCGGAAAGGGCGCCAACCAGGCGGCGGCAGCGGCGGCCCTTGGCGCGGAATCCTATCTGGTAGGCGCGGTGGGCCAGGACCAGAACGGTCAGGAGATGCTGCAGGCGCTGAACGGCCTGCATGTGCATACCGACTATGTGCTGGAGACCCCTGAAGCCCAAACGGGACTATCCGCTATCTTTACCATGCCGGGCGGGTCCTATATCGGCACCAACGTGCTGGGCGCCAACCAGTGCATTACGCCGGATATGGTGCGAGAGGCCCTGGACGCTCAGCCCTTTCACATGGTGCTGATGCAGCTGGAGATGCCCCTGGAAACCGTGTACCGCACCCATGAGCTGGCGCGGGAGCGGGGCCTGCGGGTCATTCTGGACGCGGGCCCGGCCAAGAGGATTGATTTGAGCCGCCTGAAGGGAATCTATATGATTTCTCCCAACGAGGCGGAAACCGAAGCCCTGTGCGGCATCATGCCTGCGGACGAGGCAAGTGTTCAGGCCGCCGCGCAGGCCATTTACCGGGAGGCGCAGCCCCAGTATGTGCTGCTGAAGCTGGGCGGCCGGGGCGCGTACCTCTACGACGGCCGGGAGGGCCGCAGCTTCCCCGCGTTCCATGTTCACTGTGTGGATTCCACCGGCGCGGGGGATACCTTTACCACGGCGCTGATGATGAAGATATGCCAGGGCTTTACGCTGCCCCAGGCCATTCGCTATGCCAGCGCCGCGGCCGGATTATGCGTTTCCCGCAAGGGGGGACTTTCGTCCCTGCCCACTGCGGATGAAGTAGATCAATTCTTACTGAAACAGGAGGACGCGCAATGAAAAACCTGAAGCAAAGCCAAATCGCCATGTCGAACTTCCCGTACTTCCGTTATTCCCTGGACTGGACGCTGGATTCCCTGGAGCGCCTGGGCGCATCCGCCATTGAGTTTTACGCAAACGACCCTCATTTTCATGTGGACGACAACGAGCTGGTTCAGTGCAAGGCCCTGAAGCAAAAGCTGAAGGACCACGGCATTCATGTGATCAACTGGTGCCCCGAGCAGGTAAAGTACCCCATCAACATCGCCTCTCCCAACGCCTATGCCCGCCGCCGCAGCCTGGAATACTATGTCAAGAGCCTGCAGTTTGCCAACGAGCTGGAATCGCCTACGGTACAGTTCTTTGCGGGCTGGCCCTTCCTGGATGAAAACTTTGACGACGTGTGGAAGCGGTCGGTGGATTCCCTGGGTTACCTGGCGGATATCGCCCGGGGATATGGCGTCAATGTGACCATCGAGGCGGCAGATCCGCTGCTGACCGTGCTGAAGGATACCTCCTACATCCGCAAAATGCTAAACGATGTAAACCATCCCAACCTGCATGGCATGCTGGATTTGTACTGCCTGGGCATGTGCAACGAAACCATTGAAACGGCGCTGGAAAACCTGAAAGGTGAAATTTACCACATTCATTTCAGCGACGCCCAGTATGAGGGCCTGTCTGCCCATGTGATTCCCGGCACCGGCGTGCTGGATATGGACCACATCATGCAGAAGCTGGACGAGATCGCCTATCCCTATTACCTGTCCCTGGAACTGATGACGCCCTATGAGCGTATGCCCGAGGAAGCCATGGGCCAGTCCGTGGAATGGATGCGGAAAAAGATTGGCGAATAAAGAGGGTGAACGGCATGGAACTGACGAACACGAAGCAGATGATCGTACACGAGTGTGAAAAAGCCCTGGCAAGCATTGACGACAGCCAGGGCGAGGCGCTGGTGAACGCCGTTCTGGCTGCGGAAAAGGTATACTTCTACGGCGTGGGCCGTGTGTTTCTGTCTTTGCAGTCCATCTGCAAGCGCATGGCGCATATGGGCATCAGCGCCCACTGTGTAGGGGAAATTACCGAACCGGCCATCACCTCCCGCGATCTGCTGATTATTGCCAGCGGCAGCGGTGAAAGCATCTGCCCCAAGGCGATTGCCCAAAAGGCCAAAAGCTTGGGAGCCAGGCTGGCCTGGATCGGCTCCAACGACGAAAGCACCATTGCCGGTCTAAGCGATATTCAGGTGCGCATTCCCGTGCAGACCAAGCTGAACCGCAGCGATGAGCTGCACTCTCAGCAGCCCATGACGTCGTTGTTTGAGCAGTGCCTGCTGCTGTACGGCGACGCGCTGGCCATGGAAATTATGCAGCGCAAGCAGATAGATTTGAACAAGCTGTGGCAGTATCACGCGAATCTGGAGTAATACGTATGAAGAATTATTTGGCCCCTTCCCTGATGTGCTGCGACCTGCTGAACATAGGCCGCGACCTGAAGGACCTGGAACAGTCTGGTATGGATTGGGTGCATTTTGATATTATGGACACCACCTTTACCACAAGTACCATGCTTCCTGCCATGATGCTGAAAAAGGTCAGCGCCGCCACCTCCATGCCAATGGACGTACACATCATGAGCGTAACGCCGGAATTGTATTTTCCTCAGGTGCTTCCCTATTGCGCGGGCGGCTATGTAAGCGTGCACGCGGAGGGGCTGCGCCACCTGCCGTATCTGTTTGAGCAGATACGGCAGAGCGGGGCCAAGGTGGGTCTGGCGCTGAACGCCTCCACCCCGCTGACCTATGTGGAGGAAAACGCGCACCTGCTGGATATGGTGGTGCTGATGAATGTGCTGGCCGGCGTAACCGGTCCCCGCAAGGACATTGACAAGCATATGGAAGAACGCATCCGCCGCACGCGGGACATTCTAAACCGGGCTGGCAGGACGGACGCGATTGTATCGCTTGATGGAAACGCCTCGCTGCGCAACTCCCGCCTGGCCCGCCAAAACGGCGCTAACGCCTTTGTGCTGGGTACCGCCAGCATCTTCCGCCCGGATGTACCCCTGCGGCAGGCCTGCCAGGATTTCCGGAAAACCTTTGAGGAGGAAGACGCATGAAGCTGCAAATTGCACTGGATTTAGACAGCCTGGATAAAGCGATCGCCATGGCGGAAAAGGTGTATGGCATTGTGGATATTATCGAGCTGGGTACCCCGCTGATGCTTAAAGAGGGCACCCGCGCCGTTGGCGAAATGAAGCGGCGTTTTCCCAAGGCGCTGATCCTGGCAGATATGAAAATTGCCGACGGCGGATATATGGAGGCCAGGTTTGCCGCGGACGAGGGCGCGGATATTATTACCGTGCTGGGTATCGCCGCAAACGAAACCATTCTGGGCGTAAAGCAGGCGGCGCATGAGGCTGGCAAGCAGGTCTATGTGGACATGCTGTCTGTGGAGAATCTGGCCGGACGCGCGCAGGAAATCGAGGGATTAGGCGTGGACATCATCGGCGTTCACACCGCCTTTGACGTACAGAAAAGCGGCCGCACCCCCTTCGACGATTTGGCCGTGCTGAAGAAGAACGTCCACCATGCCCAGGTAGCCGTGGCCGGGGGCGTTAAACTGGAAACCATCGGTCGAGCCGTTGCGCTGGGCGCGGATATTGCGATTGTTGGCGGCGCGCTGACCGGCGCGGCGGATGTGCGTGCCCAGGCGCTTGCCTTCCGTCAGGCCATGGACCGCGGCTGAAAACTATGGAACTGGGTGTTTTTACAAAGGTATATCAGGAGGCGGCGCTGCCCCAGGCATTGAGCGCCGCCGCCGCAAACGGGCTTTCCTGCGTTCATTTGAATCTGGAAACCCTGGGTCTGCCCAAGCGACGCCCGCCGGTGACAAAGGCCGTGGCGGAGTCTGTTCGCAAAGAAATGCAGGCCTCCGGCGTGCGCGCCGTCACCCTGTCCGCTACCTATAACCTGATTCATCCCGATAAGCAGGCCCGTCAGGAAGCCATTGAAACCGTGGCCGATTTGGCACGGCTGGCGGCATGGGCAGGCGTGCCCTATCTGGCTGTCTGTACCGGCACCAACGACCCAGACAACCTGTGGGCCCCGCATCCGGAAAATCGCAGTGAGGCCAGCTATCGGGTCCTTTGCCGCAGTCTGGAAGCGCTTTTGCCGCTGTGTCAGGCCCAGGGCCTGCGCCTGCTGGTGGAACCAGAAAGCGCCAATGTGATCGCCGATGCCCGGCAGGCACGGCGGTTGCTGGAGGATATGCGCTCTCCCGGGCTGGGTATCATTATGGATGGAGCCAATCTGCTGGCTTCCGCGCCCGAAGAAGAAACGCTCTATCGGGCCTTCGACCTGCTGGGAGAGAACATATGTGTAGCCCATGCCAAGGATGTGCGACCGGGCCCGGTATTTGTTCCGGCCGGTCAGGGCTGTATGCCCTACGGACTCTATCTGAGGCTGCTTGAGCGGCTGCCTGCTTCTTGCCCATTGCTGCTGCACGGTTTGAAGGAGGCGGAGCTTTCAAAATGCATCGCCTTTCTGCGTGGAAAAAGGCCGGCAGAGGAATGACGCGAAACGCCTGAACAACAAAACAACGCCCAATGACGCTCCCTTCTCCGCAGGCACTGCAATTTCTGCGGAGAAGGGAGCGTCATTGGGCGCGTCGTCAGATGAAAAGAAAAACCTCCCTACAGAATTTGAAAATTCTGTAGGGAGGTTTGGTTTGGTGCGGGAAACAGGACTTGAACCTGCAAGTTCGTACGAACACATGAACCTGAATCATGCGCGTCTGCCAATTCCGCCATTCCCGCGAATTGCCTTCTCGGCGGAGAGAAGGACTTTTGGTGGGCAGGGGTGGATTCGAACCACCGAAGTCTGCGACGGCAGATTTACAGTCTGCTCCCTTTGGCCACTCGGGAACCTACCCATGAAGTATTCCGTAACCCAGGAAGAAATGGAGCCGGCGATGGGACTTGAACCCGCAACCTGCTGATTACAAATCAGCTGCTCTGCCAATTGAGCTACACCGGCACGACAGCCCACGGCAGACAAAGAAAATGGCGACCAAGAAGGGTCTCGAACCCTCGACCTCCAGCGTGACAGGCTGGCGCTCTAACCGACTGAGCTACTTGGCCAAAGATGCTGGTGGGCCTTCAGGGACTTGAACCCCGGACCAACCGGTTATGAGCCGGCCGCTCTAACCAACTGAGCTAAAGGCCCATAAACGATTGATAAAGGAAAAATGGTGACTCCTAGGGGATTCGAACCCCTGTAGCCGCCGTGAAAGGGCGGTGTCTTAACCACTTGACCAAGGAGCCACGCTAACGGATGGTGAATCTGGTCGGGGTGAAGGGATTCGAACCCCCGGCCCCATGCTCCCAAAGCACGTGCGCTACCAGACTGCGCTACACCCCGTTCCTTAGTCCGCACAAGCGACGTATTATATTTTACTCATAGACCGCCCGCTTGTCAATAGCAATTTCAAAAATTTCTGAATTTTTTAGCCGCCGCAGTTCCTTTGCAAAGGAACTGCGGCCCCGCCCGCGCCGCTATCTGGCCAGCGGCACATAAACGGCGTTTTCCCAGTCGGGATGCTCCTCGCCCTCTTTCACATCGTAAGGCACGATATAGATGCCCTCCCGGGGCAGCGTGGCCAAAGCGGGCATGTTAAATTCCATCAGCAAAGCGGCCTCTCCCTCGGGCACGCCGCAGCCGCCGTCGTATTCCCCGGGCTGAAAGTCCAGCGGCTCACGGTCCTGGTCGTAAAAGCTGAACAGGTACGAGGGCACATCCCGCCAGGTAAGGCTGTCATCTTCCAGCGTAAGGCGGATACGGAAGGCCGTGGTCAGCGGCGTCAGCCATACCCGCTCGTAATGCCAGGCGAAACGGGCGGTATGGTCCACATGGTCCGGAGTAATGTCCGTCAGGTTCTCTTTTACACGGCTGGTATCCAGGAAAAAGGGCAGGGTGAACCGGTCCAGTTCCTTTAGATTCATGTACTTTTGTTCAATCTGCTCGTTGTTCATTTCCATAAACCAGGCCTGCTCCCGGTCTGTTTCAAAGCGGCTGGGCCAGGTGTTGTCGTAGCTGATGTAGCCGTCGTCATAGGTTTGGGTGGCCAATACCGTATAGCCCTGGCTGTACAGTTCGTCCACCTGCTCCTGCCACGCGCCGCCTTCGTCCATGGGCACGGCGCGCACCTCCTTTTCAGGAACGTAATAGCTGATTTCCACCGTGATGGGCGCATTTTCCTCCAGCTGCCGGCGGTCGTTCAGGACGGCCATAAAGCCGGTTTCGCCGCCGGTTGGCTGACCGGTAATGGGATGATTGATCCAGCTGGTTTGAAAGCTGGAAAACTCCGTATACAGGATTTCCTGCCCGCTGTGCACGGTCAGCGCCCCGGCGAACAGGGGGCCGTCAGCTTCCACCCGCACGCCGCAGCTCAGGCGGATGCCGTCGTACAGGCAGTCGGTCAGGGTGGTGGTTACCCCCGCGCCGGTGTGGCTGACGCCCAGGGGCTGTATGCTTTCCTGCTGCATAGGCGTGGGCTGGGCCTGGCCAAACAGGTAATTCAGCACGCCGCCGCCAAAGGCGGCCAGCGCCGCGCCCATCAGTCCCAGCAGAAGCAGCGCCGCCGCGATGATGGCGGCCAGGGGTCTGGCTTTTCTTCCGTTCATGGTTTGTACCTCCCTCAGGGTATCCGTTACCCGGTTATGAACCATGGGCGGCACGGGGCCAAAGGCTTTTTCCAAATGCCAGTCGTTCATCGATGGTCCTCCTCCCGCAGCAGCGCGTTCAAGCGCCTGCGCCCCTCATACAGCCTGCCCTTTACCGTGCTGGCGGGCAAATGCAGCATTTGCGATACGGCCTGAATGGAATAGCCGTCCAGATGATGCAGCAGCAGCGGCAGCCGGTATTTTTCCGGCAGGCGGCGCAGCGCGTCCTGCAGGCCCTGATCCTCCGGCGGCGTATAGACCGTTTCCGGCGGCAGGGCGGCGGATTCCCATTTGCGGCGGCGCAGCATGGTTTTGCATTCGTTTACCACGATGGCGGTCAGCCATGCCTCAAAACGGTCGTCCCGCCGAAGGCGGCCCAGCTTGCGCCAGGCCTTCAGCAGGCTTTCCTGCAAAGCGTCCGCCACGTCCGCGTCCCGCCACAGCAGGGCGTAGGCGATGCGGTACAGCCGTGGCTCCAACGCGGCCACGCGCTGCTCAAATCCGTGTTTGTCCATGGTGTTCCTTCCTTCCGGTCAATGCACTGACAGCAGGTAGACGCTGGAGGAATCGGGTTGGTCAAAGACCCTGCAAAATTTTATAAGAAAAAGCCGCGTCCTGGTTTCAGAACGCGGCGGGGGATTTACGGCTGCGGGGCGGCGCTGGGGGCCGGGGTCGGCTGCGGCGTGGAAACCGGCTCCGCCGCAGGCTGTTCCGTGCTCAGCACATCTCCATAGATGGATTCCAGGGTGCGCTCGTCGGCGGTGCCGGTGGTGCTGATTTTGTGGTCCTTCTGGTACGCCTTCACGGCGGCGGCGGTGCCGCTGTAATAACCGCCGGTGATGGTGCCGCTGTAATAGCCCAGCTCCTTCAGCTTGCATTGCAGCCAGTACACATCCTCGCCCTCCATGCCCTTTTTCAGCTTGCGGAAGGGCTGGGGCGGCGTTCCGCCGGAAACGTACACCGGTTCGGCGGTGGGCTCCGGGGTGGTAACCGGGCCGGTTTTGGACTTGTTCAGGGGCGGCGCGGCCACGGACTTGCGCAGTTCCTCGTCCGCGGGCAGGTCCTCGGTAATGGTGACCACCACACCCTTGCCCACGTTGTCGTAAATCCACTTGGCGTCGCTGACCAGCAGGCGGATGCACCCGTGGGACGCCCGCTGCCCCAGCTTTTTGTAGCTTTTGACGCTCATGGCGTTGTAATCCACCTTGTTGTAAATGACGCTGTGGAAGGCGATATTGCTGTTGATGCGGGTCCAGTACTGGGCATGGCTGCCCCACTTGGAAAAGTAGCACCAGCGGGCGGTTTTGCCGTTCAGCGTCCATTCGCCCACATCGCTGGGGGTGGCCTTCAGGCCGGTGGAGCAGATCATGCGCTTGACGGGAATGGTGTATTCCCCGTTTTCATCCCTGCCGTAGACGATGGTTACCTGGTTGCGCACGTCCACCGTAATGGCGTAGGGAACCGGCGTGGGTACGGGCGTGGGCTTGGGGGTGGCGTGTACGTCCACCACGGCGGGGTCGTTAAACAGGGCGTTCCAGGTTGCCTCGTCGGTTACGCCGGTCTGGTCCATGCCGTTTTGCAGCTGAAAGGCCTTCACGGCGGCCACGGTCTGGTTCATGTAGTTGCCGCTGATGGGGCCGTCAAAGAAGCCCAGTTCCGTCAGACGGGTCTGCACCTTTTTCACATTTTCGCCCTTCGCGCCCCGGGACAGCTTTTTTTCGTATTCCTCCGTCACGGCCTCGCCATCGCCGGCCAGCACCACGTCGTTAATGTCCCCCAGGTCCTGATCCGGGCCGGGGGTAGGCGTAGGGGACGCGCCGTCCGCCAGCGCGTTGCCGCCAAACAGCAGCCGCTGGGTTTCCACATCCGCCTGGCCGGTGATGTCCAGCCCGTTGGTCTTTTGAAAATTCTTCACCGCCTGGGCGGTTTTGGCGCGGAATTTGCCTGTGGCCTTTTGGTCAAAGTACCCCAGTTCCTTCAGGCGCTCCTGCAAGCGGGTCACGTCGTCGCCGTCGTCGCCGTTTGCCAGCAGGCGGTATTTGGCGCTTTCCAGCTGGGCGGCGGTGGCCTGGTCTACCTCGCCGGTTTCGGGCAGGCCGTATTCCTTTTGGAATTTGCGCACGGCGGCCCGGGTGCCGTCCAGAAAATTGCCGCTGACCTTGCCGGAATAGTACCCCAGGTTTTTCAACTGCTCCTGAAGCTGGCTGACGGCCTCGCCCTGGGAGCCGTATGCCAGCACGTCAAAGGGGGCGGCGGTTTCCTGCGCCAGGGCGGCGCATACCGGCAGCAGGAGCAAAACGGCCAGCAGGGAAAACAAACGCTTCAAAGCAAGACACCCTTTCAGACAAAAATGGAGGGAAAATTGTGTCGAAATCATTGTAACATAGGTTTGCTCATTTCACAATTTGGAAATGAAGATTTAACATTTAACAAAAAAGGCAAGCCGCCGGCCCGGCCGCTGCCGGTTGCGCAAGCGTGGGTTTGGATGTATAATAAAGTAGAATGGAGTGATTATCGGTCTTTGGCCGGTTGAATACGGAGGAAGAAACATGCCTGCGGTTAGTGCTTATCGTCGCGCCCCCCTGGTTAACCTGTCTTACACGCCCATGTCGGATGCGGCGGTACATACGGACGGCTTGCAGCAGCGGCTGTGCAAGCTGGCGCTGGATCAGGCGGACCCGTCCCGCCTGTCCCCCCTTGACGCGGTGCTGGCCACCAAGCTGGGCGGCTACACCGAGGCCCCGGCCATGCCCGCTCTGGATAGAAAGGAAGATACCCGGGCCTATGTGGAAAACCTGTGCGCCGGAGCCATGATCAGCGCCATGGCGCGAGATAAGCAGGGCATGCTGGATGTGCTGGAGGGGGTAAAGGCCTTTCACAGCCTGCTGCCCAGCCTGAGCGAGGAACAATTGTTTTATGTAGGCGCGGACGCGCTGCGCCTGACGATGGATTTGTACCGCCGCACCGGCCAGCCCTTTCTGCTGAATCTGATGGAGGACCTGCGGTCCCGCCTGCCGGATGTGTCCGGCGTGATGCACATGTTTCCCTTCCAGCGGGCCTACCAGCCGGAAAAGGAAGCCCACGCCGCCGAGGAAGCCGCCTACTATGCCCGTATGCAGCGCTTTGCCACCGGCAAATACATGGCGGACGCTCTGGCCATGACCGCGCTGCTGAGCCAGTACAGCGGCAGCGGCCGGGACGCCGCCGCCTCCCGCGCGGGGCTGGTGGCGCTGATGCGCTACCACGGCATGCCCAGCGGCGCTTTCTCCGCCGACCCGTATCTGGCGGGGCGGGATCCCGCCCGGGCGCTGGAGCTGGACGCGGCCTGCGCCCAGACGGAGGCCTATCTGGACGCGCTGCTGACCACCGGCGACGTGGCCATGGCCGACGCGCTGGAACGCATGATGCAAAACGTGCTGCCGGATTTGCTCAGTGAAAAGGGCGTGCGCACCCTGACCCCCACCAACCGTCTGGCCAGCGACGACAGCTGCCAGTGGCAAAAGCCCGCCCGGCAGGACCTGAGCGCCCTGCTGCGGGCCCTGTACGCGGTGCGCCGCGCCGTGTGGCTGGCCAGGGACGATGCTTCCCTGTGCTATATGCTGCCCCTGGACGGCGGCTGCCTGACCCGCCTGAACGGCGTGCCGGTGCGGCTCACCGCCCGGGTGGAGGGCTGCTGGCAGCGCAAGGTGACCCTGCGGGTGGAATGCAAGCAGCCGGTCAGCTTTACCCTGCACCTGCATGTGCCCGGCTATGCCGACGGGGCCCGGGTCAGCGTAAACGGGGGCCGCGCCCAGGAAGCCGCTCCCGGCGAGCTGTGCGCCGTTTCCCGCACCTTCCAGACCGGCGATACCGTTACCCTGCAGCTGGACGTAACGCCCCGCGTTCAAACCGGCTACCGGGGAAGCGTCAGCGTGTATGCGGGCGCGCAGCTGCTGGCGCTGCCCCTGCCCACGGACGACTGCGCCTGGCGCTACGCGCTGATTTGCAGCGGAAACCGTACCCCGGTGGAGGAAAACGGCCAGCCCTTTGCCCTGATGACCGCCTGCGAAGCGCCCGGCTGGCAGACCAAAGCGGGCTTTATTCTGCCGCCGCCGCAGGGGGCGCCCCTGGGCCCGGCTTATGAGCTGACGCTGGTTCCCGCGGCGGGCGTGGATGGGCGCATCGCCGCGTTCCCCTGCGCCACGGAGCGCTGACGGGATGGAAAAGCAAACCCTGCCCGTTGTATCCTTGGCCCCCATGGCAGGCATTACCGACTGGCCCATGCGGGTGCTGTGCTACCGCATGGGGGCCCAGTACGCCTGCTCGGAAATGGTCAGCGCCATTGGGCTGATGTGCGCCAAGCCGGGCAACGATGTGTACCGCCGTCTGCTGGCCGTGCATCCGGAGGAAAAAGGCACCGCCTGCCAGCTGTTTGGCAAGGACCCGGTACTGATGGCCGAGGCCGCCCAGCGGGTAACGGAGCTGAACCGCTTCGCTTCTCTGGACATCAACATGGGTTGTCCCGCCCGCAAGGTGGTATCTTCCGGCGAGGGCAGCGCGCTGCTGCTGAACCCGGATCTGGCCTTCCGGGTGATGGAGGCGGTCAAGACCCATACGCGCCTGCCCGTAACGGTTAAAACCCGCCTGGGCTATGACGATGCCAGCATGAACGCCCTGTTGCTGGGTCAGGCGGCCCAGCAGCTGGGCCTTTCGTGGATCTGCATCCACGGGCGCACCCGCCAGCAGCAGTACGGCGGCACGGCGGACTATGAAGCCATCGCCCGCATTCGGGAAAAGCTGACCATTCCGGTCATCGCCAACGGAGACGTAACCTCGCCGGAAAGCGCCCGGCGCATTCTTGCGCAAACCGGCGCGGCGGGGCTGATGATCGGCCGGGCCGCCATGGGCAATCCGTGGCTGTTCCGCGCGGTGCGGCAGGATATGGCGGGCCAGCCGGTAACGGCCGTTACCCTGACGGAGCGGATAGATACCGCCCTTTTGCAGGCCCAGTGGATGATGGACTACAAGGGCGAGCGTCTGGGCATTATGGAAATGCGAAAGCATGTGGGACACTATATCGGCGGCGTCAGGGGGGCCACAGCCATTCGGCGGGAGCTGAACCTGACGACCACGCTGGATCAGATGCGGCGGCTGCTGAATCAGCTGCGCGCCGCTGGGGAGGAACAAACGCTATGAAAGCAAAAGCACTTATCGCACTGAGCCTGACGGTCTGCCTGCTGTGCGGCAGCGCCCTGGCCGGGGGGCTGGACGGGCTGAACCAGGTTCTGGACGGCTACTGGCAGGAGGGGGGATCCTTTACCCTGTCAGCCCAGGTGCAGACCCTGATTCCCTATGTGGACAGCAAGGTGGAAATGTTCAATAAGCTGCTGAACCACCTGAGCGTGCAGGCGGCCGCGGACGCTTCGGCCACCTCCGTAAGCCTGTGCGTGGACGGCCAGACTGTGGCCTCGTTGACCGAGACCCAGCTGAGCGGCGGCAGCAGCCTGACCACGCCGCTGCTTCCCAACCGGACGCTGGTCAGCGGCGGCAGCGCCCTGGACGCGCTGGCGGGAGAAAACGGGCAGGAGGACGCTTTTGACTTCTTTGCGGCGGTCAGCCAGGCCCAGGATTGCTATCAGGCGCTGACCGACGCCATCGCGCCTTATTCCGAGGAGAAAAAGGCCAACTACAAAATCAAAAACGTGGGCTCCGCCAAATGGAGCCGCATCGCCCGGCTGACCAAGGAGCAAAGCGCGGAATTGGCTCCCCAGATCGCCGCGGTGCTGTCCTGCGGCATGGACAGCCAGTACCGCCAGCTGATTGAAAGCCTGACCTATGGCAGGAGCTTTATTGTGGGCCTGTACAAAACCGCTCAGGACGGCGACGATATCGCCGTTTATATGAAGGGCAGCGTAACCGTTCCCGGCGTGGGCACGCGCAGTCTCAGTTTCCAGTGGGCCTTCAGCCAGGATGAGGACGGCAAACGGGTGGATTCCTGGAAGTTTGAGCTGGCCAAGGGCCGCAAGGGCGGCCGGGAGGTGTATGGAACCATCACCCGGCAAACGGGAAACAGCTTTTTGCTCAAGGGCGAAAGCGAGGTAACCGTGCGAAACGACGACGCCAACACCGCCTATACCTGCACCTATGATCTGAGCGGAAAGGACGGCGCTGTGGAGGGAAAGGCGGTCTTTACCGAAAAAACCACGGATCAGGCCGCTGTGGAAACGCGTTACCAGCCCAAGCTGAGCCAATCCTCCGGCGGCGTGGACGGCAGCGTGCAGGTAACCCGCAAGGTGGGCAGGGATACCTATCTGGATTATACCCTGCAATTTACCGGCGGCCCGGCGGAGGGCGGCGAAACCGCCTCCTACCAGGTGGGGGACGAGCCCCAGGTGACCCTGACGGAAAGCAGCCTGGACCAGACCGATGAGGAAACAGAAACCCCGGAATATCTGGTGGGCAGCGCCCCCGTGGGAGTAACGACCTATCAGGCGCCCGCCACAATGCAGACCGTGGATTTGGACACGGCAACCCAGGAGCAGCGGGACGCGCTGCTGGGCGAAATCAGTCAGAACCTGGCCGGGCGGCTGCTGAAGGCTCTGGCCAAAGCGCCCCGGGAGGATTTGATTCTGCTGTACGACAACATGTCCGACGAGGATTTTGACGCGTTCCTGCAACTGGTGCCCTGAAAGGAGAATCAGCCATGAAACGATTCCTTTCCCTGCTGGTATGCCTTGTGCTGCTCGCTCCGTTTTCCGCTCTGGCCGCTACGGAGGATTACACAGTGGCGGGCAAGCTGGCCCGGCAGCTGTGGGCGGGCAGCGGCTTTAGCGGAACCCTGACTGTGGATGTAACGGATGGTCAGGGCGCTTCCACCCTGCAAAAGCCGGTGCAGGTGAATGTGGATTATATCTATGTGCGCCCCACCGACGAGGACCCCGGCGAGTACCGGGCCGATTTGACCCTGATGGACGGGGAAACCGCCTCCAGCGCCGCGCATGTGCAGGTAAAGGGCGGCGTGCTGGCCTTGCAGGCGGATGTCATCAGCCCGGACTGGTACAGCTTTGCCCCCCGGGACACGGAAAACCAGACCCAGCTGGACCAGGCGGCGGAATCGCTGCTTGCGCAAACCGGCGTGCCGGATTTGGCGGCTACGGCCATCAAGGCGCTGGCGGGCCTGCAAACCAGCGATGCTCTGGACGAGGTGATCGACGCCTATACCACCCGCATTGATCTGTGGATTGAGGGCTACCGTCAGGAGGCGGTGCTGGACAAGCTGAAGGACGGCACCACCACCATGCAGGTCAGCTATCAGGTGCCCGCCCAGGCCATTAAGGCCCAGGTAAAGCAGATGGTGCTGGATTTGCTCAGCGATCAGACCGCGCTGGAAACGCTGGCCGACGCTTTGGGGCAGGACCTGCCCCTGAACCCCAAGCTGCAAAGCTACTATTTTCAGGCGGTGGACGACCTGCCCCTGACCGGGGATATGACCCTGTCCCGCACCGTCAGTTTGAAAAACGAAACGCTGGCCCTGCACCTGTCCCTGCCGCTGTATGACGCTCAGGGCGGCGCGGTGACCCTGACCTACGACCGTACCAAGGGTGACGGCGACCTGCCGGACGATAACGTAATCGCCGTGGAAAGCAGCCTGCGCCGCACCCGGCTGACCTATCAGGAATACGAAAGCATGACCGATGTACGGGTGGTGCGGGGTACCCTGCGCAGCCAGCCCCTGAAAGACACCCAGGCGGAAACGCTGGCCGTGGCCTTTACCCTGCGGCAGGAGCAGGCGGAAACCACCGACGAGGAAAAGCGGGACGTATATACCCACAACCTGACGCTGAACCTGTCCAGGGACGGCGAGGAGGGCGTGGAAATTCCCGCCATGGACATTACGCTGGAAAGCAGGTTTGTCAGCAAACCGCAAAAATCCGCCGCCACGGAGGTGGACGCCAAGCTGACCGTTACCGGCGATGGGCTGGAGCAGGGCCTTGTGCTGACCCTGCAAGGCAAAAGCCGTAAAAAATGGGAGCCGGAAGCCCTGCCCCAGGATGTGGTTTATGTGCAGGAGATGACGCAGGAGGATATGTCCGCCCTGCTGCCCGGCGCGGCCGCCCGTGGACTGGCCCTGCTTGACGCCTATGCGCAGGCCCCTGCGGAAACCGCTCAGCCTGCAGAAACAGCCACTCCCTGACCCGGGCGGAAAACACGCAAAAAACTTGACAAAACCGGGATTTCTGGTTCATAATGCCAACAGGCAAAAGCGGCGCGGTGATCGCAGCGCCGTTTTTTGCGTATCAAAGAAACAAGGGGTTGGAAGCATGGGCAATCCACTGGATCGATTTGGCGAGGCCGTATTTGACGATACCATGATGCAAAAGCGCCTGCCAAAGGAAACCTATCAGGCGCTGAAGCGCACCATGGAGGAAGGCCGCTCGTTGGACCCGGCCATTGCGGGCGTGGTGGCCAACGCCATGAAGGATTGGGCCCTGGAAAAGGGCGCGACCCATTATACCCACTGGTTCCAGCCCATGACCGGCGTAACGGCGGAAAAGCATGACGCCTTTATCAGCACCCAGAAGAACGGCAAAATGATTCTGGAATTCAGCGGCAAGGAACTGGTGCGGGGCGAAACCGACGCCAGCTCCTTCCCCTCCGGCGGTCTGCGCGCCACCTTTGAGGCCCGCGGCTACACGGCCTGGGACCCCACCAGCTATGCCTTCATCAAGGACGGCACCCTGTGCATTCCCACGGCGTACTGCTCCTACGGCGGGCAGGCGCTGGACAAAAAAACCCCGCTGTTGCGCTCCATGCAGGCGCTTAACAAACAGGCGCTGCGCGTTCTGCGCCTGTTTGGCAACCAGGAGGCCCTGCGGGTTTACCCAACCGTGGGTCCGGAGCAGGAATATTTTCTGGTCGATAAGGAAGTGTACCGCAAACGGCCCGACCTGATGGTTACCGGCCGCACCCTGTTTGGGGCCAAACCGCCCAAGGGACAGGAGCTGGACGACCACTTCTTTGGCGTGATCAAGCCCCGGGTTCAGGCCTTTATGAAGGAGCTGAACGAGGAGCTGTGGAAGCTGGGCATTCTGGCCAAGACCGAGCACAACGAGGTCGCCCCCGCCCAGCACGAGATGGCCCCCATTTTTAACACGGTGAACATTGCGGCGGATCACAACCAGCTGACCATGGAAATTATGAAAAAAGTGGCCGACCGTCACGGCATGGTGTGTCTGCTGCACGAAAAGCCCTTTGGCGGCGTTAACGGCAGCGGCAAGCACAACAACTACGCCCTGTCCACCGACCGGGGCGTGAACCTGCTGGAGCCGGGGGATACCCCCAGCGAGAACGCCCAGTTTCTGGTGTTTTTATCCGCCATTATCGCCGCTGTGGACGACCATCAGGACCTGCTGCGGGTAACGGTGTCCTACGCGGGCAACGATCACCGTCTGGGTGCCAACGAGGCTCCGCCTGCCATTATCTCCATTTTCCTGGGGGACGAGCTGAACGAGGTTATTGAAAGCATTGTTTCCGAAAGCAAATATGCCGCCCACGAGCGCAGCCAGATGAAGCTGGGCGTGCACATTCTGCCCAAATTCCCCAAGGATTCCACCGACCGCAACCGCACCTCCCCCTTTGCCTTTACCGGCAACAAGTTTGAGTTCCGCAGCCTGGGCAGCTCCCAGTCCATCTCCGGGCCCAACGTGGTGCTGAACACCATCGTTGCCGACCAGCTGATGCGCATGGCGGACGAGCTGGAAGCCGCGCCGGACTTTACCGCCGCTGTGGACGCGCTGATTCGCAAAACCCTGAAAAACCACATGCGCATCATCTTCAACGGCAACGGCTATGACGAAAGCTGGGTGGAGGAGGCGGCCCGGCGGGGGCTGCTGAACCTGCGCACCACAGTGGACGCGCTGCCCTACTACGTCACGCCGGAAAACATCGCTCTATTTGAGCGGCAAAAGGTTTTCAGCGCCGAGGAGGTGCAAAGCCGCTATGAAATGAAGCTGGAAAACTACGTCAAGGTTATCGACATCGAGGCCCTGAGCATGCTGGACATTGCCCGGCACCTGATTTTGCCTGCGGCCATCCGCTATGCGGGCGACGTGGCGCGGGAACTGCGTGAAAAGCAGGCTGTGCTGCCCGCCCTGAAATGTCCAGCGGAGGAAGATTTGCTGACCCGGCTGACGCAGCACACCAACGGACTGTATGCCTGCATTGGCGGTCTGGAAAAGGTTTTGAACGCCATGGACCGGGACGCTGATTTGCTTACGCAGGCCCGTTACACCCGTGATCATGTTGTTACCGCCATGGACGCGCTGCGCGCTCAGGGCGACGCTTTGGAAACTCTGGTAGGCAAGGCCTACTGGCCCATGCCCACCTATCACGACCTGATGACCAGCGAAGGCTGACCAGGGGCAGTGCCCCCTGACCCCCGGACCGCTTCGCGGAGGGGTGGGGGGTTAGTTAGGCGTTTGGCGCGCCAACTGATTCTTGAAATATGGCAAACGAATGGAAAAGACTTTTTAAAAGCACGCCAACAGAAAACAGCAAGGCTTCGACCGGAATGGTCGGAGCTTTTTGACGGTTGAAAAAAGCCAAAGGTCATGATAGAATAAGCGTAAATCGGGAACGAACCATGGAGGTACACAAGGTGAAAAGAACGATCATCGGAGGGTTTCTTTCGATCATAGGAAGCGTTTGGACGTTGGCGATAGCGTTCATGGCCGCAAACAATCTGGTATCTGGCTGGACCACGCCTCCTGGGCGTTTTTTAACCACCGTTTTGGAAATGGGGCTGACGTTCCTGTTTGCGCTGGGGGTTCTGTTTGTGGTTGTTGGGATTGCCATCATGGCGATAGAGTTTTTCCGAAAGGACTCGTAAGACCGTTCCCAGCTGGAGAGGCGGGTATACAAAAATCGATGCTTTACGGGAGCTTCAGCAATCGTACAAAGCGGAAATTGATGATGCGGACAGTGCCGCGAGCGTTAAGAGGACGGATTCAAAAAAGATCAGGCAGACGGATGCAAAAAGTCCGTCTGCCTGTGTTTTTATTCCACCGCAAATTGGGCGCTTGCAAAGGCGCTTTTAAAATCAAACCCCTGCCGCTGACGGTTGGTTTGAAACGGAATGGTATAGGCGAAGCCCAGAGCGTCGCAGCCCATCAGACGCAGGGTTTCCAGGGCGGCGGTCAGGGCCTGCCGGTTGGGGGCCAGGGCGGGGCTGGTCTGCACCCGCAGAATCATCCGTCCCTCCTGAAACAGGGCCTGATGGGCGCACTGGGCTTCCGCCAGCAGCACCAGCTGGGTTTCCCGGGCGCTCAGCACGCCGCATACCAGCCCGTCCGCCACCACGGCGGACCCCAGATATTCCACAGGGTTCAGGCTGTCGTGGGGCAGAATGCCCGCTACGGCTCCATCGGGCAAAAGGTCTGTGTTCCAGGGCTCCCCCATGACGGCGGCGGGCTGAGCGACGCCGGACTCTTCGTCCTGCTGCTCTTTGGCGTTTTCCTCCACAGCGGGGTTGACGGCGCACAGGCACATCAGCAAATCGCCGGGCGGGTCGGCCAGCTGCTGGGTGCAGGTGGACAGGGTGGTGTCCGGCAGCAGGCCCTCCAGCTTCAACCGTTCAAACAGCAGGTTCAGGTGGTTGCTCAGCCGCATGCCAAAATCCGGCTGCTGGGCTTGCAGCACCTCTTTGGCCGGGCCCAGGGTAATCATCACCTGAGCGTTAGGACGCATGGTGGGCAGGTTCAGCAGCCAGGCCAGCATGGGCCGAAGGGGCTGCTGGCAGCCCAGCTCGTAGCTGACTAGGCACTGCCGCACCTGACAAAAGTTCAATGGAAACGGAGTGGATGCGGATAGCAAGTCCAGCGCCTCCTCCGGGGAAGAGCCGGTGGCGGTCAGCAGGTCGTACACAGGCTTGGCCCCGGCGGCGGCGCTTTCCGGGGCCTGCACGCCCACGGTGTACCGGCCGTCCGCCTCCAGATCCAGACTGATGCACAGGGGAAACACCTGCCGCTCCAGCATGTTATAGCCGCAGCCGCTTAACGTCAGCAGACACAGCGCCGCCAGCAGCAGTTTTTTCATGACGCTCTCCTTTCCCGCACGGTCAGTACGCACAACGCCGCCCCGCAAATGGCGCTGACCAAAGCCCGCCAGGGCAGCAGGCTGCCCAAATCCACCAGCAGCCGGTCCTGCCGCAGGCACACGACCGCCGCCGCGGAAACCGTCAGCGCCAGCGGGGCGGTGGTTCCCGGCCACTGGGGCCATACGCCCGCCACGATTCGCCGCCCGGTATACAGGCACCCGGCGCAGGACAGGGGCAGCAGCAGCGTCCATAAAATCCCGGACAGCTCAAACACAAACACATTGGGTGAATTGCGGTTCAGGGCCGTCAGCTTCGCGCCGGTGGCCAGATTATCCCCCGGACTCCAGGGCCGCACCATCCCGTACCACAGCGCCCACAGAAACAGGGCCCCAAAGGGCAGCAGCACCCACAGCGGACTTTTTTGCTTTGTCCGGGTTAAAAAGCCCTGTCCCACGCCCCACAGGCAGCCGCAGCCCCCCAAAGCGCCAAGGCCGATCGTCCCCGCGCCCGCTCCCCAGATGGGATACAGGCGGCTCTGGTTGGCGGGGGCGCCCAGCAGCACCGTGCTTAGCAGAAACAGCGGCAAAATCAGCAGGCACAGCACCTGGCAGCCGTAAGGCACGCCGTTTTGACCGCTGAGGCCCACCGTCAGCAGGCAGGCCAGCGCGGGCAGAACCACGCCGATCCAATAGGGGTATTCCGGAATCAGGTGGTCGATGTACCCGGCCATGGCGCACAGCAGCAGCGCTATATCCAGCCACAGGCACAAAAGCAGGGGCAGGCAGCAAAGCCGCCCCGCCCGGGTGGACAGTGCGGGCTGACCGCCCTTCCACAGCAGCCATAGCCCCATCAGGGGAGCCAGCAGCGCCAGCGCCGCCAGCCAGACGGTCTGGTTCAGCTGGCTGTAGCCATAAAAGGTTACCCATAGCAGCATCTGGCACCCCAGCTGCAGCGCCGCCATAACCCCTATGGCGGCGGCAAGACCGCGATCGCGCTGCTCCTGGGCGGCGCTTGGAGTATGCACCTGGGTGCGGGTGCGCATGGCGCGGTGTAGCCAGGTCATTTGCGTCCTCCTTTTTCAAAGCGCCGCATAGGTCCTCTGGCCCGCAGCATGTGAAAGGAATCGGCCAGCCAGCTTCGCAGCCGCTGACGGAATACCGGCGCCCGTATCGCCAGGTCCGGGTTATGAACCCGAAACGGAGTGCGCGGGGCCAGATAGGGCCGGCCCATGCTGTCCATGCCCGCGACGCGAATCACAAACAGCACCAGCAGCAGGCACACGCCGGGCATGCCTATCAGCCCGCCTGCCAGCGTCAGCAAAAACTGGCCGATGCGCACCGCAAAGCTGAGGGGATAGCTGGGCAGGGCATAGCTGCCCAGACCGCTCAGGGCCACCACAATCAGCAGCATAGGGCTTACCAGCCCCGCGTCCACCGCCGCCGTGCCCAGAATCAGCGCGCTCACCAGCCCAAAGGAGGACCCCAGCAGCCCGGGAATGCGGGCGCTGGCCTCATTGATCAGGTTAAACACGGTGATCATCAGCAGGGCCTCCCCAAACAGGCTGATGGACACCACCGACCGGCTTTGGATGATGTTGGTCAGCAGCGACATGGGCAGCGCGATGGGGTGAAACAGCACCGCGCTTAAAAACACCCCCGGCAAAAGCAGGGACAGCACCGCGCCGGCCAGACGCACCAGACGCATAAAGGTGCCGTATTGCCAGCGCATATAGCTGTCATCCGGCGCGTGAAACAGGTGCCACAGGCACATGGGCAGGCACAGGCCGTAGGGGCTGCCCTCCATCAGCAGTACCGCCTGCCCTTCCAGCAGAAAGCTGGCCACCCGGTCGGGCCGTTCCGTCAGCACCGCCTGGGGAAGCGGGGCCCACGGGTCGTCCTCCAGCAGCTGGTTCAGCATGCCAAGGGTCAGCACATGGTCCACAGCGCAGCCATCCAGCCTGCGCCGGATTTCCTGAACGGTTTCCGACGGGCATACCCCGTCCAGATAGCACAGCGCTACAGGCGTGGCGATTTGGTCCCCCACCTGGGTCATGCGGCACAAAAAAGCCGGTGTGGGCAGCAGCCGGTGCATAAGCGTCAGGTTATCCCGCAAAGCCTCGGTAAAGGATTCATGGGGGCCGATCACCACGTTTTCCGTTTGAGGGGTGGATACGCCGCGCCGCACATAGCCGCGCACATCCACCACCAGCGCCGCGGCCGCCGTGTCCAGCAGCACCAGGCATTGGCCCCGCAGCATCTCGCCCACGGCTTTGCCGGGATTGGTTTCCAGCTTTAGCTCGGCCGCCTCGATAATCTGCCGCGCCGCCGTTTCCAGGGCCGCCCTGCCAGTCAGGGTTTGGGGGCAGCGCAGCAGCGGCCGCAGGATGCTTTCGCCAATCTGGTTGCCGCTGGCCATGCCCTCCACATAAAGCAGCAGGCCGTCCAGCCCCAGGGCCTGAAAGGGCCGCGTCACCAGATCGTCGTTCAAATCCATACGCAGCATGGCGTTCAGCAGCAGCCGGTTGCTTTTCAGGCTGCGAGAAAATGCGGTTTCCATATCCGGCCTCCCCATGAACCAATGATGGAAGTATGCGTTGCTTTTGACAGAAATATGCACGCCGGGAAGGCGGACGGGTACTGTACGCGGCGGGAAAAATAGTGTACAATAGGGAAAGCGTTTTGAGAAAAGGGGGGAAGGAGCGGTGCGGCGCAGATGGCTGTTTTTTTGCACCCTGCTTTTGCTGGCGCTGCCCTCCCTGGCGCTGGCCGGGCAAAAGGCGCTGCTGATTGGCGTGGACGAGTTTGTCTCCCGCCCCAGCGCGGCCCCCAGCTCCGCCAATAACGTGCAGGCCATGCAAGCCATGCTGGAAAGCGACCTGGAACCCCCGCAGGCCATTGTGGTGCCGGACGGCCCCGTCACCACCCCGGACCAGATGGAAACGCTGATTCAGCAAACCTTTGCCGGCGCCGGGGAGGGGGACGTAAGCCTGCTGTACATCAGCACCCACGGCGTGTACGACCCGGAGGGGGACGACCCGCCCGCCCTGCTGCTAAGCGACGGCGTAACGGAAACCCGCATGACCCCGGAGCGGCTGGAAAAGGCCTTCGCGGGCATTGGCGGTACCAAGGTGCTGATTCTGGACGCCTGCTATTCCGGCGCGTTCATTGGCAAGGGCAGCGCGTCCATGCCCCCCATCGTGCATTTTCTGGGGGACGATTTTAAGGTGCTTACCTCCAGCGGGGCGCTGGAATCCAGCTGGTATTGGACCGGGGGGCAAAATCAGGGGCAGTTTTACTTTACCCAGGCGCTGGTGGAGGGCATGAGCGCGGATTGCGGCTACCCCGCCGACCAAAACAGCGACGGGGTGATAACCCTGAGCGAACTGTACCAGTACCTGCTGCTGAACCACGGCGCGTCCACGCCCCAGGTCTATCCCCAGCGGGACGACTTTGCCCTGCTGCGCTACGATCCCAAGGCCGCCATGCCCGCGGCCCAGGACTGCACCCCGGTGATGGACGTAACCTTCAGCGGAACCATGCTGGACCAGGATAACCGGCAAATCGGCATTGAATTTATCGTCACCCGGCCCACCCAGGTGGCCTACCAGCTGGTATACCAGAAAAACGGCGAGTGGGATTTTGACCAGGCCCAGCTGATTTACGACGGCGCGGAGCGCTTTTTGGCTCAGAGCAGCAAGCCGGGGGCCGTATCCGCCGGTCGCAAGGTGCGCACGCTGAATATCCGCGACATGGACCAGGACAGCTATGGCTATGTGCTGGTGCAGGTGGTCACCATTGACCATGACCGGCTGAATGTGCACGCGGGACGGGTCATCTGCATTCCCCCGGCGACAGACAGCCTGGACCTGCGGGTGGAGGCGGACGCGTCCCTGTGCCTGTCCTATGGGCGGGAAATGCGCGTCTTTGTCAGCCACCCTCTGCCCTGCGCCCTCAGCGTGGCTGTGCTGGACCAGGACGGGCATACGGTGTACCGGCTCAGCCACAAGCAGACCACCCGCCCGGGCCGTCTGCAGGGCAGCGTGTTTTACTGGGATGGGCGGCTGAAGGATCAAACCCCGGTCGCGCCGGGAGAATATACCATCCGCGTTACGGCGGATGTAAACGGACAAAGCTGGACGGTGCTGTCTGAACCGTTTATCGTGTACGAATAGGAGGATGTGAAAACATGGCAAGCAAACTGATGGTGGTTATTCCCTGCTATAACGAGGAAGAAGTATTGCCGGAAACCTCCCGGCGGCTTGTGGATAAGATGGCGGCCCTGCAGCAGAAGGGCCTGATTACACCGGACAGCCGGGTGCTGCTGGTGGACGACGGCAGCAAGGACCGTACCTGGCAGCTGATCAGCGATTTGCACAAGCAGAATCCGCTGTTTGAAGGGGTCAAGCTGAGCCGCAACCGGGGGCATCAGAACGCGCTGCTGGCGGGCCTGATGACCGCCAAAGGCCGGTGCGACATCTCCATCTCCATGGACGCGGATTTGCAGGACGATATGGACGCCATGGACAGGTTTATTGAAAAATACAACGAGGGCTGCGACGTGGTATACGGCGTGCGCAACAAGCGGGAAACCGATACCGCCTTTAAGCGGGAAACGGCCCTGATGTTCTACCGCCTGATGAAGGGGCTGGGCGTGGACATTACCTACAACCACGCGGATTACCGGCTGATGAGCAACCGGGCGCTGGAAGGGCTGGCCCAGTTTGAGGAGGTCAACCTGTTCCTGCGGGGACTGGCGCCGCTGGTGGGCTACCAGAGCGATGTGGTGTACTACGACCGCAGCGAGCGCTTCGCCGGGGAAAGCAAGTATCCCTTCAAAAAAATGCTTTCCTTTGCCATTGACGGCATTACCAGCTTTTCCGTCAAACCCCTGCAGCTGATTACCAACATTGGCATCGTCATTTTTGTGGTCAGCCTGATTATGCTGCTGTATTCTCTTGTGCGCTGGATCGCGGGCCATACCGTAACCGGCTGGACCAGCACCCTGGCGTCCATCTGGCTGATTGGCGGCATTCAGCTGCTGTCCCTGGGGGTCATTGGGGAATATATCGGTAAAATCTACAACGAAACCAAGCGCCGTCCCCGCTTTATCATCGACCGCTACCTGAACGACCGGGGCGATGCGCCCACGGTGGACAAACGCTGATGAAGGAAGGGTACCAAAGATGAAGAAAAAGACCTTGCTGGCGCTGACCACGGCCGCAGCAGCCGCCTGGCAGCTGCCCCGCACGCTGGGATTGGCGGAGGGCCAGCTGGCCGTGTTTGTCCCGGTGCTGGCGCCTGCGCTGTTTTATCTGCTCAAAACCGCGTTTTCCATCACGGATAAGAGGCTGAACCGCTGCGCCTACGGCTTGGGCGCGTTGTTTGCCATTGTAACGGTGGTTTGCCAGGATTTAAAGCAGAACGGCGGCTTCTCGGCCTTTCAGTGGTGGAATTTTTTAAATGGCGCGTTGGCCGCGGCCGCCTTTGCTTTGGCGTTTGGGGCTGCTTTGGCTCTGGCGTTTCAGGCGGCGGCACGGGCTCAGGACAAACAGCCGGGCACGGAAAGCGCCTTCAGCAGGGTGCTGGGCAACTGGGCCTTTGTGTTTGCGCTGCTGCTGATTTGCTGGCTGCTCGTCTGGCTGGCCTTCTTCCCCGGCAGCTTTGTGGCCGACAGCGCCACTCAGTTTTATCAGTATTACGACGATGAGTTTACCGCCCATCACCCCCTGCTGCACACGCTGCTGCTGGGCTGGCTGATGACCATGGGCATTGACATGGACCCGGAGGGCAGCGGCAACGGCGGCGTGGCCCTGTACGGAATCGTGCAAATGGTGCTGATGGCGGCGATTCTGGCGTGGGCCTGCCGCTGGCTGCGCAAACGGGGCGCGCCCCTGTGGAGCCGTGTTTGCGCCACGCTGCTGTTTGCCCTGCTGCCCCTGTACGCCTTCTGGTCCTACAGCCCGCAAAAGGACGTGCTGTTCGGCGGGGTAGCGCTGCTGTTTGTGCTGGAAATGACTGACCTGTGGCGGGATGGCTTTGCCGGGCTGAAAAGCCCGTGGCGGATTGCGCGCGTTGTGCTGTCCGCGGCGCTGATGATGCTTTTGCGCAACAACGGCCTGTACGCGCTGCTGCTGACGGTTCCCTTTGCCATTGTGTGGGCCAGAGGGGCGCGGGTGCGAATGGGCGTGCTGCTGGCCGCCTGCCTGGCCCTGTATTTTGGAGTCAATGCTGGAATCATGGCCGCGTTGGAGGCGGAGGGCACCGACCGGGTGGAGATGCTGTCCATCCCCTTGCAGCAAATGGCCCGCACCCTGCAAAAGGAGCCGGACGCGCTGCCCGATGACGACGCGGCCCTGATGGATGAGGTCTACCCGGAAGGGTTCGCGGAGTATTATTATCCGCCGTTGGCCGACCCGGTTAAATGGGCCAGCGATTACGACGTGGTCAACGAGCGCTGGGGCGAAATTCTGGGCGTATGGGCCCGGCTGCTGCCCGGCCATTTTGGAACGTATACAGAGGCCTTTTTGATTCAAAACCTGCCCTATGTGCTGCCGGGTTGCGACGCGATCTACAACATGGACACCGAGCCGGTGGAACTGGAGCTGTTTCCCATTCAGCTGGACAGCCGCCTGCCCGCGCTGCAGGAGGCTTACCTGGAGTATGACAGAAGCCTGACCCTGCTGGGCCTGCCCGGGGTGCGCCTGCTCAGCGACAGCGCCTTCCAGGTTTGGCTGTGCATGGCGGGGCTGACCTTTGCCATCTACCGCAGGCAGAAGCAATGGATGGTGGGCTTCACCTTCCTGCTGGCCATCTGGTTTACCTGCCTGCTGGGCCCTGTGGCGCTGATGCGCTATGTGCTGGCGCTGTTTTACACCGTACCGGTGCTGCTGGCGGCCATGCTGGCCCTGCAGGGCAAACCGGCGCAAGCGTAAAAACGAAAACCTCCGTGGGACAAAGCCGCACGGAGGTTCAGCGTGTTGAAAAACCGGAGGGATAGCGCCCCTAAGTCTTGCGCCACAGATCTTTTCCCGCGAACCAGCGCAGCGATGTTCGCGGGCGCAGCAACCAGGCCGGTGTTTGTCAACGCTCTAATCCTCCGTGGGGCAAACCCGCACGGAGGATTTCGTTTTGCTCAAATGGGAAACCGACGCTTACGGCTGGTAGTAATGCACAATCCGGTTCACCCGGCCGTTGCCGCCCAGCCAGTATTGCAGCACCCAGGTCTTGCTGGTGGAGGTGGACAGGGAGTATTGCACATAGCGCGTGCCGTCGCTGGAAATCAGCACCTGCCCCACCTGGGGATAGTCGTAGTACAGCCCTCGGGTTCCGTCGGCCCCTTCCTTTTGGCCATAGTCCTTATAAACGGCGGTAATCTCCGATTCGGTGCTGCCAAAGCCTACCCCTCTGGGCGGGTCGGCGATCTGGCTGTTCATTTCAATGCGCACCAGCTGCCAGGCGTTGTTTTCCAGAATAAACACCGCGTAGCCCCAATCGTAGGTCAGGTGGCGGCAGGAACTGGTCAGGCTCAGGTAGGTGCTGTCCACCGTGGACAGGGGCTGGCCAAAGGTGGCGGTAAACTCGTCAATGGAGGTTTTGTTCAGGGTAAAGCCCGCGAACACGTCCGTCTCGGCATAAATCTCCAAGGGATAGGGCTTTACGTCAAACTTGTAGCTGACCTCCCGGGCGGAGCTGCTTTTGCCGTATTGGTTGACGCAAATCGCCTTTAAAGTGACGCGGCCGCTGGGCATTTCAATGGGGTTGCCGTCGTACTTGGGGCTGCTTTCCACTGTGGGGGTGGAGCCGTCGATGGTGTAATAGTATTCGTAATGGCTTTCAATCTCGGCCTGCTCTTTTTTGGTCAGCTTTGTATTGCTATCGGTGGTAAGGTCGCCGGGGCGCAGGCTGACGGAATAGCGCTTTTTGTAGGTGCCCGGGGCCAGGTTGGTTTTGGGCGCCGGGGGCGACGGATAGTAGAAGGTGTAGCTGACGGTGAGGGGGTCGCTGACCAGGTCGCCGCTGACGCATACGGCGCGAATGGTGATGCTGCCTTCCTCCGGCACAATTTTGCCGTCCTCGGCCAGCTGGCCCTGGGCGGGCAGCTCCGCGTCGGGGTCCAGAGTATAGTAGATATCGTACCCCTGGGGAGAGCTCAGGTAAATATCCTCGCCCATCTCGCTCAGGTCGTGACGGCCCGCGCTCAGGCTGATTTCCGGCGAAAGGGGAATGTAGTCCTTGCGTTCCAGCCGGAAGGATTCCTTGTCGGTGTTTTCGTAGGCGGTCTGCATCATGGCGGCGGCCTCCGGGCCCCGGTCCTGCTCCTGATACATGCGAATCAGGGCGTTGTACGCCTCGGTGCGGAAGGGAGAAATATCCTGGGCCATCCGCAGGTAAATCGCCTCGGCCTGGTCGTCCTGCATATTCAGCTCATAGGCGTTAGCCAGCAGCAGCAGCCCGTCGTAATTGTCCGGGTCTACCACATCGCCGATGCGGAAACAGGTAATGGCGGATTCCACATCGCCCTCGTCCATGTAATCCTGACCGGCCAGCCAATAGGCCTGGGGAGAAACGCTGTTCCATTTTTTCAGCAGATCCTCCCGCTCGGTCTGCACCAGAATGTCCTTGTCGTTTTGAGCCAGGGTGAAAAAGGCTTCTGTGGCGCTGAGAGCGTTGCGGCGGGCGGTGGCCCGCTGTCCCTGGTCGGATTTATTCATGTACACCAGATATGCGGCGCCTGCCACAATCACCACCAGCGCCGCGATAACGCCGATCAGCATCCAGTTGGTGGTGCGGCTGCGAGCGCCGTGTACCCGGGGCTGCCGGCTTTTGACGCTGGGCATGGAGGCGTGGCTTTTCACCGGTACGCCCCGCCGGGTATCCGGGCGGCTGGAGCCGCTGTCCTGGGCGTAGCTGGGCCTGCGGCGCTGGGCGGAGGATTCGCTTTCCAGCGGCAGGCTGGACAGGTCGTAATCGCCGTATTCCCGCGTTCTGCCCTGCTGAGAAGGCAGCGTGGGGGCGCTGGCGCTTACCCGTCCCTGACGAATGGCCCGCACGCCGGTTTCCTGCTGACTGGCGGTGGAATACCGGCCCAGATAGGTGCCGCATACATCGCAGGTAAGGGAGCCATCCGGCATGGAATGGCCGCAGTGAGTACAAATCATGGTTACTCCTTCCTGTAGAGGTCGCATGGATGCAAGCATCCATGCTGTATTCCCCACAGACGTGGATTCCGCGCGGCTGACGCGGCGGGTCCCATGCCCACCGCAGCCGCGCTGTCAAGAAAGTCGGCTTTCCCGCGTTGGGGGTCGCACGATGCCCCGCAGGGGCATTCGCGCTGCATTCCCCACAGACGTGGGTTCCGCGCGGCTGACGCGGCGGGTCCCATGCCCACCGCAGCCGCGCTGTCGAAAAAATGGGCTTTCCTGCGTTGGAGGTCGCATGGATGCAAGCATCCATGCTGTATTCCCCACAGACGTGGGTTCCGCGTGGCTGACGCGGCGGGTCCCATGCCCACCGCAGCCGCGCTGTCAAGAAAGTCGGCTTTCCCGCGTTGGGGGTCGCACGATGCCCCGCAGGGGCATTCGCGCTGTATTCCCCACAGACGCGGGTTCCGCGAACACGATGGGAAATTTAAGCCTTATTGATCAGCGAGCCGTTGATAACCAGCTCAAACCGCTGGCCCAGAAAGGCGGCGGCCTGTTCGCACATCAGGATGCGGGACATGTAGATGGACAGGTATTCCATCACGCTGGAGGTTTCGTCCATCTGTAATTCCTGACGAATGGCGTGGCGCTCCTTATCCACAATCACCTGGTTTTCCTGAATGGAAAAGTTTACCCGGTCGTGGGGGTCGTTCAAATCCGGCTTGCCGTTGCGCACCCGGCTTTTGTGCGCGTCGGATTTATCGGCGATGGCCAGGGCGGCGCTGACCGCGCTGGACACAAACCCGCTTTGCTCCTCGTGATTGCCTACGGCGGTGATGATTTCCACCGCGTCGTTTACATCCATGCCCGCGTCCAGCAGAATGGGAAACAGCAGAACCGCGCCGTTGGGGCCGTGATCATGCCGGTTGACGGAATTGCCCACATCGTGCACCCAGCCAGCAATGGCGGCCAGCTGCACGTCCCGTTCGGGAAAGCCCAGCTCCCGCAGAATGGTGCTGGCGGTGCTGCTGACGTAGCCCAGATGCCGCGGGCCGTGGTCGGTATAGCCCAAAGCGGCCAGGTAGTTGTTACCCGCCCGTACCAGGGCGCGGATGGTATCGTTTTGCTTAATCTCTTGCAGGGTAATCATAGGAATCTCCTTGCCAGACGGGGGTTACTCCGTGACTTTGCGGCTCTGCTCCAGCTGGAGCCGCTTAAAGGCCCGGTAGGTGGGGTCGTGGGTCCAGTCCCGCACCGGGGCCTCGCTGCCCAGCCGCTCGATGGCGCTGCGAATCTCAATAAAGTCGGTATAGGACACATCATCGCCCTCGGCAACGTCCAGCAGGGCCTCCAGGGCGTGGTCGTCCTCCAGCTTGGCCAGATAACCGGCATACAGGGCGCGCTTGTCCTTGCGGGTTTTAAACTGGTTCAGGGCAAAGTCAAACACATCCTGGTCGCCGGGATAATCCGCCAATACGTCCACCAGAGCTTCCTTGCCCTCGTCATCTGCCGCCAGAAAGGCCACCTTGGCGGGGCGCACCACATCCGGGCCCATTTGGCGCAGGCTTTCCAGGGCGTTGTCCAGCAGGTCGTCCTCCTCGTCCCGGTCCACCTGCCAGCGGATAAAATCCACCATGGGCAGGCGGCTGTCCACCTGGCGCAGCAGCTCGATGGCGGTCATGCGGGCCTCGCAGGGAGCCTGCTTGTTCAGGGCCAGCTTCAGCAGGGTGGACTCGTCGGCCAGCTCCTCCAGGCGGTCCAGCAGCGGGTCGGGCACAGGCACACCCTCCCGGATATAGTCGCACACCAGGTCGCACAGGGCCTGGCTGTCGTCAAACTGGTCAAAATACTCGCCGGGGGTTTTGCCGTTCAGCCAGTCCGCCGGGGTGTTTAGAAACTTCAGGTACACATCGGGAACCTCGTCCTCCATGTCCTCGGGACGGCGGAAACGGGAACGGTTCTTTTCAATCCAGTCGGTTAAAATTTCGGTAAATTTGGCGTCGAAATCAATGATTTTCATGGTTCTCCTTCCACGCGGCGCAAAAGCCGCAGGGCGCGGTTTAACTCAGCCAGACGGGTTGGGTTCAGCGCGTACAGATCAATTTCCACAGGACCCAGGCCGTGCAGGGCCTGGTAGCGCATAGCCAAAGCCAGCGCCCACACCCGGCCCGGGTCGGCAATGATGCGGGTGCGCTGGGCGCGGGTCATGCGGTGCAGGGCTTGCAGCGCCCATGGCGCGAAGCCGGGGTCCGGACAGATTCGGCTGGCCTGCCGTACCTTGCGCATTAAATAAACCTGACGAAAAGAGGGATTGTCCGGTGGGGGCTGGGAGGGGTCCGCCTGGAAAATGCGGCCTTCCTGACGCACCACATAGGGGGGCTGGGCGCCCATATCACATAACAGGCTCATGGCCGTACCCTTGGCGGGCAATTCCCGGTCGGACTGCATCAGAATTTCCCGCAGCAAATGCTCCGCCTCCGCGGGAGGCAGGCAGGCGCATACCGGCGAAAGCAGGTCCGCCGGGCCTTCCATGGGCGATTGCAGGGCATATAGAAAATAGCGGCGTATCTGGGGCTGGCTGGTCAAAGCGTCCGCCAGCGCCTGCGGTCCCCGGGCAAACAGGTCCATTACGGGCAGCAGGGCCATTTCCAGCGCGGGCGCGCACAGCGCCCCGTAATAGGCGGCGCCTTGAGAGGCCTGCATGACCTGCTCCCGGCCCGCTTGTTGCTCCTTCAGCGTCGTCACCAGCTGAAACAGCCAGATGCCGGACACATCCTCCGGGTCGATGTCCCGGCACAGGCGAATATAGTAGCTGGCCTCATTTAAAAAGCCCATGCGCAGGCAGCACACGCACAGATCGTGGCACACCGGATAGCGGTCCGCCCGGCGGCGCAGCGCGCACCGCAGCATGGCGTAGGCCACATAGGGCATGCCGGTCAAATCGCTGGACAGGCAGACCGTCAGCTCCTGGGAGGGATTTTCCGCCTTCAGGGCGGCGCTGACCAGCAGGCCTTTGGCCTGTTCCCGCTGGCCCAGACGGTCAAACAGACAGGCGGCGGAGCATTTGAGCCGCACATCCTCCGGATCCTGTTCCAGGGCCTTGTTCATATAGGCCATGGCGGGCAGGGGCTTACCCTCTTCTTCCCACAGCAGGGCGTATAATTCGTCCCGCCGGGTGCAGGGGGTCTGAAAAGGCTTTTGGCTGGCGCGGCGCAGACGGCGGCGGGCCTGGACGGTATCCCCCGCGGCAATCTGCCGGGCGGCCATGGTCAGCAGCCCCTGCAGGCGCGCCTTGCGCCTGGGCGGCGGTTCCGTCCAAAGGGAGGACTGTAAATCCAGCACGTCGTCATTCCAGGAGGGAAGTTCCTCCGGGGCGTAGACTGCGTTGGAATACAGGCTGGCGGCGTCCAGACATTCGTCCTCCCGGCCCATCTCCAACAGGTTTTGGGCCACCAGACCATACAGGGCGGTTTGATCGGGACGGCGGGCCAGCGCGGCAAAGGCCTCCCGGTTGCTGGCTTCGTAGCAGTGCAGCTCCCGCAGCGTCTGGGCGTAGCGCGTCAGCGCCGCGCTGCTTTGGGGATCGCTGCGGGCGGCATGGCGCTCCAGCACGGCGGCGCGGAGCAAATCGCCCCGCTGGCGGTGCTGCTCGGCCCGGCGCAGCCAGTAGGACGCGGGCCGGTCAAAGGAATCGGTGAACAAAAGGTTGGTCATTCCCTCTCCTTCATTGGCGGGTGGCCTGCCTGAGCAGGCGTTCCAGGTCTTGTTGGGTAAAGCGTTCCGTCTTTTTGCAGAAGTGGCAGGTCAGTTCGGCCCCTTCCTGCTCGTCCTGAATCATCCGGGTCAGTTCGTCCCGGCCCAGGGCAATCAGGCTTTTTTCCATGCGCTCCCGGGAACAGGGGCAGCGGTACTGCCAGTCCTGGGTTTCCAGCACAACGGGCTTCAGGCCGTCAAACCATTTTTCCATCAGGGCGGTCATGGAGTCGTAGCACAATTCCCGGCTGATATCCGCCATCAGGGGGCTGCGCAGCTCCAGTTCGCTGATGATTTCGTCCGGGCAGCCGGGCATGGGCTGCAGCAGCACGCCCCCGGCGGACAGCACCACATCGCCGTTTACCAGCACGCCCAGACTTTGCAGGGTGGGCTTTTGCTCGCTTTGCACATAATAGGCGGCAAAGTCCTCGGCAATTTCGCCGCTGAGCAAGGCCGTCTGGCCCACATAGGGGCTTTTCATGCCCAGGTCGCGCACCACGCTCATGCGGCCGTCGCTGCCCACCGCCATACCCACGGCCAGCTTGCCGTCCGGGCGCAGGGGAAGCTGCACGTTGGGCACGTCCACGCAGCCGCGAACGCTTTGCTTATCCGCAACGCACACAATGCGGCCAATGGGACCGCCCCCGTCGATGGTAACGGTTACGCTGGCCTCGTCGCCCTTCAGCATCGCCCCCATCATGGAGGTGCCCATCAGGGCGCGGCCCAGGGCGGCGGTTGCCACTGGGCTGGTGTTGTGGATGGCAGCGGCGGTGGCGACGGTGGTTGTACCGGTCATCAACAGGCCGCGCACCATGCCGTCCATCAGGGTAATATGCAGCATCTGATCCTTGTTGTTCATAGATTTTCTTCCTCTCCGGCAGGGTTTACGGGTTTGCGGGCGGCCAGGAACCAGCGCAGCTCCTGGGGACCGGGGGACGTGAGCTTTTTATCGGCAAACAGGCGCACATCCTCAAAGCCCACGGCGTGCAGCGCGTCCGTCAGGCTCTGGGCGCTGTGGGCGTACTGGCGCTGATGCTCGCCAATGCGCAGGTAGGTTTCGTCCTGCTGACGCACAAAAATGGCCAGGTTCAGCTCCACATAGCGGTGGGCCGGATGCCAGCGGTTTTGCCACAGGTAGGCGATTTCCGGGGTCTCATCCCCGATGAAATGATCCCCCAGCACGTTTTCCAGCTTCCAGGGTGTGCTTAAATCCATCAGGAACGCGCCGCCCTCCCGAACGGTGCGGAAGGCCGCCGCGAAGAAGGTGATCAGTTCGGCGTCGTCCTTCAGGTAATTGACGCCGTCGTTGGTACACAGCACCGCGTCCATGGGGCGGTGCAGGTGCAGGGTGCGCATATCCTGCCGCACGAAGGGAATCATGGCCCCGCTTTTGCGCGCCTTTTGGGACGCCTCAAACAGCATGTCCGGCGAAATATCCACCCCGGTCATCTGGTAGCCCAGACGGCTTAACTCAATGGTGATGGAGCCGGTGCCGCAGGCGCATTCGCACACCTTGCCCCGGTCCAGCCCGTATTGCTGCATCAGGGTGTGGTAAAACCGCGCCCAGCCGGTATAGTCCACATCCGCCATCAGGCGGTCATAGACGGACGCAAAGGCTGTATACATGTGAATCGTTCGCTCCTTTTAGGGCTTGTACCGGCTCATTCTGCCGCCGATACGGCCTGTTTCCTTGGCGCTGAGGCCTGCCCAGCCCACCTGCCGCACCTTGTCCAGCAGGCCCAGCTCCCGGGCAATTTCATACTTTTTTCGCTCCTGACGGGTCAGGGCTGCAAAGGCGGCCCGCCGGGCCGCGCCGGTAATCATGGTCTGTTTCATGTTTGGAACCAACCCCTTTCAGCCCTAGGTTGGTTCGTTTGCCGGAAGCTCATGCGCGTTACGCGCCGGGCTGATCGGAATCGTCGTCCTCGTCCACATACAGGCCCCGGTTGACCACCGCGCCCTCGATGTTGGGGTTCAGGTACCTGTCAAATACGGCGTTGGAATAGCTGGCCCCCACAAAGCGGCTGAGGGCGAAGCCAATCAGGATGTAATAAGCGCCGTAAACCATCATGGCGTACTGGGCGTAGGGGGTGTAGTAGGCCACCAGCAGGCACACGACCGCGGGCAGAATGGACAGCAGCTTCAGTCCCACCGTCTGGGGCAGGCGGCTGATGGTCATAATCAGGCTGTTGCGCACCAGCTGGCCGTACCTGAGCCGGTAGGTAACCATTTGGGGGTACATGTACAGCAGCGCGCACAGCCACAACACGCCCGCCACCATCGCCACGCACTGGGGAATGAGAAACACCCAGCTGCGCTGGGCCATGTCGCCGTAAAACACGTTGCATACATACAGCAGCAGGGGCACAAGGCCGGTAATCACGCTGGTAAGCAGGCCCTGCTTCCAGTTGGCCTTCACCGCATCCATAAAATCGGAAAAAATAAAGGCGTGTTCGTCCCGAGACCAGTTGCGGGTTACATAGGCCAGCCCGGCGGTAAAGGGGCCGGTAATGGCGATGGCGGGCACCAGCAGCACCAGGGTTTGCATGGCCAGCGCCCCAAACACCCCGGTAAACTGGGCCAGCTGCTCTGCACCCGCAGCCTCGGCCAGCTCGCCCGCGGCCATCTGGGACTGAATATCCGCCATGCTGGCCATGGCGGAATAGGCCATCAGCAGGCCCCGGCCAATGATAATGATGGCGGGCAGCCAGGCAATGGCGTACATCAGGTTCAGGCGGCACAGCGCGCCAAAGCGAACCTTCAGCATTTCCCAAAACAGCTGCCAGCGGGTCTGGGGCAAATCTTCCTTGGTAAAGTCGCCCTGACCGCTTTTGCCGTAATAAAAACGGTTCATGAGTTTTCCAAACATGGCGGGGCCTCCTATCGGCACAAAAATACAGTCTGTATTATAGCACACTCACCGCTAAAACGCTACCGGCAGACCCGGCGTGGGAGCGCTGTTTACAGTTTGATCAAAGTTTGCGTTGCATTTATCCCATAAGTATCGTATGATGCAGGGGAAGAAAGCGGGGATGAGGGATGAACGATATGCGCGCCGCTATGCGGCGGAAGAAGCTGTTTCTGCTGGATATGGACGGCACCCTGTACCTGGGCGACCGGGTTTTTGACCACTGCCTGGATTTTTTGCGGGCCATTCGCCGCCAGGGCGGGCGGTATTTATACCTGACCAACAATTCCTCCAAATCGGTAGACAAATATGTGAAAAAAATGGAGCGGCTGCACATTCCTGCCGCCGCGGAGGATTTTTTTACCTCCACCGACGCGGCCTGCGCCTATCTGCGGGAGCATTACCACGGCCGCAAAATTTACGCTCTGGGCACGGCCAGCTTCCGCCAGCAGCTGCAAGGGGCGGGCTTTCCCGTTACGGACCGGCTGGAGGACGACGTGGACTGCCTGCTGATGGGCTTTGACACGGAGCTGACCTTTCAAAAGCTGGAGGACGCGTGCATTCTGCTGGGCAGAGGGGTGGAATACCTGGCCACCAACCCGGACTGGGTATGTCCCACGGAATACGGCTATGTGCCGGATTGCGGGTCCATCAGCCAGATTTTGTGCAACGCTACCGGCCGCAAGCCGTTTTTTATCGGCAAGCCGGAGCCTGCCATCGCCCGTCTGGCCATGGAAAAGCTGGGCTGCCCGCCCGCGGATACCGTGCTGATCGGCGACCGCATCTATACCGACATTGCCTGCGGCGTAAACGCGGGGATTGACACGGTGCTGGTTTTCAGCGGCGAAACCACCCGGCAGGATTGGGCCAAAAGTGAGATAAAGCCCACCTATACCTGTCAGGACATTGGGGAAATTTATCAAATGCTTCAATAAAAAACAAAGCCCGGCTAGTTCAGCGAGCCGGGCGTTCAGACTGTCGGAAAACCCCTGGGAGGCATCGGAGGGCCGCAGCCCTCCGATTTTGGTTCCGAAACCGGCGGCGTGTACGTCGGTTTCGGCTGCCTTGCGCAGCAAGGCTTTCCTTACGCTCTTTGCCGCCCGGCGAGCCGCAGGCGAGTAGGCAAAGAGCGCTTCCCGTCAGAAAAGATCGCCCTCAGGCGAGCTTTTTTGACGGCCTGAAAGCCCGGCTAGTTCAGCGAGCCGGGCTTTGCCGTTTCGTCCACCGTTAAGACCACCTTGGCCACATTCAGCACAATCGGCCCGGCGATCAGCCCCAGAATGCCTGTCAGCCGGTAGCCCGCGAACATGGACATCATGGCGGCCAGCGGGTGCAGTCCCAGATGCTGGCCCACAATGCGCGGCTCCAGCACCTGGCGAATCAGCACCGATCCCCCGTACAGGCAGGCGGTAAGGATGCCGGTTGCCGTGTCGCCGGTCCAAAAGGAAAGCAGACTCCACGGAATCAAAAACAGCCCCGCGCCTACCACCGGCAGCGCGTCTGCAAGACCGATCAGCAACGCCGCGGCCACCCCGGACCATCCCCGAAAAATCAGCAGAAAAATCGTCAGAAACAGCGTAATCCACAGGGAAACTACCAGCTGACTGCGAATTTGCCCCGCTACCGCCTTGCCCAACCGGCGGCGCAGCAGCCGTCCCCGGTCCCAAAGGCCGTTGGGCAGGTTTCGGGCAAAAAAGCCGCTGACCCGCGCCCGGTCGGCGCACAGATAATAGGTACTCATCACCGTCAGCGTCAGGCTCAGCAGCACATAGGGAATGGACGCGGCGGTGCTGAAGGCCCCGCTGGTCAGCCAGGCGGACAGGCTGCCCGCCAGCTTGACGGCGCTTTGTCCCAGGCTGGACAGGGCGTTTTCCAGCAACGCGGGCAGATAGGCGGGCAGAATGTCCCGGTAGCGCTGATACAGCGATTCCACCGCGGGAATGGCGGTATCGTTGATCCAGGTAAAAAGCTGAGGCAGCGCTTTGGCAAGCACGGTCAGCTGACGGCCGGTCATTACCACCAAAACCGTAACGGCGGCCAACACAGCCGCCGTCAGCAGCAGGGTGCCCAGCGCCGCCGACAGGCCGCGCCGCAGCCGTCCCCTGGCCAGCAGGCGCACAAAGGGCTCCAGCATACGGGCCAGCAGCAGGGCCAGCGCGAAGGGCCACACATAGGGCAAAAGCACCAGCGCCAAAGCCAGCAGTCCAAAGGTGACAACCAGCAGCGCCAGCCGCCGGGGCAGGTCATTCAGCCTCCGGTTCCAGGCCAGCAGACGGGCCTTGCGTGTCATGGGCGTTCCTCTCCCCCGCCGGACAGGCAAGGAAGCAGCCCGGCTCATGATCATTGACCACGCCCACGGCCTGCAGGAAGCTGTACACCGTTACCGACCCCATATACCCCATGCCCCTGCGGCGCAGGTCCCTGGACAGAGCGTCGCTGACAGGGGAGGTGGTCAGGTGCTGACCAGCCGGCGTAACCACCGGACGGCCGTTGGGGGTAAAGCTGTACAGGTAGGCGGCAAAGCTGCCCCATTCCCGCTGGATGTCCAGAAAAACCCGGGCGTTGCGAATGGCGGCCTCGATTTTTCGGCGGCAGCGGATAATGCCCGGGTCTTGCATAAGCGCGTCTACCTTATCCTGCCCATAGGCGGCGATTTGATGCGCGTCAAAGCCGTCAAAGGCGCGGGAAAACGCGTCCTTTTTGCTCCACACCACCTGCCAGGACAGCCCGGCCTGAAACCCTTCCAACAGCAGCATCTGGTACAGCTTCTGGTCGTCCCGGGTGGGGCGGCCCCATTCGTTATCGTGGTAAGAGATCATCAAGTCGCCCTTTGCCCAGGCGCAGCGGGTCAAACCCATAACAATACCTCCTGAAAAAAAGGCTGTGCGTTGGTTCGCACAGCCCCGGATAGAATTAAAAATGTCCGCCGCCGCCCCCATGGCTGGTGCCGCTGCTGCTGGTATGCACGCCGCTGCCGCCGGAGGAGCCGCCAAAGCTGCCGCCGCCCCGGCTTTCCGGCGGGTCGGGCTTGCGCACCCGGGTGGTGGTGGTATTGATATACTGGTCCACCCGGTTGGTAATCTCCACGCTGGAATGGCCGCGGAAGTCGTATTCATAGGTGCTGCCCTTCAGCAGGTAGCCGTGCTGAACGCTTTTCATAAAGATCAGCGCCGCCGCCAGCCCAATCACCGCCGCGAGGGCCAACTCGCCGCCGGTCAGGGCCTTGTGCCGGGCGGTCAGCTGCTGACCGGTCACGATGTCGTAGCGGTACTGCCCCTCGGGGATGCCCGCCTTGACGTAGTCCTGCACCAGGTCGATCATATACTCCGCCGCCCCGGCGTAATCGCCCCGGGTCAGGTAGGGTTGACAGGTATTGATGGCCTCCTCAATCCGCTCGTCGGTCATGTAATCCTGCATTTTGCCGGTGGTGGACAGGTAGTGATACCGATCGGCCATGTCGATATAGTATAAAATTCCGCTGTTTTCCTCATCCAGTCCGTAGCCGCCCCGCTCGTAAATGCCGTCGGCCACTTCCACGGCGCTGCCTTCGTGGCTTTCGCTGGAGGTCAGCAGCACAAAATCCATATTGGTTTTCTTCTGGAACGTCTCAATCTTCTGGTTCAGGGCTTCTTCCTCGCTGGAGGTGAACAGGTTGGCCCGGTCCAGAATGCGGGGCCTGCCGTCGGCCAGCGCCAGGGCGCAGCCAAGCAGCAGCGTCAGGGCGCACAGCAGGGCAATCCATTGCTTTTTCATCCGTCGCGTCCCCCTTTCTTAAAACAGGAAGTAGCCCAGCAGACAGCACAGGGCGAACACAACGCCGCCTACCAGCAGGGCGGTGCGGCGCAGCTTGCGCTTGTCAATGGGCAGCTTGCCGCATACCTCGCCGGTGCAGCCGTTCATGGCGTAGTAGTAGGGTTCGTCCGGCTTTTGCTTGTTGGGGTAGGTCAGCACCCAGGTGGGCAGCAGCACATAGTCGGTCTGCATATCCCGCACCTGGCTGGAGGGGGTTACGTTTACCGTCTGGTATGCAATGCTGTCCTGCAGCATGGGCTGCACATAGTCCGCCACTTCTTTTTCCACATCCGGGCGGATGGAGGCGGCGTCAATGTCCCGCCGCTCCGCCAGGAAGCCGGACAGGTACGCGCCGGAGAAGGGCTTGGCGTCCTCCAGCGGGAAGGGGTGAATGCCGTCGGACAGCTTGCGGTTGGCATTGCTGAGCGCCGGGCGCATGATATCCCGGAAGGTAAAACGGCCGTCCCGGCGCACATGGTAGTGCTCGGTGGTGGTGATCACATATTTGCCGGAGTCCATGACATGGCTGTTGGACGCTTCGCCCTCCACGCTGCCGTCCAGGTCGCACCGGGCCACAAAGTGGGGATAGTACACGCCGCTCATGGTTTCCACCTGGCTTTGCTGGAAGAAGGCCCGAGGAATATATTTTTTGGTTTTGGCCCAATCCAGGAAGGTCTGCACGGCCTTCTGCTTGTCAATGGTAAAGGGCAGCACCCTGTCCGGCCGCATATCGGCGGTCAGCTTGCCCTGCAGCACCACGGGGCTGTGGCAGTAATAGCACTGGGTAGCCACGGTGGTTTCGTCGGTGACAATTTCACTGCCGCAGCTGGGGCAGCGGTACACCACCTGGGAGCCGTCTGGGGTCGTTTCGGGCTTTTCCTGCTGCGCCTGCTGGTGAAACGCTTCATCCTTGGCCAGCAATTCCCCTTCGGCAAAGCTGGAGGAGCAGAAGGGGCACTTCCACAGCTGGCTTTCCGGGTCAAAGGTCAGGTACGCGCCGCAGCTGGGGCATTTGAATGTGGCGCCAGCCATCCAATCCACCTCTTTCAAAATTATAGTGGGATAAGTGCGTCCATTATAGCATGAACGGGGCAAAAACACAAATGCTAGGGTTTGACAGCCTTACAAAATTCCTTATAATAAGGGTTATATTGTAATCATAGGAGGACTCCTTTATGGCCAAAGAGCGTCATTTAGGCATTGAGCTACTGCGGGTGCTTTCCATGGGCATGATTGTGCTGCATCATTTGCTGACCTGGGGCGGGCTGCTGTTTGCCTTTCCCAAGCTGAGCGCTACCGATACGGCCCTGCGGCTGCTGAACGCATTCGCCAACTGCGCGGTAAACGTATATGCGCTGATTACCGGGTATGTGGGCAGCCGGCTGCGCCCCGCGCGGCTGTTGCGGCAATGGTTGCAGGTGGTGTTCACCGGTCTTGCGGCCGCGCTGGCGGCAAGCCTGTTTGCCCCGGTTGACGGCAGCCTTTTCCTGAAGGCCCTGCTGCCGGTCAGCCTGGAGGAATACTGGTACTTCAGCGCCTTTTTTGGGCTGATGCTGCTGACGCCGCTGCTGAATGCGGCGCTGAATGGCCTGTCAAAAAGGCAGATGGGATTATCGTTGATGGGCTGCGTTTTTTTGTTTAGTCTGATGCTCCCTTCCAATACCGTACTGCGCCTGAATGGCGGCTACCATGTGGGCTGGCTGTGCGTGCTGTACCTGCTGGGCGGGTGGCTGCGCCGCTACGCGGCCCTGGAGGAGCGCAACGGCTGGCAAAAGCCTGCGTTGACGTATGTCCTGTGCGTGCTGCTGGCCTGGGGCTGGGAGATATTTGCTTTGTGGCAGAGACGCAAAGGGGTCAGCCTGCCGTTCCATTCGGAATGGCTATTGGACTATTCCAGCCCTGCCATGGCGCTGGCCGCCGTATGCCTGCTAGCGCTTTTTGCGCGCATGCGTCCACGGGGCTGCGTGGGCCGTCTGGCAACCTGGGCGGGGCCCCTTACCTTTGGCGTATACCTGATTCATGACAACCCTGCCCTGCGGGAAAGCCTGCTGAAAATGCGGCTGGAATCCTTCAACCAGCTGCCCTTCTACCTGTTGCCGGCGGCGGTTTTGGCAGCCTGGCTGGCGGTATACGGCGTATCGCTGGTTTTGGAGCAGCTTCGGACCAAGCTATTTACCCTTTTGAGGGTGGATGCGCTGTGTATGCGCTGGGAGGGCGGCCTGCGCCGCCTTGCGGCACGGCTGCTGCCGGACGCGCCCAAGCCTTGACGCACCCGGGAAAACATGGTATCCTAAACACGCTGCCGGGCGGCCAGGCGATCGCGTGGCCCGTCCATGAGGAAAGTCCGAGCATCGCAGGGCAGGGTGCCGGTTAACGGCCGGTGAAGGCAACTTCAAGGAAAGTGCAACAGAAAGAAACCGCCTTATGCCTTGGCATAGGGTAAGGATGGAAAGGCGAGGTAAGAGCTCACCCGCCGCCTGGTAACAGGACGGCGCTGTAAACCCCACCCGATGCAAGATCCGAACAGAAGCGATACGGCGGCCCGTCGTGCTTCTAAAGAGATCGCTATGGCCGTCTGGTAACAGACGGCCCAGATAGATGATCGTCCAACGACAGAACTCGGCTTACGACCGCGCCGGCAGCCTGTTTTTTTGCTTGTTTACGCCAGGGAGGAAAACCACATATGAAGGAATACCGTTTGGATCGCGGCTTTCGGCTGACGATTTGCGTATGCGCCGGGGGAATGCTTGTGCTGATCCTGGCGCTGTTGCTTATGTGCCAGCAGGCCTTTGCGGGCGCTTACCAGAACAGGGCGCTGCTGCCCAACTGGCTTTTGTGGCCCGCGGCGCTGGTGGTCGTCGCCGGGCTGTTTGCGCTGCGGGGCCGCGAAACAGCCCCGGCAAAGGACCGGCCCTGGCTGCTGCGGGCCGTTTTTCTGGCGGCGCTGGCCGTGCAGTTTGTGGTGGTGCGCTGCTGCTGGACCCACCTGGGCTGGGACCCGGGGCAGGTGCATGACGCGGCGGAGCGCATTGCCCGGGGGCTGGATTTTTCCATCTACCGGGAATATTTCAGCCGCTACCCCAATAACGCAGCTATTACCCTGCTGTTTGTGCCGCCCCTGTGGGCGGCGGTGCGGCTGGGGCTTGGGGTTCCTTATGTGGCGCTGCCCTATCTGGGCGCGGTAATGCTGAATATCAGCGCTTACCTGTGTGTACGCTGCCTGCGGCTGTTGACCCACAGCCGGGTGGCCAATGGACTGGGCACGGCGCTGGCCATTGGCTGGATCGCCCTGTCGCCATATAACCTGTACCCCTATACGGATGTGTTTACCATCCTGTTCCCCATTAGCATGTTGACCGTCTGGCTGCGGGTGAAGCGGTCTTTGGTTAAATGGAGCCTGATTTCGCTGCTGGCTTTTTTGGGCGCCGCCCTGAAGCCCACGGTGCTGATTGGCCTGATTGCCCTGCTGATGATACAGACGGCCCGTTTCTTTGGAAAGCGCCTTACCTGGGCGCGGGCGCGTACCGCTGCTCTTGCGCTGCTGGCGATGGCCCTGTGCGCCGTCCCCGGGCGGGTGTTTGAGGCTGAAGCCACCCGTTTTTTGACCGGCAGCGCCCATCCCCAGGCCCAGCACTCCATCACCCATTTCTTTATGATGGGCATGAACAACGATACCTACGGCGGCAACGACCAAAGCGACGTGGCCTATTCCGCCTCGTTCCCCACCCTGAAGCAGCGGCGGCAGGCGGAGATGGCCCGGGGTATGGAGCGCCTTTCCAGCCGCGGTCTGGCCGAAAACCTGCGCTTTTTTGCCGTCAAGGCCTATAAAGCCTACGCGGACGGTTCCTTTGCTTCCCACGGCAGCTTTATCGATGTGGAAATTCCGCAGCGCTCCAGCCGGGTCAGCGCGTTTTTGCGCAGCCTGTATCACAAAAAGGGCCGCCTGATGCCCTATTGCCAGACCGTCGCCCAATTGGCCTGGCTGGGCGTGCTGACCCTGTGCGCCTATACGGCCTTCACCCGGCGCAGGGAACCGGCGGTGGCGGCTATCTGCCTGACGCTGATCGGGCTTACGCTGTATTTGCTGATTTTTGAGGTGTGGCCCCGGTATTTGTTCCTGTACGCGCCCTATTTTGTGCTGCTGTCCGCGCTGGCCCTTGACCGGCCCCTGAGAAAGGCGCGCCATGAAAAATGAAAAAATGCGATGGCTGGCGGCGCTGGCCGCCGTGATCCTGCTGGCGGCGGTTACCTACAGCCTGAGCGACGTGGTGTTTCAAACCAACGATGACAATACCATCCTTGCCGTTGTGTGCGGCGGCGTTACCGGTACGCCGGAGGCGGCGGACGGCTTTACCACCTATGGGTACGGCTGGCTGCTGTCCCGGCTGTACAGCCTGTGCCCGTCGCTGCCATGGCACGCCCTGCTGCTGACGGCGGCCCAATGGGCGGCGCTGACGGCCCTTTTGCGCAGCCTGCTGGGCAAAAATCCCTGGCTGGGGCTGGCGGGCTTTGGGGCGCTGTATGCGGGCGTGGCGATGAAGTTTATGGTGTACTTGCAGTTTACGGCAACGGCGGGCTTTTGCGCCGCCGGCGCGTCCGCCCTGCTGCTGACCCTGCCCGAAGGTAGACGGGGCCGCCGGTTTTGCATGGCTTTTGCCATGGGTCTGATGCTGTTTGCCCTGCTGGTGCGCAGGGAAAGCGGGCTGCTGGCCCTGCCGGCGCCGCTGCTGTGCGGCCTGTACCGCGCCGGGCGCGGCGACCGCCGGACGCTGGCGGCCTGCGGGGCGCTGCTGGTCCTTGCCGCCGGGATCTGGCTGGGGGATAACGCCCTGTACCGGCAAAACGTGCCGGACTGGCAGGAGCAGCAGACCTTTGACGAAGCAAGCGCTCAGGTGCTGGATTACCGCAATACGGAACAGACCTATCAGCTGGCCCGTCAGGTGACCGACTGGACGGAGCCCCTGTGCGACTGCTTTCGCAACTGGAATCTGCTGTTTGACCGGCGGTTTGATACGGAACGGCTAAGCCGGGTGGTTCAGGCGGCGGAGGAAGCCGAAACGCCTCCGGGGGTGGTGCAAATCGCCCATAAAACCCTGAGCCTGCTGAAAAACTATCAGGAATTTGGCTGGAACGCGCTGGCCTTTGCCCTGCTTTCGGGCTGGCTGGCGTGGAGCTTTCTGCGCCGCCGGGACTGGCTGGGCGTGCTGCTGGTATGCGGGCTGTGGCTGTTTGTGCTGGCGGTTACGGCGTATTTTTACGGTCTGCGCAGCCGCCTGCCGGACCGGGTGGCCCTTGTGTACGCCCTGCCGGTATACGCCGCGCTGCTGACCTTGGCCATGGGGCAGGCGAAGAAAGGAGCGGCGCTGTTGCTGCTGGTATGCGCGGCGGCGGTAACCGTGGCTGTGCAGCCCCAGGATGTGCTGGTGCGGCAGAACGCCCGCCGCCAGCGCCTGGCGGAGGCGACCCGGCAGGTCAACGCCTATGCCGCCGCTCATGCCCAGAACCTGTATGTGACGGATGTGTCCCAAAACGGCTATGCCTTTGAAAATCTGGTTCCGCCGGTGAATCTGGTGGAGTGGTGCAGTCCGCTGATCCGCTCCCACGCCTACCGGCAAAAGTTTGCCTTGCTGGGTTACCCGGAGGGGCTGGATACCCTGAACCTGGCCGACGAGGGCGTTTACCTGCTGATGGAAAGCGGCGCGTCGGTGAACCGCCTTGCGGCGGTGCTGGCGGCGGACGGGCTGGACTGGACGCTGGAAACGGTGGAGCAGACGGCGTATTTTACCGTGTGGCGGCTGCAAAAATAGACGTTTCTTCGCCTTGCGTCCCTGTTCCGGGTTGTGATACAATACCATACGCTCAGCGGGGGCGGCTTTGGCCGTCTCCGCCAATCGGCGTTTCCTCGCCATGCAAAAGGAGAAAGCTATGTATTTGATTGTTGGACTGGGCAACCCGGGCGCGCAGTACGCCCATACGCGCCACAACGTGGGCTTTGACGTGCTGGAAAAGCTGAGCCGCAGGCTGGGGGTGTCCATCAGCCGCAGCAAATCCAAGGCGCTGGTGGGCGAGTGCTTTGTAAACGGGCAAAAGGTGGTGCTGGCCCTGCCCCAGACCTACATGAACCTGAGCGGCGAAAGCGTGCAGGAACTGGCCCACTGGTATAAAATCCCCCCGGAAAACCTGATGATCGTCTATGACGATGTGGATTTGCCCCAGGGCTTCATCCGCATTCGCAAAAACGGCAGCGCCGGTACCCACAACGGCATGCGGTCCATTGTGGGCTGCCTGGGGTATGAAAATTTTCCCCGGCTGCGGGTTGGCGTGGGCCAGAAGCGGGAAGGCTATGAGCTGGCGGACTGGGTGCTGGGCCACTACATCGGCGAGGAGGCGGAAGCGGCCGACCGCGCCTTTGACCTGGCGGCGGACGCGATTATCGAGTATATCCAGAACGGCGTGGAAAGCGCCATGTGCAAATACAATACCAAAAAGCCCAAGAAGGAAAAGCCAAAGGCTGACGAAGGAGAGGCGCAATGAATGAGGGATTGTTTACCGCCTATCAGGGCGTGCCGGAATGGCAGGCGCTGCTGGGCCGCCTGAACGACGGGGACTGCACCGCCATAACCGATATTCCCGAAGGGGAGAGGCCCTTTCTGGCGGCGGCCCTGACCTGCAAAACCGGCCGCCCTGTGGTGCTGGTGGCCGCCAACGAATTAAACGCCCAGCGCCATGCCCAGGACATTGAGCGCCTGACCGGTCTGGGATGCGCCGTGCTGCCTCCCAGGGATATGCAGTTCAGCCGCGCCGCCATGAGCCGGGAAAGCACCTGGCAGCGGCTGAAGGTGCTGGACGCCATGGCCAGCGGCGGCATTCGCGTGCTGTGCCTGAGTGTGGAGGCGCTGCTGGACCGCTGCGCCCCCGTCAGGCGTTTCCGGCAGGCGGCCATTTCCCTGAACGAGGGCGAGCGCCATCCCCCCGAACAGCTGATGCAGCGCCTGATCGCCTGCGGGTACGAACGGGTGGCCATGGTGGAGGGGCAGGGCCAGTGCGCCATGCGGGGCTCCATTCTGGACGTGTTTCCCTCCAACGCCCCGGACGCTTTGCGCATTGAGTTTTTTGACGACGAGGTGGACAGCCTGCGCCGGTTTGACTGCATCAGCCAGCGCAGCATCGCCCGGGTCAAAAACGCCCGCATCGCCCCCGCCACGGAATGCCTGATCCAGGATGCTCATCAGGCGGCGGACCGGCTCAAGGCCGCGCTGGACGCGGGCGTGGGCCATATGCTGCAGCTTCAGGACGGGCCGGCGGTTTCCGATAAGCCGGTTCCGGAGGGCCTTAGCAGTCTGGACAGCTTTTTAAGCGGGCTGGACGCCATGGAAATGACCGAGGATACCCTGAAAACCGGCGACGCCCAGCCCGCCCGCCAGCAGGCAAGCGAGCTGGAATTGGGCTGGAAGCGCCATTTGGACGATGTGGAGCGGGTACGGGCCGGGCAGACCATTCGCACCGCCCCCATGTGGATGAATGTGCTGCTGACGGACACGGTTCTGCCCACCGCCTATCTGGACCATCCCATTGTGCTGCTGGACCGGCCCGACCAGTACCAGAGCCGCCTGAAGTCCGCCCAGGATGATTTTGTGGAGAGCTTCGACGACGCCTGTCTGCGGGGCGACGCCTTTGACGCGCAGAAGGACCTGCGCTTTGTCTACGAGGACGCTCTGGCGGATTGGAAGCGGCGGCCCTGCTTGTGCCTGACGGATGTAATCGCGACCTTTGGACGGGTGAACCCCACCCAGGCCGTCAGCTTCGGGGCCAGCCCCTCCATGCCCTATCAGAGCCGGCTGGAGCCGCTGGCTCAGGATATTGGCAAATGGCGGCAGGCGGGGTATACCATTGTGCTGCTTACCGGCGGCGAGGCCCGGGGCCTGCGTCTGCAGCGGGCGCTGGAGGACCAGAAGGTGGCCGCCACCTACTGTGAGCGGCTGGACGGCAACCTGATTCAGCGGGAAGTGCTGATGCTGCCAGTGGCCTATCAAAAGGGCTTTGTGCACCCGGCGGCCAAACTGGCCCTGCTCAGCGACAGCGATATTTACGGCAGCGCCTACCAGCGGGCGCGTAAAAAACAGACCGCGGGCGAGCGCATCGCCTCCTTTACCGACCTGAAGCCCGGGGACTATGTGGTGCATGATCTGCACGGCGTGGGCATCTTTAAGGGCATTGTGCAGCTGACAAGCGAGGGGGCCAAGCGGGATTACCTGCTGATTCAGTACGCGGGCAGCGATAAATTGTATGTGCCCACCGATCAGTTTGACCGGGTGACCAAGTTCATCGGCGCGGAGCAGAGCCTGCCCAAGCTGAACCGGCTGGGCGGCGGCGAATGGGAAAAGCAGAAGAGCAAGGTAAAAGCCAGCCTGAAAAAGCTGGCCTTCGACCTGGCGGAGCTGTACGCCCGGCGCGCCAGGGAAACGGGCTACGCCTTCAGCCATGATAACCCCTGGCAGCAGGAATTTGAGGAGCTGTTCCCCTATGAGCTGACCGAGGACCAGCAGAAAAGCGTAGCCCAGATTGAGGCGGACATGGAAAGCCCCCGCAACATGGACCGGCTTTTGTGCGGCGATGTGGGCTACGGCAAAACCGAGGTGGCGCTGCGGGCCGCCTTTAAGGCCGTGGTGGACGGCAAGCAGGTGGCCATTCTGGCCCCTACCACCATTCTGGTGCAGCAGCACTACAACACCATCAAAAAGCGGTTTTCCGGCTTTCCGGTGCGCTGCGACATGATGTGCCGCTTCCGCACCGCCAGGGAGCAAAAGGAAATTGCCCGCAAATTGAAGGATGGCGAGCTGGACCTGGTGGTGGGCACCCACCGCCTGCTGAATAAGGACGTGCAGTTTAAGGACCTGGGCCTGCTGATTGTGGACGAGGAGCAGCGCTTTGGCGTGGCCCACAAGGAAAGCATCCAGCATATGAAAAACAGGGTGGATGTGCTGACCCTGTCCGCCACGCCCATTCCCCGCACCCTGCATATGAGCATGGTGGGCATTCGGGACATGAGCCTTCTGGAAACCCCGCCGGAGGAACGCCTGCCTGTGAAAACCTATGTGATGGAGTACGACGACGTGCTGATTCGGGAGGCCATCCGCCGGGAAATGGCCCGGGGCGGGCAGGTCTACTTCCTGTACAACCGGGTGCGCAGCATCGAGCAGATGCAGGAACGGCTGAAAGCGCTGGTGCCGGAGGCGCGCATCGGCATTGCCCACGGGCAGATGCGGGAAAGCGCGCTGGAGGACGTGATGCTGGACTTTTACGCCGGCGCCTACGATGTGCTGCTGTGCACCACCATTGTGGAAAGCGGACTGGACGTGCCCGACGCCAATACGCTGATTGTGTTTGACGCGGACCGCTTCGGCCTGTCCCAGCTGTACCAGATTCGTGGCCGGGTAGGCCGCAGCAGCCGTCAGGGCTACGCCTACTTTACCATTCGCCAGAATAAAATGCTGTCCGAAACCGCCGACCAGCGCCTGTCCGCCATTCGGGAATTTACCGAGTTTGGCGCGGGCTACCGCATCGCCATGCGGGATTTGGAGATACGCGGCGCGGGCGATGTGCTGGGCCCCCAGCAGAGCGGGCACCTGAGCACCGTTGGCTACGACATGTATGTAAAGCTGATTGAGCAGGCGGTCAGCGAGGTGCAGGGCGTGGAAACCACCCCCGAGGTGGATACCCGCGTGGAGCTGGCGCTGGACGCGTACCTGCCGGAGGATTATGTGCCGGACGAAAAGCTGCGGGTGGAAATTTACAAGCGCATCGCCATGATTCAGGACGAGGCGGGGCGGATGGAAATCGAGGCCGAGCTGATCGACCGGTTTGGCGATGTGCCCGACCCTGTGGAAACCCTGATGCGCATTGCCCAGCTGCGGGGCGTAACCCGAATGCTGGGGGTAAGCCACCTGTTTTTGCGGCCGGACGGCGTGCATATGCGCCTGGATGAAAAGGCCATGCCCGACCCGGCGCTGCTGTTTGAGGCGGTTACCCGCACGGACAAACGGCTGCGCTTCGGCGTGGGCAAAACCCCGGAGCTGGTATTGCAGCAGCGGGGCCTGACCCCGGAAAGCGCTCTGGAAACCTGCATGGTGGTGATGGATATGACCCACCGGGAGCTGGAAAAGCTGAAAAAGGAAAACGCGCAAAAAGCGTAAACGCAGCGGACGCGGCCAGTACGACAGGCCGCGTCCGCTTCTATATTGTATCAAAAGAAAAGGGGAAAAGTTTTACACGGAAGCAAACAGGTCAGTGAACATCCGTGTCTTCGTGAGCCGGGTCCAGGGAAGAGCCCTGTCGCTTCACACGGAAACAACTATGTCAGTGAACATCCGCATCTTCGTGAGCCGGGTCCAGGGCACCGCCCTGGCGCTTCACACGGAAGCAAACAGGTCAGTGAACATCCGTGTCTTCGTGAGCCGGGTCCAAGGAAGAGCCCTGTCGCTTCACACGGAAACAACTATGTCAGTGAACATCCGCATCTTCGTGAGCTGGGTCCAGGGCAGAGCCCTGGCGCTGGCCGTCGGCGATTTCGATGAGGTAGGGCGGACGGCGGCGGGACGCGTCAAAGGTGCGCCAGAGATAGTTGCCCAGCAGCCCAAGGGTCATCATGATAATGCCAAAGGAAAGCAGCTGGAAGATGAACATCATGGTCCAGCCGGTAACATGAATGCTGCCCCGCAGTTTGGAAATCAAAGCGTCAATGGCCCAAATCAGGCTGCCGATGACCGACAGCACCCCAAGCCCGGTGATAAAGGTGATGGGCACGGTGGAAAAGCTGAACAGGGTGTCCATGACCAGACGAATTTTCTTTTTCAGCGTCCAGCGGCTTTTGCCGATTTTGCGCTCCCGGCGGATGTAGGTAACCGTGCCGGTGGTAAAGCCGCTCCACAAAATCTGGCCGTCCAGAGCGCTGTTGGGCTCGTCCATGCGGCGCAACACCTCGATGACCTTGCGGTCCAGCAAAAACACGTCAAAGCCCTTTTTGGGCATGTTGGGCAGGGCAAACCGGCGGGTGATGCCGTAATATAAATCCGCAAAAAACTCCTGAACCCTGCTTTCCTCGCGGCCTTCCCGCACGGCCAGCACCACGTTGCAGCCCTGCCGCCAGCGCTGGTACATTTCCAAAAGCATCTCCGTGGGCTCCTGCAGGTCGGCGGCCTTGACCACGGCGCAGTCGCCGGTGGCCTGACACAGGCCGCACAGCACCGCCGCGTCGCTGCCAAAATTGCGGCTCAGACGGAAAATGCGGATGTGCCTGTCCTGTCTGGCCAGCTGCTGCATCACCTGATAGCTGTTGTCGCCGCTGCCATCGTCCACAAAGATCAATTCGTAATCAAAATCAATCCGGTCAATCAGCTTTTCCTTCAGGTCGTCGTACAGCGGCGGCAGGTTGTCCGCGTTGTAGTAGACGGGAATGACCACAGACAGTTTAGGCACGGCCGCTTACCTCCCGCACAAAGGCGTCGTAATCCCGAATGTACTCGCCGGGATCGTAGGCCTCGCTGGACAGTACCAGCAGCACGCTGTCCGGCGAAAAATCGTACATGTCCTTCCAGATCATTTTGGGCAGGTACAGGCCGGTGTGGGGCCGGTTGATGGAAAACACCGCCTCGTTGCCCAGCCCGTCCCGGGCGCGCACCTTGCTTTGCCCCGCCACGTTGATCAGCACAAATTCGCTTTTGCGGTTGGCGTGGCAGCCCCGCACCACATCCGGGTCGGAACCGTAGATGTAAAAAACCCGCTTGATGTCGAAGGGAATATCCTTCTGCCCCTCCACCACCACCAGGTGGCCCCGGTCGTCGCCGTGCTGGGGAAATTCAAGCATTTGTACGTTCATCATCAGGCTTGGCCTCCTTTTTTGTAGCGGCGGGTGTAAATGCGGTTCAGGGAATGCAAAGCGCCGTAGCCTTCCTTGTTTTGAATCAGGCCGGTGTTCAGCACCCTTCCCCGGTCGTGGGTGCTGGTGCCGAAGGATACCTTCGCGCAGCCCCGGGAAAGGGCGGCGCGGATAACGCTGTCGTACAGACAGGTGCTGACCCCTCTGGCCGCCGGATGGGTGGCCAGATACTGGGTATGCAGCACATTGGTTTGCGCGAAGAAGAACAAAAACGCCCCGGCGCATAATTCGTTTTGATCGTTGTATACGCCCAGCACGGCGCACTCCGCCGCCAGACGGTCAAGCACAAAATCCCGCAGCTCGGACAGGGTATGCACCGGTTTGGCGTCAAATTTTTGTAGGTTCAGGCACAGCAGGTCGTAAAAGGCGGAAAGACCGGCTTCGTCCGGAATGGGCGCGTCGTGGTAACCCGCTTTTTCACACTTTTTCAGGTCGTAGCGCTTGTTGAAGGAATAGTCCGCCCGCAGCTGGTCGTAGGGCTTGCACAGAGGCAGATAGGCGGCGATTTCCAGCTCATCCGTATAGCCCGCGTGATACAGGGCGTATTGCAGCGCGTCCGTAGGCAGCGAGGCGAACAGGTCGCTGGTGATTTTCAGCTCCGCCGCGGCGTACCGCCGGACCCAGCAGTCGTCCAGCGCCTCTATCATTTCCACCAGCTTGGGGGCGCGCAGCAGGGCGGGGGCGATCACCGGGCCGCCAAAGGTGCTGCCCGGATGGGAGCGCAGCCAGAGCTGCCCGTCGATCATCTGCTCGGCGGCGGGCACGGCGGCCACCAGCTCCTGCCCTTCCAGCACCATTACGCTGGCATCCGTAAAGCGCCCCTGTGGATGATAGCTTAAAAAGCGCCGGCTTTGCAGAAAGGTGCCGTTGGCGCTGTGGTTCAGCACAAAATCATCCCAGCGCGCCGCGTGATCCGGGGTATAGGGGACAACGGTCAGTTTACTCATAACGCTCCTTTAGGGCCGAAAGGCATTGATCAGTTCAATAACCCGCCGCTGGTTTTCCGGCGTATAGCCATTGTACATGGGCAGGCTCAGCACCTGATCCGCGTATTGCTCCGCAATGGGAAAGTCGCCCCGATGGTAGCCCAGGCTGGCATAAGCCTTGCTCAGGTGGGGAGGGATGGGATAGTGCACCTCGGTGCCCACGCCGTTTTGCCGCAGGTACTGGCGCAGCTGATCCCGGTAGGGGGTATGAATGACAAACTGGTGCCAGGTGCTTACCACGCCGGGGCGTACCCTGGGCAGGGCCAGATAGTCCGTGCGGATTCCCTCCATGTACCGGCTGGCGATGACCGCCCGTTCCGCGTTGATCTGGTCCAGATATTGCAGCTTGACCCGCAGCAGGCCCGCCTGCAATTCGTGCAGGCGGCTGTTGGTGCCTACCACCTCGTTTTGATAATGCACCTTGCTGCCGTAATTGCGGAAGGTGCGGCAGCGGTCGGCAATGTCGTCGTCATTGGTGGTGATGCAGCCGCCCTCGCCAAAAGCGCCCAGTCCCTTGGTGGGGTAAAAGCTGAAGCAGCCGATGCGGCCAAAGCTGCCCGCCTGCCTGCCGCGCCAGGTGGTGCCGTGGCTTTGGGCGCAGTCCTCCACCAGAATCAGGTTGTGATGGGCGCAGATCTCCCCCAGCTTGTCCATATCGCAGGTCTGGCCGTACAGATGCACCGCCAGAATGGCGCGGGTAGCTGGGGTAACGGCCGCTTCCACCTTATCCGCGTCCAGGTTGTCATACTCGTCCGGCTCCACAAACACGGGGGTGGCTCCGTTGATGGTAATGCCCATAACGCAGGCGATATAGGCGTTGGAGCAGACGATTACCTCGTCCCCCGGCCCCATGTTCAGCAGGCGAAAGGCAATCCACAGCGCGTCCAGGCCGCTGGCCAGACCCACACAGTGCTTTACCCCCACATAATCGGCAAACTCACGCTCAAAGGATTTTACCTCATTACCCAGCACATACCACCCGCTGCGCAAAACCTCCACGGCCTTTTGCTCATATTCGGCGGCGTGCTGCATATAGGCGGCCTTTAAATCATTAACGGGAATGGTTACAGGCGGCAAAACTTGGCTCATGACAATCTCCTTATCTTTCCGGCCGCACAAAAAACGGCCCAACTTTCCTACTTTTATTATAGCGTGAAGGCGAAAAATGTCAATCGGCATGGGGCGCGCATTCGCCTCTGAGGAGGCGTCTGCTCTTTATAACCCACAAGCTGGCGTGCTGCTCGCTCAGTGGGAGGGTAACACCCCGCCAGCCGCAAATGGGGCATCTGGCGGGGCGTACAGGCTGTTGCATCGTTCTTAGCAAAGGCTCCCTTGTCCGCCTTGCGCATCCATCCCTTTTGGGTTACAATGGAAAACGCACTTTCTGTCAGGAGGTTTTTTCCGGGATGCAGCGTTTTCGTAGCTGGATCGCCCAGACCCCTTGGGCGGCCAAACTGTGGCAGTTTATCAAATTTGGCGTGGTGGGCGTGAGCAATACCCTCATTTCCATCGGGGTGTATCAGCTGTGCGTGCATGGACTGGGCTGGCCCTATCTGCTGGCGAACGCCTGCGGCCTGGTCGTCAGCGTTATGAACGCCTATTATTGGAACAACCGGGTGGTCTTTGGCCAGGGCGAAAAAAAGACTCCGGGGCAGCACCTGCTGGGGTATTTGAAGTCCCTGACGGCATATGGCGGCACCTTTCTGCTGGATTCCGCCCTGCTGGTATTCTGGGTGGAGGTTGTGCACACCGGGGAAACCCTGGCGCCCTTCCTGAATTTGTGCGTCACCATTCCCCTGAATTTTCTGGTCAACAAATACTGGACCTTCCGCAAGAAATGAGGCCGCATGGGATGAAAAAGAAAATCAAAACGCCCTCCCTGCAAGAGGTGTTATTTGTGCTGGCGGGCGCGCTGCTGCCGGTACTTACGCTGGAAGCCTTTTCCCGAGGCAGCCTGTGGAGCGTGTTTGTGTGGATTGGGCAGGAGCCCAAGCTGTTTTTGATGAACGCCGCCTTTTGGCTGGGCCTGTGCCTGGCTGGCTGCGCCCTGCGGGGCTGGCGGCTGCGGGGTGGGCTGCTGATTGGCCTCACCGGCGTGGCGGCGCTGGCGGGTGTGGCCAACCGCTACAAAATGCTGTTTCGGATGGAGCCTGTGCTGCTGACGGACCTGTGGCAGATTGGCGACGCGATGACCACCGTGGGCACGCTGGATTTTAACATTAACCGGACGGAGCTTTGGCTGATTGGCGCTTGCACCGTTTTGCTGATTGTCCTGTGGGTGTGGCTGATGCGGGGACAAAAACGCCGCCGCAGCCTGATTGCCGTGGCGGTAGGACTGGCGCTGGTGCTGGTGCTGCCCGGGTTGTGCACGTTTCAGCGGGGCGGCGGGGACAAGCGGTCGGACATGATGGAGCACGCAAAGGGCGAAGGCACGCTGTACGCCATGTTCGCGGCGGAAAACTACCGTCTGGTCCGTCTGCGCATCGACTATGACGAGGATGAGGTGCGGTCCGTCTACCGGGACTTGCAGGCCGCCACCCCAGCCGCCAGTGAAGAAAAGCCCAATGTGATTGTGGTTTTGTCCGAAAGCTGGTCGGACGAGGCCTGGCTGTCCCAATATGTGAACCTGACCCGGGAACTGACGCCCTTTTACAATCAGCTGGTGCAAACCTGCCAGACCGGACATCTTTATGTGCCCAAGCTGGGGGGCGGCACCAGTGAAACGGAGTTTGAGGTGCTTACGGGCCTGCGCAGCCAGTACAGCTGCAACCCCTATTCCATGGGCCTGCCGCCCATAAACAGCCTGGCCAGCGTGCTGCGCGCTCAGGGGTATACCTCCAGCGCCATTCACTGGTTCCAGGGGGTGTACTACAACCGCTACCGCAACCTGCGCATGGAGGGCTTTGACGCTTTTTTCACCACGGACACCACCCGTCGGGATTTTACCCATATCAGTACCTACATCAGCGACCGGGACCATTACAACGCCGTGCTGGAAAGAATGAACCAGACCGACGGCCCGGATTTTGTGTTTGTGATGACCATGCAGAACCACGGCGGGTACGATTACAACGACTGCCGCCAGCTGTACGGCGCGGACGAGCCCTTTACCGGGGATTTCAGCGACCATACCCGGCTGGTACTCAGCAACTACTGCTGCCTGATGCGGCAGACCGACGCGGCGCTGAAGGATTTCCTTTCCGCGCTGGAACAGTCCGACGAGCCTACGGTGGTGGCCTGGTTTGGCGACCATATTCCCCCGTTCGGCACGGATGTGTATGAGGAACTGGGCATCCCCACCACCGGCGACGCGGGACACCTGACCCCCTATTTTATCTGGTCCAATCAGGGCAACACGCCCGTAACGGCCGATATGTACGCCAACGAGATGGGGGCCTGTACGCTGTCTGTGGCCGGGGTGAATAACGACCCCTTTTTGACCTATGTGGATACCCTGCGCCGGTCCGGCGAGGGTCAGCCCCTGACCTCCAGGGGCCGGGGGGACGAGCGGTATGATCTGCTCAGTTACGACGCGCTGTTTGGCAAGCAGTACGCCTATCAGGAAGGAAACATCCACCCGGAAAACCCCAATATGCAGATTGGCGGCGACATGCACATGCAGCGCCTGCAAGCCGTCCAGCTGGCGGACAGTGTGTTTGTGCGCCCGGCGGTTCAGGGCTGGATGCAGGCTTCCACGCTGGTTAATGGCGGCAAGGAACAGGCGGACGACGCCCTGCCGCTGGACGCCACCGGGCTGGAGCTGAGCTACCGCCTGTACGGACCCAACGGCAGCCTGCTGAACGAAAGCAACACCCTGTCCTATGAGAATATAGCGGAATTGCTGGCAGACAGCGACCCGCTGCCGGTGGAAACGGTGGATTTAACCCGGGACGATTTCAGCCAGATTGAAAGCCGGTGGAACAAGGACTATCAGGTGTACCGTTCCGCCCAAACCTATCCGGCCTGGCGCGCCCTGTCCCTGCTTGCGGAGGGAACCCACTGGCGGCGGATGGACAACTATTATGCCATCACCGGCGGGCTGCAATACGCCTTCAGCACCGAAGGGTGGTTGTATCTGGCCATTCCCAAGGAAAGGCTGAACGGTTACGACAGCCAGGCCGTGCGGGACTGGATGCAAAGCGCCGGTACGGAGCTGGTGCTGGTACAATAACAGTCATGTCGTTTCTGAAGGGAAAAACACCGCTTTTTTCCATTTGCCCATTGCACAGCCGGCCATGGGTGGGGTATACTGTATCGAACGGCCTTTTTATTGCCGTATCCCCGGAAGGAGAACCGTTTCAGATGAAAAAGATTCATAAAATTGTGATTACCGGCGGCCCCTGCGCGGGCAAATCCACCGCCCTCAGCTGGATTCAAAACGCCTTTACCCAGCGGGGCTATACGGTGCTGTTTGTGCCGGAAACCGCTACCGAGCTGATTACCGGCGGCGTGGCTCCCTGGACCTGCGGCACCAACCTGGATTATCAGAAATGCCAGATGAAGCTGCAAATGGAAAAGGAACGCCTGTTTATGCAGGCGGCCCATACCATGGATGCGAGCAAAATTTTGATTGTGTGCGACCGTGGAGCCATGGATAACTGCGCTTACATGACCCAGGAGGAGTTTGCCCAGGTGCTGGCCTATGTGGGGGCCAACGAATTGGAGTTGCGGGACAGCTATGACGCGGTGTTTCATCTGGTAACGGCGGCCAAGGGCGCGGAGGAATTTTACACCATGGCCAACAACGCCGCCCGCTACGAAACGCCGGAGCAGGCCGTGGCCATGGATGATAAGCTGCTGGCCGCCTGGACGGGCCATCCCCACCTGCGGGTCATTGACAACGCCTACGACTTTGGTGATAAAATGAAGGCGCTGATTGCGGAAATCGCCTCCACCCTGGGGGAGGAGCGGGGCCCTGTGGAAAACAAGCGCCGCTTCCTGATAGAATATCCGGACATTGCCTGGCTGGAAAAGAACCCCACCTGCCGCCGGGTGGAAATCATCCAGACCTATCTGGTCAGCCAGAACGACGAGGAGGTGCGGGTGCGCCAGAGCGGCAGCAAGGGCCATTATGTGTATTACCGCACCAGCCGCCGCAGCATCCCGGGCCAAAAGGCCATTGAGGTGGAACGCCGCCTGACCAACAACGAATACCTGACCCTGCTGATGGACGCGGACACCAGCCGCCGCCAGATTCGCAAAACCCGCTTCTGCCTGACCTACAAAAACCAGTCCTTTGAGATAGACGTGTATCCCTTCTGGCAAAAGCAGGCCATTGCGGAAATTGAGCTGACCGGCGACACGGCGGACGTCAGCTTCCCGGAGGAAATTACGGTCATTCGTGAAGTAACCGGGGACAAGGATTACGAAACCAGCGCCCTGAGTATGCTGTAAAGAGAAAGCAGGCCCCAGACAGATTTCATTCCGTCTGGGGGCCTGCTTTTTTTTTATTCTTCCCGGAAGATTTGAATGCACAGGGTGCCTTCGCCGGTGCTTTCCGCCAGAATGCGGATGGGGTAGGCGCAATCGTTGCGGAAAACCAGGTTCAGTGAGGAATTGCCCACCGCCGCGTCCTGGTGCATGGGCAGGTACTTGGCGCAGCCCGGGCCGTGGGGACGGCGCATCAGAATGGTGATGTCCGGCAGCTGGCGAATGGTGTTGTACAGGGTGGAGGAGCACTGGCAGGTGCCGCCGCCATAGCCCAGCTGGCTGCCGCCGTCAATCAGCACAGGGGCGGGATAGTAGCCGTTGCTTTTGCGGTAGGGGCCGATCTGGCTGTTAAAATCCAGCGTTTCGCCGGGCTGCAGGGTGCGGGTCATCAATTCGCAGGCGCGCACAATGTTCTTGCAGCGGCCATCGTTGCCCTCCTTGCCGGTGTTGTATTCAAAAAAGCTGCAAAACGCGGCAATGGGGGTATCGCTGCTGTTTGGCTCCAGACTTTCCGACACAACGGTCAGGTCGGTTAAAATCCGGGCGTCGATGTAGCCGTAGCTGCGCCAGCAGATGACCTTGGCAAAGCCGTCCACAAATTCCAGAATGGCAATTTTGCTGCCCGCGCCGGGGCGGATTTTGTTAACGTCCGCGTCCAGCGAGGGCTGGCTGTAAATATTGGCCGTTTCGGTCAGGGTGGCCACAAACTGGCTGGGAACCACGCCATAGGGCGGGGTGGTTTCCGGGTCCAGCACGGTCATGTTTTCATCCACCCAGGTGCGGATGATGTACCCCACATGGCCGTTGTACCCGGCCAGTACATAGGAGGGATACACCGCGTATACCGTAACGGTTTCCCAGGCGTCGATGGCGCATACCACATCGCTTTCCCCGTCCTGCCTGGTTCGCATGCGGATGGAGGTGCCGTTGGCGGTAAAGGGCTTGATCCGGGCGGTATACAGGGGCTTCATGCCGGTAATGTCCGCTACGGCGCCATCGGCCTCCACGGCTTCCTCATCGTCGGCGATGCCCTCCACCTCCATACCGGCGGCCTCCAGGGCGGCCAGGTCCGCTTCTTCCTCTGCCAGGGCGGCTACACCACCCAGCAGCAGGCAAACGCTCATCAGCAGAGCCAGCATTTTTTTCATCCGATTGCATCCTTTCCAAATGGTCTGCGGTCTGATTATACCATACCGGGCGCGCCATGAAGAAAACCGGCGCAAATTTTACAGCTTCTACCGGCCGCTGAAACGGCCCAGAAGGAATTTGCCCCGGCTGAACAGCGACCGGACCGCCTTGCGGTCCAGCAGGTAATTCACCGCCAGGGTAACGGCGCTGGCATACAGCACCAGCATGGCCGCGTACATAAACCAGGAAAAGAACCGGCGCGGCGGGCTGACCCACAGCAGGCAGGGGGCGGCCATCAGGGCCACGGTCAGCAGCATGCGCAGGTTGCGGCGGGCGCTGGGCTTCCAGCTGAGGCCGGTAATCTGACTGGGCACCAGCCGCATCAGCAGCACCGCCCGCAGAATGTTGGACAGGCTGACTCCCGCCACAATGCCGCACAGGGAAGCCTCCGGGCCATAGGGTCGCAGGCCCAGCCCCAGTCCCACGCTCAAAACGGTGGTGGCGATGACCTGGGCCAGGCACTGGCCCCGCACCTCGCGGAATTTGCCGCTGGCGCTGATCATCAGGTTCAGGGGAATGCGCATATGGGTGGTGACAGCCTCCAGAATGATCAGCATACCCAGCACGGGTACATTGTAATTCACATCCTGAATGCCGTGGGTGTACAGGTTCACAAAGGGCACGATCAGCACGGTCGCCACGCCGAACAGCACGGTGACCGCCATGTCGTACAGGCACTCAAAATCCGTGTAGGCCTGCTGAAAGGATTCCCGGCTTTCGCTGACCATCAGGTTGCCAAAGATGGAATAGATGCCGGTGGTCGCCATTTTCAGCACGCCCCACAGGCCCACGGTGACCATGTGGTATACGCCGTACACGCTCAGCATACCCGCGTCCCGGGTCACCAGAGTGCCGAAGATAACCCCCGCGCCCTGCTGAAACACATTGGTCAGTTCCATGTACAGCGCGTCCCACCGCTTGCCCAGGGCGGATTTGTCCGGCCTGGCAAAGGCGTTGACCTCCGGATAGTATTTTTTTACATAGCGGGACAGCAGCACCGACCGCACCAGAATGGTCAGGGAGGCAGCCAGCCGCACCACGATAACGTCCTGTCCCAGATAGGGCAGCACCACAATCAGCGCGGTGGAAAGCAGCAGGGACGCCATGGAGGCGAGCGACACCACATAGGTGCGCTGATCCGCCGTCAGCAGCACCCGGTAACGGGCCATGGTAAAGAACTCCAGCGCCCCGCTGACCCCCATGGCCAAAATGAGGGCGATAACGCTGAGGCGGCTCATCAGGGAGCCGTCCATGGCGTGAACCGGCATAAAGAAGGGATAGGCCACGGCGAATATGGCGGTAATGGCGGTAAAGAACCAGCCGGCGGAGTTATAGAATCCCCGCGCCGCCGACACAATGCCGTTGACGGCGGGCATATCGTGTCGGGCCAGCGGCTCGTACAGGGCAGCGTTGGCGGCGGCGGCCAGCCCGGATTCCACCATTTTAAAATAGCTTAAAAATTCCGTGACGGATACAATCAGCCCGTTTACCTCCGACCCGTAGTAAAGAATCATCAGCCGGGGGGTGACAAAGCCCAGCAGCATGGCTGTCAGCTGGTATACGGCGGTGGACAGGGTGTTTTGCACAAAGCGTGCCGTGCGGGTCTGCTTCAAGAAAAAGCGCTCCTTTGTGAAAGATACCCGGGAAGGATAGCACCCCCCGGGAGGAATGTCAAGCTACCGCAGGGGCGTGCCGCTTTGGCCGGTTAACTGGCAGATGGCGGCGGACACCTGGGGCGCGATCTGGGCGGGGGCCTTTCCGCTGGCGATGGCCCGCAGAAAGGCCACCAGCTCGTAGCGAATGCCCTCGCCGTCCAGCTGATAGTAATAGCGGCGGTTATCCGCCGGGTTTTCGTAGCGCAGCTCAAAGTAGTCGGTTTTCCACCAGGGGGCGGGCACCCAGGCGTAGCCCTCCGTGCCGGAAACGATCAGTTCCCCCTCGGACTTGACGCCCTTGCCCACCTTGACGCTGGCCACCGCGCCGGGATAGCGCAGATCTATTTTGGTAAACAGGTCGAAGCCATCCTCCGCCAGCAGGGAGGCGGAACGGGCCTCCACGTAATCGGTGCCCAGCAGCTGCAATACCGGCAGCAGCGCCTGGGGACCGAAGGCGCACAGGCTGTTCCAGGCCAGCGCCCGGTCCTCGCCGGGGCGCAGGCTGGTGCAGGTGGCGTCCACGCTGACCACCCGGCCGATTTTGCCGGTTTTAAGCAGCAGCAGCAGCCTAGAATAGGCGGTGGAATAGGCGGTTTTGTTGCCGTCCGCCAGAATCAGCCCCCGGCCGCGGGCCAGGTCGAACAGGTCGTCGCAGGCCCGGGCGCTGAGGGCGATGGGCGATTCGCACAGCACATGCCGGCCCGCTTCCAGCGCCTTGCGCACATGGCTTTCGTGCAGGCTGGGGTGGGACGCGATATACACCGCGTCGCAGCCCGGCAGAAGCGTGTCGTAGTCCTGCTGGGGCAGCGCCTGCAGGGCGCGGTCCAGACGGCTTGTGTCCCGGGCGCAGATGCCGGATAGACGCACCCCGTTCACCCAGGCGCTTTCGGCGGCAAATTTGTTTAAAATGGCGTTTTCCCCCACCAGCCCCAAGGCGATTTCCCGGCTTTGTGCGCGCAGGGCGCTGCTGGACACGCCCTGGGTGCGGGGCAGGTACACCACCCGGCAGTAGGGGCGCAGGTAGTCGAACTGCCCTTCCCAGTCGGATCCAACGGTAAAAATATCGATGCCCAGCCGCTGGATGTCGTCAATCTTCTGGCCCTCGTATTCCTCCACAATGATCTGGTCCGCCAGACCTGTGGCGCGAACGCCCTCAATGCGCTCCACCAGGGTTTGCTGCACGTTGATTTTGCCCCGGCTTAAATCAAAGCCGTCGGCGGTGACCCCCACCACCAGCATGTCCCCCAGCGCCCGGGCCCGCTGAAGCAGGCGGATATGCCCCTCGTGCAGCAGGTCAAAGGTGCCGTAGGTGATGACCTTCACCATCGGTTTTTCCTCCTTACAGCAGGCCCCGGCGCAGCATGGCCCGCAGGGCGTCCTCCAGCGCGGCGTTGTCGCCGGGGGTCAGCGCGCCCAAATGCCCTACGCGGAAAACCCTGTCCCGCAGAGCGCCGCCGTTGGGGCAAACCCAGATGCCGTATTCGTCCTTCAGGGTTTCAAAAATGGCGTAGGCGTTCTGGCGGCGGGGCATCAGCGCCGTTACCGCGTTGGAGGGCGTTTCCGGCAGGGTTTGAAAAGGCAGGTCCGCCATCCGGGCGCGGAAATCCCGCGCCAGCAGAGCGGTATGGTCCAGCTGGCTTTGCGCGCCGCCCGCGGCCACAATCTGCCGCAGCCGTTCATGAATCTGCAAAAGAATGCCCACCGCCGGGGTAAAGGGGGTCTGGCCCCGCTGGCCGTTTACCAGCGCCTCCCGCAGGCTCAGGTACAGGCAGCGGTCAGGGGCGGTCATGGCCCGCTCCACCGCCCGGGGCGACAGCATAACCGCCGATACCCCCGGCGGGCAGGCCAGCGCCTTTTGGGAGCCGGTCAGCAGCATGTCCGCCATGTCCACCGGGTCGGCCAGAAAAGCGCTGATCGCGTCCGCAATCAAAAACAGGCCGTTGCGGTCGCAAAAATCGTGAATCAGCCGTGCGTCATAGGCGACGCCGGTGGAGGTTTCGCACAGGTTGACCAGAAAACCGGTGTAGCCCTGTCCCTCGTAGGGGGCCAGATGCTCGGGCGTCAGGGCCTGGCCGGGCCGCAGCTCAATCTGGGTAACAGGCACGCCGTGGATTTGGCACATCTGCACAAAGCGCGCCCCAAAGCTGCCGCCGTTTACCGCCAGCACCCTGTCCGCCGGGGTAAAGGCCGCCATGACGGCGGCCTCCATGGCGGCTGTGCCGCTGCCGGTTAAAAACACGGCGCGGCTGCCGGAGGGGGCGTTCACCAGACTTAGCAGCATCCGTTCGTTTTCCAGCATGGTTTGGGAAAATTCCGCCGTGCGGAAATAGGGCACGGGATTGGCCCCCAAATCGCAAAGATCGGGGGCCATCTGCACAGGACCTACGGAGAAGTTTAGCATGGAAAAAATCCTTCTTTCATCGGGTCAGCAAATCCAGTTCGTTTTGCAAAAAGGCCAGGCTGTCCCGCCGGGCCGGGGCCAGCGCCGCGTCCACCGCGTCGTAATCCACCGTGGGGGCGACCGCCTCCCGGCCGGTCACCAGCAGGCGGCCGGTCAGGCCCATCAGGGACAAAAGCTCACCGATTTTGCCATCGCACTGCTCCCGGGAAAACAGGTAGAAGGGCCGCTTTAGCTGCACGCTGAAGATCATGCCGTGGTAGGAATTGGTGACCACGCACGCCGCGTGACGCACCAGCGACAAAAATTCCTCCACACCGGCCTGATAAAACATGGGGTGATGGGCGGCGTTTTCCGCCCGCAGGCTGATTTCCACCACCTGCACGCCCAGACGGCGGGCCGTTTCCATGGCAAAGCGCTCCATGGCCGGATTGTAGCGGCGGGCATACAGCAAAAGATACTCCCCCGCCTGCTGCCGGGGGGCGATGATGGGGGCGTAATCCTCCGCGGTCAGCAGCAGTGTGGGATCGATCACCCGCTGAACCGGCACGGAGGTATGGTCCCGCACCCAGTTTACCATGGGGCTTTCCCGCAGGCCGATGGCCAAAAAGCCCTGCAGCTTTTGCGCCAGCACAGGCAGGGTATCCGGGCCAAAGACCGCGTCGCCGAAGCTGGCGGCATAGGCGGCGCTGCGTCCCTGCATAACCGGATAGCGGGCGTAATAGCCGTCGTCAAAGCCAAATTCATCCGTGCAGAAAATGGTGTCGCTGCCGCACAAAAAGCCCTGCAGCCCCTCGTCCGTAGGACAGCTGGCAAAGTTTTGGGCGGTGTAGCGGCAATGAGTATTGCGAAACTGCCCGGCAAAAAAGCGCTGAAACTTTTGATAATTTTCCCGAATGGCGGGCAGGCTCATTTCGCACTGGCGGCGGGCCACAGGGTCCGTGTCCCACATATGGGCCATGGGATTCAGGGGATTCTTATCCCGCAGCACCTCCGGCAGGTAGTCCACCAGCACGCTTTGGGCCCCCAGCTTGTCCACAGCCCGGCACATGGCCCAGGACTGCAGGGCGGAGCCGTAGTTGGTAAAATTGCCGTAGCGGTTATAGCTGACAATGCCGATGCGGGCCATGGCGCACCTCCTCAGGCTTTCTGTCGTTGCGCTGTGTGCTGGCGCAGCATGCGCTGTCCCTCCGGGGGGCGCTGCATGTAGTCGCCGTATTGACGGGTGAGCATTTCGTCCCAGCAGGTTAACACGCGCAGGGGCACGCCCTCAAACAGGATATCCTGGTAGCTGTGGGTCATTTCCGCGGGCCAGATTCGTCCCAGCACCCGAAAATCCCCGTCGGGCACATGCACCAGACTGCCGTCGCCCCGGGCCCAGCGGGTGTATACATGCCGGTACCATTTCAGCTTGCGCTCCTTGGAAAAGGGAAGCCCCAGCAGGTGGGTGCCCACCAGCAGAGAACGGTACTTTTTGGGGTAGCTGCTTACGTCCACCTTGTCCTTGAGCATCCCCTGCAGGGTTTCCAGCGCCAGCACCCGCATTTTCTGCCTGCGGGGCGAGGCGCTGATGGGCTCGTAATGAAACAGGTCCACAAAGGGAAATTCGCCGTCGATGGGCTGGCGGGGCACCACCCGGGCCACCCAGGTGTCCGTTTCGGAAACGGTGTAGTCGGCGCTTTCCGTGGGAAACACGGCGATAAACCGCCGCCATGCGTCCTTGCAGAAGCCGATGTCCAAATCGTCGTCCCAGGGGATGAAGCCCCCCTCCCGCACGGCCCCCAGCATGGTGCCCCCCAGCAGGGTGTATTCAATGTGATGCGCCCGGCATACCCGGTCGATTTCCACCATCATATCCAGCAGGGTCTGCTGAATGCGCCGCATGCCGTAGGCGTTATCCTGCAAAGCCATGGAAAGGGCCTCCTTTAGGGGAATGGAATGTATTTGTCGTTTTCAAAAATTTCCACAATTTTCAGGTATCGGGGGTGCCCCTGCCGCCAGCCCTCGGCTGTGGGATAGGTAATGGCGGTGGAGTTGATGGTGGTGTTGGGCAAATGCTCCTGCAGTTCCTTCAGCTGCTCGTCGGTGATGGGGTTGCCGCCCAGCCACAGCCGGTCCAGCTTTTTCAGGTTGTACAGGGGGGTAAAATCGGTGATATTGCATTTGCCAATGTGCAGGTCGATCAGCTCGGTCAGGTCCGCCAGGGGAGAAATATCGGTGACGCCGTCGTTATGAATCAGCTCCAGATAGACCAACTGGTTTTGATAACGCAAGGGCTCCAGATCGCTGATCTGGTTATCCGCCACAATCAGAATTTGCAGCTTGGGCAAATCCTTTAAAAAACGGATGTCCGTTACGGCGTTATGGCCAATGTCCAGGGCCTTTAAATCAGGGCAGTGGCGGAAGGCGGCGAAATCGGCCTGAGTATGGCGGTTTTTGGTGTACTTGGCGTGACGGGTGCAAAAGGCCGTCAGGTCCGTTCGGATGATGTGGTGGGCCATGTGGAACTTGCAGTTGAAGGTAACGCCGGGATAGTCCGCCTTCAGCCGGTCCAGTTCTTCCGCAGTGAACACATAGCCGTAGGTGGTCACCTGGGTCAGGCAGGGGAGCAGGGCCATCACATCGGTCAACTGGGACAGCTTTTTGTATTCGCTGTATTTCAGGTCCAGATGCTGCGTGTCCCAGGGAATATGGCGATTAAACGCGCGGATGCGGTACAAAAAAGTGCGCTGGGGGAAAGTATCCATCAGCAGGCGAATGTTGGCCGGACTCAGGGAGGTGGCGGTCACATCCACCACGGAAGCGTCGTTTGCCTGAATTTGCTGGATGGTCTGTTCCATTTTGTCAATTTTTTCAACGACCAGCGTATCGGCCAGGGCCGGAGCGGCCCAAAGCAGCAGAACCAGAAGCAGGCAAAGGATTCGTTTCATCAGGCGAATCGCTTCCTTTCATTTATATGGAAAAAGTATATCATGGCCCCTGTGGACTGTCAAGAAAAGGGCGCGCGCTGTTTCGACCGTCGAATTTGGCAAAAAACCTTCCTTTTTCAACCAGGACGTGATATAATAAACAAAACCTTGAAACTGAATAGGAGGGATTTTTCCATGGCCGACACCAAAACCGCCGCCTCTACCACCCAAAGCAAAACCCCGCTGTATCTTGTGTGCGCCGCGCTGATTGTGGCCGTTATTCTGGCCATTGTCGGCTTTACGGGCAAAAGTAATGTGCAGGCCCTGAATAACGAGCTGGCCGCCGCTAAGACGGAACTGGAAACCCAACTGACCGATCTGGAAACCGCCAGGACGGAAGCCGAAACCGCCAAGACCGCTCTGGAGGAGGACAACGCCGCCCTGACCGCCCAGCTGGAAGAAGTCCAGGCGGAAGCGAAAACCCTGAAGACCGACTTGGAGACGGCTGCCTCCGCCAAGACGGAGCTGGAAACCAGGGCCGCTGATTTGGAAAAGCAGCTGACCGCCGCCAAGGCCGAGTCCGACAAGCTGCTGGAAGCCGCCAAGACGGAAAAGGCCGATCTGGAAAAGAAGCTGACGGAAGCCGAAACCGCCAAAACCACCGCGGAAGCCGCCCTGGAAACCCTGACTGCGGAAAACACCGCCCTGAAAGAAGCTGAGGGCAAAACCACCGCAGAGCTGTCCGCTGCCAAAACCGAAGCGGAAAGCAAGCTGGCCGACGCGGAAAAGCAGAATGAAGAACTGACCCGGCAGGTAACCGACCTGGAAAAACAGGTGGAGGAATTGAACGCCGAGGTGAAAAAGCTCAAGACCAATCCGTAAAATAACCGTTTCCGGCCGTGGGGGTAGCGCATCCCCCGCGGCGTTTTTTTATGGGTTTGCAGTTTCACCCAAAATATGGTATACTCAATGGCACAACTCATCGAACCGGCGCACCCGCCGGGAAAAACGCCTTTTGCTGAAGCCGCAAAAACGGGATGGGCCAGGCAGGGCGCAGCATAACGGAGGTACCTATGAAAATTGCCGTTTTGATTCCCTGCTATAACGAATCCAAAACCATCGCCAAGGTGGTGGCCGATTACCGCGCCGCCCTGCCGGAGGCGGATATTTATGTGTATGACAACAATTCCACCGACCACACCGACGACATCGCCCGGCAGGCCGGGGCCATTGTGCGCTACGAATACCGTCAGGGCAAGGGCAACGTCATCCGCACCATGTTTCGGGAGATTGACGCGGACTGCTACCTGATGATTGACGGCGATGATACCTACCCCGCCGAAAACGCCCGGGAAATGGTGGACCTGGTGCTGAACAAAAAGGTGGATATGGTGGTGGGCGACCGCCTGTCGGCCACCTATTTTACCGAGAACAAACGGCCCTTCCATAACCTGGGCAACCGGATGGTGCGTGGGCTGGTCAACACCCTGTTCAAGGGGGATATCCGGGATATTATGACCGGCTACCGGGCCTTCAGCTATCAGTTTGTCAAGTCCTTCCCCGTTTTGTCCAAGGGCTTTGAAATCGAGACGGAAATGACCATTCACGCGCTGGATAAAAACCTGAGCGTCAAGAGCATTCCCGTGGAATACCGGGACCGGCCGGACGGCAGCGTCAGCAAGCTGAACACCTATTCCGACGGGTTTAAGGTGCTGCGCACCATTCTGCGCCTGTTTAAGGAATACCGCCCGCTGGCCTTTTTTGGCATCATCGCGGCGCTGTTCGGGGTGGTGGGGCTGTGCCTGTTTATTCCCCCGCTGGCGGAATTTGTGCGGGAGCAGTATGTACACCGGGTGCCCACGCTGATTGTCAGCGGCGTGATGCTGACCCTGGCCCTGCTGCTGCTGGTATGCGGGTTCATTTTGGACACCGTGGTGAAAAAGCACCGCCAGCTGTTTGAAATCAACCTGAACATGCTGCGCCTGATGCGCCAGAAGGAAGAAGCCGAATGAAGAACCGCACCCTTTCGCCCCTGCGCCAAAAGTGCATGGGGTTTTTCTGCTTTTTGGCCGGGGTGGCTTCCGCCCTGTGCTTTGTGGTGGGGCAGGACGGGTATACCGGAATGAGCGCCCTGCCCGCCGCGTCCACCGACTATTTGTGGAGCGCCCTGGCCCTGTGCTTTGGGCTGATGTTTTGGGCCGTGTATGTGCGCCGGGGCCTGCGGCCTCATGGATTGAGCGTTGCCTTTGGGCTGCTTTTCGGATGGGTGAACGCCTTTGGACAGGTGCTGTTTGCCTATGACAGCTGGACCATGAGCGGCCTGCGGCTGGCGCTGACAATCGGGAAGGGCCTGGGACAGAGCCTGCCCATGATCGCTTTTTTTACCTGGCTGCATCACTGGCTGAGCCGGGGCGCGGCCGCAAAGCCCGGCGCGCTGGAGGGCTGGCGGCCCAAACGGTTTGTCCGCCTGTGGGACTGGGCGGGGCGGCATCCCATCCTGAGCGTGATGATGCTGCTGGTTGTCTGCTGGTCCCCCTATCTGGTTGCGTTTTATCCCGGCACGGTCTGCTGGGATTTGGGCGAGATGATTGCCCAGTTTTTTGGCCAGCGGGAGATGGACACCTGGCACCCGGTTTTTCTGACCTGGATTTTCGGCGGCCTGGTATGGCTGGGCCGTCTGGCGGGCAGCGATAACCTGGGGGCGGCCCTGTTTACCCTGCTGCAAACTTTGGCCCTCAGCTACGCCCTGTCCCGGGCGCTGCGGGATTTGGCCCGCATGGGGCTGGCAAGGGGGTACCGGCTGATGGCGCTGGCCTTTTTTGCCCTGACCCCCATCTGGGGCGGGTACGCCCAGTTTATCAGCAAGGATACCCTGTATACCGCCGTTCTGCTGCTGTTTGCCCTAAACGCCATGGAGCTTTTGTGGCGGCGGGACGCGCTGCGGCTGGCGTTGCCCTGGGAGCTGTTTCTTTGGGGCCTGCTGACCTGCCTGATTCGCTCCAACGGGCTGTATGTGGTGCTGCCCACAGCCCTTGTGCTGGTGCTTGCCGCCAAGCCCCGGCTGCCCATTGGGGCGGCGCTGGCCGGGGCGGTGGCCTGTGCGCTGCTGTTTTCCGGCGTGCTGGTGCCCGCTTTGGGCATTCGGGATGAAACCGCCAGCGGGCTGTATTCCGTCTGCTTCCAGCAGAGCGCCCGCATCCTGCGGGACCATGGCGATACGGTTACCCCGGAGGAATACGCCCAGATTGACGCGGTGCTGGACGCGGAGCATCTGGCGGAAAAATACGAGCCATGGATCAGCGACCCGGTAAAGTTCACCTTTCGCCAGTACGGCCAGGGGGCGCAGGCGGAAAAGCAGGCCCTGGCCGTCTACCGCAAAACCTGGCTGAAAATGCTGAAGGAATACCCCCTGACCTGCGCCGAGGCTTTTTTTGCGGGCAATATCTCCTATTATACCTTCCAGCCCAAATTGGAGGGTGATACCTACAACAACCAGGCGGGCAACCGGCTGGTGTTTGAAACCTACGATTTGGGGCAGGACGCCCGCCTGCTGCACACCCGGCAAAAGGAAGCGCTGGCCCCTGCGCGCACGGCGCTTGCCGCCTTTGCCAGAGGCTGGCGGCACATTCCCCTGCTGAGCCTGCTGTATGTGTGCGCCAGCTATACCTGGGCGCTGGCAGGCGGGGCGTTAAGCCTGCTGCGCCAAAAGCGGGCGCGGCTGCTGGCTGCGTTTGTACCGGCCCTGATGAGTCTGGGCGTATGTATGCTGGGTCCGGTAAACGACTACTTTCGGTATTTTTTGCCCATTGTGGCCATGACCCCCGGTTTGCTGGGGCTGTGCTGCAGGGGAAGCGATTTTTCATCATAACCCATTTTCCGGCATATACTGAAAGCACTCCCCCGCAAAATGTTTTCAGGAGGTATGCGGCGTGACGCTCAGTGAACTGCGCACCAAGGAAGTCATAGATATTCGCGATGGAAAGCGCCTGGGGCGCGTCATGGATTTGGAGTTTTGCGCCGTGGACAGCCGGATTACCGCCCTGGTGGTCCCCGCGGAAACCAGCTTTCTGCAAAGTCTGCGGGGCGAAAAATGCGGCATGGTCATCCCCTGGCAAAACATTAACCGCATCGGCGACGATGTGATTCTGGTATCCACAGCCGGGCTTGGAGGCTGCTGCGGGGAACAGGATGGAAGGTAAAGAGCAAACGCACCCCGTCCGGCAGAAACGCCGGGCGGGGTGTGTTGTTTATGGAACGGTTACAGTTTGGGGGGCGTCCAGTCGCCGCCACCCAGATCAATATCGCCGCCGTCCTCACCCAGGTCGATCTCACCGCCATCTCCGGGGCGCTCTGTAGGGGGCACCTCCGTTGGTTCCGTAATAGGCGTATCGGTAGGAACCTCCGTGGGCGCGGCGGTGGGTTTAGGTGTGGCGGTGGGTTCCGGGGCGGCGGTCGGATCGGGCGCAGCGGTGGGTTCCGGGGCGGCGGTTTCTTCCGGCGCTGGGGGAACCGGCGCGTCTGCGCCCACATTGGGCAGGCGGCGCAGCAGGGTAAACTGGCCGTCCTCCATGGTGCCAATGGCCAGAATGCTGCAGGCCCGGGCCTTTTCCAGGAAAACCCGGTTGTAGCAGAACATGCGGGCGATGTCCTCCGGCACATCCGAGGGAATGATCAGGCTGTAGCCCGCGCTGGTGGTTTCCAGCATGGCGGTAAATTCCTGCACAGCGCCGTCCGCGTCATAGTAGCGCATCAGCACGCCGTCTTTGGTAAAATCGGACCCCTTGCACCGGGGGTAGGGGGAAGCGGCCTGGGCCAATGCCAGGCAGGAAGCGGCCAGAATGCAGACCAGTAGAAGAACCATCCCTTTTTGCCGTTTGTTCATGACGAACCATCCTTGCAATAGCCTTTAATTTGAAAGAATGGCGTCTTTTGTTAAAAAATATTATACATACCAATCTTGTGAAAAGCAAACGCCTTTTTAAGTGTGAACGGCAAGAAGGGGCGCTTACATTGACATTGCGCCCGTTCTGCTATATGATACTAAATTGGAAATGTTATGTCCGCACCAGGCAGAATGGAGGCATACGGCAATGTCTGATTTGAAGCAAAAAATTCTGGACCGTACGGTTACCCTGGGCGTGGTGGGCCTGGGCTATGTGGGCCTGCCCCTGGCGGTGGAAAAGGCCAAGGCGGGCTTTCACGTCATCGGCTTTGACGTGCAGAGCCAGAAGGTGGATATGGTCAACGCGGGCCATAATTATATTGGCGACGTAGTAAACGCCGATCTGGAAAAAATCGTGAAGGACGGCCATTTGCGCGCCACTACGGACTTTGCCTCCGTGGCCTCCTGCGACTGCGTGTGCATTGCGGTGCCCACGCCGCTGGACGCTCACCAGCAGCCGGATATCAGCTATGTGCGCTCCTCGGCGGAAAGCATCACCCCCTATATGCACAAGGATATGCTGGTGGTGCTGGAATCCACCACCTATCCCGGCACCACGGAGGAGCTTTTGAAGCCCATTCTGGAAAAAAGCGGTCTGAAATGCGGCACGGATTTTTATCTGGCTTTTTCGCCGGAGCGGGTGGACCCGGGCAACCTGATTTACAAGACCAAAAACACCCCCAAGGTGGTGGGCGGCGTAACCCCCCAGTGTACCGATATTGCCGCCACGCTATATGAAAGCGTGCTGGAGGCCCCTGTGCAGCGGGTGTCCAGCCCCGCCGTGGCGGAGATGGAAAAGATTCTGGAAAACACCTACCGCAATGTAAATATCGGCCTGGTCAACGAACTGGCCATGCTGTGCAACCGCATGGGCATCAACATCTGGGAGGTTATTGACGCGGCCAAGAGCAAGCCCTATGGGTTTCAGGCCTTTTACCCAGGCCCCGGCCTGGGCGGCCACTGCATTCCGCTGGACCCGTATTACCTGAGCTGGAAGGCCCGGGAGTTCGGCTTCCATACCAGCATGATTGAAAGCAGCATGATGGTGAACGACCGTATGCCGGAATACTGCGCCAACCGGGCCATGAACGCCCTGAACGAGCGCAGAAAGGCCATGAACGGATCGAAGGTGCTGGTGCTGGGCGTCGCCTACAAGCAGGATATTGACGACTACCGGGAAAGCCCCGCCATTCGGGTAATCGATTGCCTGCGCAAGCTGGGGGCGCAGGTCAGCTATTACGACCCCTATGTGCCCGTATACCGCTATCACGGCCAGAGCGAAAGCAGCCTGCCCGCCCTGACGGCGGACGCGCTGGAAAGCGCCGATCTGGTCATGGTCACCACCGCCCATACCACGGTGGATTATGATTTTGTGGCCCAACACGCGGATTTGGTCTTTGATACCAAAAACGCCATGAAGCATGTGCAGAACCGTCAAAACATCCGCGTGCTGTAAGGAGTAACCGTATGAGTGATCCAATCCGCTATGGGCTGATCGGCTGCGGCCGCATCGCGCCCAACCATATTGCCGCCGTTATGAACAACGCCGGTGCGCTGGATTTGCGCGCCGTGTGCGACCCGGTTCCGGAACGGATGGAGGCGGTGCTCGCCCCCCTGCCGGAGCAGCGGCGGGCCCAGGTGCGCCGCTATACCGACTACCGGCAGATGCTGGAAAAGGAGCGGCCTGAACTGTGCGCCGTGGCTACGGGAAGCGGCCGGCACGCCGCCGTTGGTCTGGACGTGCTGCGGGCAGGCAGTCATGTGATTATCGAAAAGCCGCTGGCCCTTTCCCTGGCGGACGCGCGCAGTCTGATCGCCGAGGCGGACAGGCGGGGCCTGAAGCTGTGCGCCTGCCACCAAAACCGGTTTAACAAATCCATTCAAAAAATCCGGGACGCGGTGGAACAGGGCCGCTTTGGCCGGATGCTGCACGGCGCGGCCCATATCCGCTGGAACCGGGGCCCCGGCTATTACCAGCAGGCTCCCTGGCGGGGCACCTGGGCCCAGGACGGCGGCGCGCTGATGAACCAGTGCATCCATAATATTGATTTGCTGCGCTGGATGATGGGCGATGAAGTGACCGAGGTCATGGCCTATACCGACAATCTGGAGCATGATTACATTCAGGCGGAGGATTTGGGACTGGCGCTGGTGCGCTTTGCCGGCGGCGCTTACGGCCTAATTGAAGGCACCACCAACGTGTACCCCCACAATCTGGAAGAAACCCTGTACCTGTTCGGGCAGGACGGCACGGTGAAGGCGGGGGGCAAAAGCGTAAACAGCATTGAGGAATGGGAATTTCGGGACGGTCTGGACGACCCGGAGAAGGTCAAGCGGCAGTTTGGCGAAAACCCGCCCAATGTGTATGGCTACGGCCATACCCCCCTGTACGCGGACGTAATCGACGCCATCCGAAACGACAGGCCCCCATATGTGGACGGCCGGGCCGGTATGCGGGCGCTGGAACTGGTGCTGGCCATTTACAAATCCGCCGCGGAGCATCGCCCGGTGAGGCTGCCCCTGCAGGACTGCGCCACCACGGATTTTGAAGGGCGGTTTGGACGATGAGCGTGTTGATTCATCCCACCTCCGTGGTGGATGAGGGAGCCCAAATCGGGGACGGCACAAAGATCTGGCACTTTTGCCATGTGGAGGGCACGGCCCGGATCGGGAAAAGCTGCTCCATTGGGCAAAACGCCTATATTGGCAGCCGCACGGTCATTGGCGATGGGTGCAAGCTGCAAAACAACGTAAGCGTTTACGAGGGGGTTACCCTGGGCAACGGCGTGTTTTGCGGTCCCAGCTGCGTGTTTACCAACGACCTGACCCCCCGGGCCCTGTACCCCAAGGGGCATGAGCATTTTGTGAAAACGCTGGTGGGGGACGGCGCGTCCATCGGCGCCAACGCCACCGTGGTATGCGGGCACCGCATTGGCCGCTGCGCCATGATTGGCGCGGGGGCTGTGGTAACCGGCGACGTGCCCGCCCACGCGCTGATGCTGGGCGTGCCCGCCCGGCGGCGGGGCTGGGTGTGTACCTGCGGGGCAAGGCTGAAGGAATCGCTGAGCTGTCCCCAGTGCGGACGGCGCTTTGCGCCGGAAGGGGACGGCCTGAGGGAGGCGGACGAATGATGCAGTTTCATGATCTGGGGGCCCAGTATCAGGCCCTCAGGGACGAAATAGACGCCGGAATTGCCGGCGTTATCAGCGACGGGCACTTTATTCTGGGGCCGCAGGTAACCCGGCTGGAGCAGGAACTGGCCGCCGATGTGGGCCGGAAGTTTTGCGTATCCTGCGGCAACGGCACCGACGCGCTGGTGCTGTGCCTGATGATGTGGGGCGTAGGCCCGGGAGATGCGGTGTTTGCCCCGGACTTTACCTACTTTGCCTCGGCGGGCTGCGCCACCACGGTGGGGGCGCAGCTGTTTCCCGTGGATATTGACCTGCGCACCTTCAACATCAGCCCGGAGGCGCTGGAAGCCGCCATTTGCCGGGTGGAAAAGCAGGGACAGTACCGTCCCCGGGTGATTGTGGCGGTGGACCTGTTCGGCCAGCCTGCGGATTTTGAGGCCATCAGCGCCATTGCCCAAAGGCATAACATGCTGGTGCTGGAGGACGGGGCGCAGGGCTATGGCGGCAGCAATGGAAAACGGCAGGCCTGCTCTTTTGGCGACGCGGCCATTACGTCCTTTTTCCCGGCCAAGCCGCTGGGCTGCTATGGCGACGGCGGGGCCATTTTTGTGGACAGCCCGGAGCAGGACGCGCTGCTGCGCTCCCTGCGGGCCAACGGACGCAGCCCCGTGGATAAATACGACAACCAGCGGGTGGGCATGAATTCCCGCCTGGACACATTGCAGGCGGCCATTCTGCTGCCCAAGCTGCACGCCTTGCGGCGCTATGAGCTGGCGGCCCTGAACCGGGCGGCGGACGCCTATACCCGGGCGTTGGCGGGCGTGGTGAAAACCCCGGCGGTAGCGCCGGGCATGACCTCCAGCTGGGCCCAGTACAGCGTGCTGTTTGCGGATGCGCACCGGCGGGATCAGACTCAGGCCCGCTTAAAGGCGGCGGGGATTCCCAGCATGATTTATTATCCCCGGGGCATCCACCAGCAGACCGCCTACGCGGACCGGCATTTCCCGGACGAGTGGTACCCCAACACCCTGTCGGCCTGCCAGCGGGTGCTGGCCCTGCCCATGCATCCCTATCTGACGGATGCGGACATTGCCCGGGTTGTGGAAAATCTGCGATAAATCGAAACCATGCTGCGGCTGATTTTCAGGCCGCCTCAAAGCTCGCCGTCCAGCGGGCTTTTTTGGTGAAGGGCCTGTTTTCGGCAGAGCCGAAAACGCTCCGCCCGACCGGGTGCTGCGCACAGAAAATGAAACGGTTCCATTTGTCAGCCGGGCGATATGATTCCAGTCATAGGGGCTTTGGCCCCCTCGACAAGATAAAATCCCGCCGTGGCTCTTTCAAGCCGCGGCGGGGCGGGGTGTTGAAAAAAGTGGAGGTGCAGGAGGTACTACCTCCTGCCGGGGTTTTAGGAGGGAACCCCTAAGCCTTGTAGTGTAACACATTTCCCGTGAACTGGCGTAGTCATGTTCATGGACGAACGCTGTCATACCAGGGGTTTTCAGCAGCCTGTCCTGCCGCGGCTCTTTCAAGCCGCGGCGAGGGTTGTTTATGGGAAAGGAAAGCGCGCACTGATCGTTTACGGCTGCCGGTTGGCCCTGCGGCGTCGCTGGGGCGCGGCCTCCGTGGGCGGGCTGGCAGGCTCTGCGGGAGTGGGTGCGGAAGGAACGGTCGCCGGCTCGGGTGCAGGCGCGGACTTTTCAGGACTGGCCGCCGGTTTGGGCGCTTGTTTCCTGCCCTTCGCCGCGTCGGTTTTGATGTGGAAGGTCACCTTGTAGGTTTTAGGCTCCTGATGCTCCACCTGAGTGTCCAGCGCGGTGTAGCAGCGGTTGCTTAGCGCCGCCGTCAGCATAAAGCGCAGCTTGCGCCAGGGGCTTTGCTTTTTGTAGAAGCGGCGGAAGATATCTCTGGCCCGTTCCATTTCCTTTACCCCGGCCTCCATGCCGCCGTAATCCACCAGGGACATCATGCGCCACAGGGGCGTAATGCCCACGGGGAAGGCCTTTTGCCGGTCCATGCGGCGGGCGAACAGCATGGGCGTTTCGCCGGGGCCGGGCTTGCGGCCGTTCAGCCGTACAAGGGTGGCGCAGGCGCTGCCGTAGACAAACAGCCGGTCGGTATCGGTATCCTTCTTTTTCGCCACGCGGTCCGGCATTCGCAGGTGAACGCGCACGGCCAGTCCCGCAATGGCCGCGGCAATCAGCAGCAGCCACCAGGGGAAGGGCGGCGGGTCGTCGTTGGGGTCGTTGTCCGTATTGTCCTCCGGGGTAGGATCCGGCTCGTCCTGATCCTGCGGCGGTTCCGGGCTGGGGGTGGGTTCGTCCTCCTCCTCCGGGGGCGGCGGCGTGGGACTGGGGGTAGGCTCGGGGCTGCTTTCCGGCTGCGTGTCGTTGTTATCCCGGTTTTGCTGGCTGGGGGTCGCGTCAAAGGGCACCCAGCCAAAGTTTTCAAAATAGACCTCCGTCCAGGCGTGGGCGTCCTTGCCGGTAACATAGGCAAAGCCGTCCGCCCCCGGCTGGGCCACAAAGCCCTCCACATAGCGGGCGGGCAGGCCCGCCATGCGGCACAGCACCGTCATGGCGCTGGCAAAGTAGGTGCAGTAGCCCTCCCGGCCCACATACAGGAAGTAGGTGACAAAGTCCTGGTTTTCCGGCGGGGTTTCCGGGGAGAGGGTATAGCGGTAATAGCGCTGCAGCTGCCGCATGATGGCGCAGGCCTTTTCATAAGGGGTGGACGCGCCGGAAACCATATTGGCCACATCGTCAAAGACCTTTTGCTCCATATGGCTGGGCAGCTGGGTATAGGTTTTGGCAATGGCGGCGTAATTGGGGTCGCCGGTCTGGGGCGTGGCGCTGATCAGCGCGCCCAGGGCGCTGTCGCCGCCCTCCAGAATGGGGGCGAACACGGTATAGCGGTCGTCCCGGACCAAATCCCGGGTGATGAACAATTCGCTGGCGTCGTTAAAATAGGCCACCATGTCGCTTTGGGCGCTGAAGGACCGCAGGAACGCCGGGGCAAACACCGTAGACGTGGCGGTGTTTTGCATCTGCACGCTAATGGCCTGGCGGTCCAGCAGGGTACTGGCCCCCTGCACGCTGTCCGGCGGAAGGTTTTCCAAAAACACCTGCTGGCGCAGGCTGCGCCACCGGGGATTGACGTACAGATACCGCTTGCCGCCGGAGGTGTCCCGCCAGCTGCGGCCGGTATATTCATCCTTGGACACGGCCCGAAGCAGGGTGCGGCGGCTGGTTTTCACCGTCATCACCGGGTAATCACTGGGTTCGGCCTCGCCGCCCAGCTTGCCGCTGCCCATGGGGTAATAGCCGTAATTGCCCAGGGTAAACACGTTGCGCGGCTCGGTAAAGAACAGGTAATCGGTGATGGTTTGTTTCAGGTCCATGGCCTGCTCGTACAGCGGTTCCACCACCGTCTGACCGCTGGGCAGAATCAGCATGGCCAGCACGCACACAGCCGCCGCCATGGGCAGCACCTCAAACAGGTTGATTTTTTCGTGCGAGGTCTGGCTGATCAGTAGCAGCAGCGCCACCAGCGCGCCCAGGCAGGCCCACAGATACTGGGCCTTGCCCAGGCTCCACATGCCAAACAGGGTCAGCACCACCACAATGGTAGCGGGCATGAAGCCCACGCTTTTGCTGGTAAAGGCGTAGCTGATGACCGCCAGCAGGGTGGCCAGGGTCACCGCGATTTCCGTGGCAAACAGCGGCGCGGCGGTGGGAACGCTGCTGAAAAACAGGGAAATGGCCTTCAGCGCCTCAAACGCCATGCCGAACAGGCCCCAATTGGGCAAAAGCAGCTGAACCAGCGCCACAGCGCCCGCGCAGGCGGCCAGCGCCAGCCGTCCCCGCTTCAGGGACCCCAGCACCATAAACAGCGCCAGCAGCGCCGCGCTGATGAAAATGCCCAGCCACAATTGGCTTTGCGCGCCGAAGGTAAACATCAGCGGCACCAGCAGGCCCATGCACAGCAGGAGGCTGACCATCAGCCGGGAAAGCCGTTCGTTGGTGAGAAAGGGAAGTTTTTTCATGGTCTGGCCTCCTTTCCGCGAAAAATGAAATCAGCTGCCGGAGGGGGTAACGTAGTTTACCTCCACGGCGGCCTGCTGCAATTTGGCGACCAGCGGAGCCGTCTCCGGGTCGTCCGCCACAAAGGTAACCAGGTACAGCCGCACATTGGGACCCATGCGCTTCATGCGCACAATCAAATCGCACAGGGGAGAGGTCATGCGGGTGGTAATAATCACCACCGCGCCGGTTTTGCGCAGCTCGGCCAGCTGCATCATCACCACCCGCTCAAACTGCTCGGTTTCATTAAAGGTGCAGCGGGCCAGCTCCTCCAGCAGCACCGGCAGCCCCATGCGGCTGGAATATTCCATGGGCCGGTCGCCCACCAGCGGCATACGCACCGGGTTATCCTGCCGGATTTGGCAGGCCACCACGCTGGCGGCGGTTTCCAGCAGGGCGTCGCACAGGAAGGGGCGACGGTCCTCCGGCAGGCCGGGGCTGAGCAGCGGCGGAGAGGTATCCAGCAGCACCAGCGCGTCCGGCAGGGCGGGCTCCTCAAACTGGCGCACCATGATTTCCCGCTTGCGGGCGCTCATTTTCCAGTGAATGCGTTTCAGCGGGTCGCCCTGCTGATAGGCGCGGATATCCGCCGGGCTGGAGGGGTCCTCCATAGCCCGCTTCATGGTTTCCACGCCCATATCGCCGGCGGCGAAGGTCAGGGGCTCCACCTCAAAGGGCACAGGCAGCACCAGCAGCTCCTGTCCGCTGGTATCCGGCTGGCGGTCGTGCTTGAAAAAGCCGAACACATCGCTGACGGTATAGCTTTCCATGCCGGGGAACATGGCCCCCACATGGTCGGCCGCGAATTTATGCACCACCCGCTGGCGGCGTTTGCCCAGCTGGGTCAGGTGAATGGTGCCCGCCGGGGTATTGCTGGTGGCGCGCATGTGCAGGGCCACCGGCGCGATGGGCAAAAAGCCCTTATGGCTGACGGCGATTTCCATGCTGACCACATCGCCCCGGTTGACCTTCTGGCCGCTGAGGCCGCTGGACACCTGGATGGTTTTTTCGGCGGAATGCACGCTGAGCAGGGAAAAGACCCAGGCCAGGGCGATAATGATGGAAATGAGCAGATAGGTGCGGTTGCCCATGGACAGGGCGCAAAGGAGGAAGAAGGCAAAGCAGATGCCAAGGGTCAGGTTGGCGTGCTTCAAGGGGTGGGTTCCTCCTTTCTTTGAGCTTTCAAAATAAAATAGGGGTTTTCCGCCGGGGGCGGAGGGGGTGCGCTTGCGGAAGGCTGTTTCCGCGGAACAGGTGCAAAGGGCGCTATGCGCCCCTTTGCACACCCCGCACCTGCTTTTTCTCAAAAAAGCAGGCAAAAAGGTGCGACACGCGCGTCCGGTAGAAATCCCTGCTCGGCCTAAATCCGGCATTCGCCGGCTTTAGGCTGCGCCCCTGCGGCGGTGTCCTCGGGGCTTGGCTCGCAAGCGAGCCCTCGATGATTGCCCATTTTGGGGCTGCGGGGGCGCATATCCGCTTGGGTGGTGATGGAATTGGGTGTGCCTTTGGGGCTAGAGTTACTACGATGCGCCCTGATCCTTGCCCCAAAAGGGCGGGGGATTTCTGCCTCCCGCGCTACCGTCGCGGGGGACGTGGGCGCGGGTTGGGTTTACTAAGATACGGTGTAAGCAAAGTTGGCTTCGTCAGCATGGGTTTCCTGTCCCTCCCCTATGGGGAGGTGGCCCTTTAGGGCCGGAGGGGCGGTAACTTTACGACAGCCAAGCATGGCGGGTCGAGGGAAGCCTAGTTATTCGACAGCGCGGCTGTGGTGGGGATGGGACCCGCCACATTGCCGCGCGGCACACGAGTATGTGGGTTCTTAAGCACAGACGCCTCCTCAGAGGCGGATGTGCGCCCTATTGAAGGCGCAGGGGCACGGGCACGTTTTCTACCACGGCGATCAGCACCCGCTCGGCGGAGATGCCCTTCATTTTAGCGTCGGGGCTCAGGCTGACGCGGTGCGCCAGCACGGGCAGCACCATGCGCTGCACATCCTCAGGCAGGATGTAGTCCCGGTCGTTCAGCAGGGCGCAGGCCTGCGCGCCGCGGGTCAGGGCGATGGCGCCGCGGGTGGACACGCCCAGCTGCAGGCTGGGATGGGTACGGGTCATGGCGGCGATGCTGGCGATATAGTGCCGCACCTCCTTGGAGCAGTACACCGTGCCCACCATATCCTGCAAGGCGATAATATCCTTGGCGGAGCATACGGGGGTCAGGCTGGCCTGGGGCTTGACCGTGCCAGAAAAGCGCTCCAGCACCGCCATTTCTTCCTCCAGGGTGGGATAACCCATGGAAATGCGCAGGAAGAAACGGTCCATCTGGGCCTCGGGCAGGGGATAGGTGCCCACAAACTCCGACGGGTTCTGGGTGGCCAGAACCATAAAGGGCTTGGGCAGGGGATGGGTCACGCCGTCCACCGTCACCTGGTATTCCTCCATGACCTCCAGCAGAGCGCTTTGGGTTTTGGGGGAGGTACGGTTGATTTCGTCCGCCAGGGCGATCTGGCACATGATCGCGCCCGGGTGAAACTCCATCTCGCCGGTTTTGAAATTGACCATGGTAAAGCCGGTTACATCGCTGGGCACCACGTCCGGGGTAAACTGGATGCGGTTAAAGCTGCAATCCAGCGATTTGGCCAGAGCGCTGGCCAGGGTGGTTTTGCCGGTTCCGGGCACGTCCTCAATCAGCACATGGCCCTTGCACATCAGCGCAATCAACAGCAGCTCAATCACTTCGTCCTTACCGACGATGACCTTGCCGATATTTTGCTTCAGGGAGGTGATAACCTGACGGGGGTTGAGCATTTAAACGCCTCTTCTCTGCAAATCGCTTGGGAAAACCTCATACCAAATTATTATAACGGATGGGTTTCACCTTTACAAGTATGTGACAAATGTTTTACGTTACGGGTCGTCTTTGGTCAGCTGATATACATACCAGTCGTCCCCGTCGGTTTCCATCACCACATCCCCTTCGCCGGACAAAAAGTAAGGCACGCCGCGGTTTTCGGCCTGAACGATGGAGGCGTGGGCCTTGGAGCGGATGTTGGTCAGCAGGACTGCCTCCGGGGAAACGGCCTTCCAGAATTCGGTGGTCATGGCGGTAATGCCGTGGTGAGGGGCCTTGACAATATCCGCGTCCAGCACGCCTTCCGGCAGGCTGCGGGCCATCCAGGTCTGGGTTTTGCCGATAATATCCGCCGTCAGCAGCAGCACCGCGTCCCCAAACTGCACCCGGGCCACCATGGATTTGGCGTTGGTGGTTTCCCCATCCTCCTGCCGGTACAGGGTTATAACCGCCTCGCCCAGCAGCAGTTCGTCCCCGCTGAACACCTGCTGCACGGGAATGTTCATGCGCCGGGCCTGGGCCACGGTGTTGGCGTGCCGGATATAAATTTTTTCCGCGTATTCGGTATAGGGGGTCAGATAGGCGCCGGCGGTAAAGCCGTAGCGCATCAGCCAGTACAGGCCGGAAATATGGTCCTCGTGGTAATGGGTATTCAGCAGGTATTTAAAATGGGTAATGCCCCGGGCACGCACGCTGTCCCGCAGATAGGCGCGATAGGGCTCCGAGCCGCCGTCCACCATCATGCTTTCGCCGCCGCATTCCAGCAGCAGGCAGTCGCTTTGGGCGGTGTTAAAGGCGGTCAGGCGCAGCAGCGGGCACTGGTTCCAGTTTTCCCGCGGCTTTTCAAAATACACCTGCGCCTGAGCGCTGAAAACGCACAGCGCCAGCAAAAACGCCAGCGCCGCGCAAGCCATTCGTTTTTTCATTACGGTTCGCCCTTTTGGTACTCGCTGCGGGCCTCCCAGTGGGCCTGCTCCAAAGCGATGTCCCGGTGATTGACGGTGGTGCGGTAGCCCAGGGCGGCCAGATGATCGCTTATATACTGGGCAATGGCCACGCTGCGGTGCGCGCCGCCGGTGCAGCCGATGGCGATAACCAGGCGGTGCTTGCCCTCGTTGATGTAATTGGGCAGAAGAAAGGCAAGCATGTCCATGCACTTGGTCAAAAATTCCTGGGTGACCGGGTGGTTCAGCACAAAATCCCGCACATTCTGATCCAGCCCGGTGTGGTGGCCCAGCTCGGGAATGTAGAAGGGATTGGGCAGAAAGCGCACGTCAAACACCAGATCCCCCTCCCGGGGGATGCCCCGCTTAAAGCCGAAGCTGAGAATTTCCACCCGCAGGGAGGGCTGGCTGCCCGCCCCCTGCACCAGGTCGCTGAGCAGCTTTTGCAGGGCGCGGGGCTTCAGGCCGGTGGTATCAATCAGGTGGTTGGCGGTTTCCCGAAGGGGCTGCAGGCGGCTGCGTTCCTCGCGTATAGCGTCCTGCAGGGTGTAGCCCTCGCTGCTGAGGGGATGGTCCCGCCGGGTTTCCTTGTAGCGGTTCACCAGCACATCGTCCGACGCTTCAATAAACAGCGTTTCAATCTGAAAGCCCACCAGCCTCGCCTCGTCGATAATGCGGGTAACGGCCTTGGCGTCAAAAAACTCGCCGCTGCGCACGTCCGCCGCGATGGCGATCAGCGGATTATGCAAATTGGCTCCCTGACAGGCCTCCATAAAAGGCACCAGCATCATGGGGGGCAGGTTGTCCACACACAGGGCCCCCAAATCCTCCAGATGGCGAATGGCAACGGTTTTGCCCGCGCCGCTCATGCCCGTTAAAATCAAAAACTGCATCAGGCTGTATCCTTCTTTCGTAAATCAAATGATTTGAGACGGGTTCTCCTCTCCGATGATGCGCACCTCCGGCTCCAGCCGCACGCCGGTCTGGTCGAACACGGTTTTCTGCACATGGGCGATCAGCGCCAGATAATCCGCCGCGGTGCCCTGCCGGTCGTTTACCAGAAAGCCCGCGTGCAGGGTGGATACGCTGGCCCCGCCGACGCGCGCCCCCTTCAGGCCGCACTGCTCAATCAGCGTGCCCGCAAACTGCCCCTCCGGACGCTTGAAGGTGCTGCCGCAGCTGGGCAGCGTCAGGGGCTGCTTTTCCCGGCGGCGGGCGTTTAGTTCCCGCATGGCGGCGCGGATGGTGTCCCGGTCCCCGGGCTGCAGGGTTACGGTAACGGAGGCGGCCACGCAGGGCTGGGGCAGCTGGCTCAGCCTGCTGTGACGGTAGCTCAAATCCAGCTCCTGAGCGGAAAAGGAAACGGTTTCTCCCGTGTGGGTCACAGCGGTAATGCCGGATACCACATCCTTCATTTCGCCGCCGTAGGCCCCGGCGTTCATATACACAGCGCCGCCCACCGTGCCGGGAATGCCGCCCGCAAATTCCAGACCGGTCAGGGCGGCGTCCGCCGCTCGGTTGGCCAGCTTTTGCAGCGGGGCCCCGGTCTGGGCGGTCAGGGCGAAGCGGCCGTCCGGCAGGGGGGCGGGCTCGCTGATTTCGGCAAACAAATCGCCCAGATGAATCACCAGTCCCCGAATGCCGCCGTCCCGGACCAGCAGGTTGCTGCCGTTGCCCAAAACCATCACAGGCACATCCAGCTCTCTGGCAATGGTAATGGCGGCGGACAGCTGCCGTCCATCGGCCACCTCCACCAGCACGTCCGCGGGGCCGCCCAGCCGCAGGGTGGTATAGCGGCTCATGGGCGCGTTTTGCAAAATCTGCTTTTGAGGAAAAGCCTGGGACAGGGCGTTCAGCAGATGCTCCGTCATAGCCGTCCCCTCTCTTTCTACAACCATTCTGAAAAATTGTATCGCACTTCCTTCATGATGTCAAAGAAAAGCGCGGGTTATGATATGCAAATTTTACAAAAAGAAATGCGCGGGGAAAAGGCTTTCCGCGCGCAATAACAGTAAATCAGTCGCCGTAGAAGGGGCTTTCCGCAAGCCCCTCAACGGCAATGATCAGGGTTTCCAGAGCCTGATAGGTCAGGTCGTAATCAAAATCACCGATCACATCGTCATGGTGCATTTCCTTCGGCCAATGGCCGCCGGTCTGGTCCGTGCCGCGAAAGCACACGTTGACCGAATCGATACCCGCCGTGTGAAAAGAGTCGTGGTCGCTGTCTCCATGGTGGCGCACGCCGCAGTAGGTTATATCCAGATCCTCCGGCGAATAGCCGCCATGATCCTGGCGGGCCTGAAGCATGGCCGCCTGTCCGCCGCAAGCAAAAATCCTTGACAGGGCGGCGGGATTGTGTTATTGTCTTTTCCTGTTAAAGGGGAGTAGTTGTGAAGTCATGGTCAACAGCTCCCGGCCCGCGGGCCGGTGGCCATGCGCCTAGCCGATAGGTAATGAGACTTTTAGCACATCACGGGAAGTGGACGTGCGAAAAGGTCTCTTTTTTTGTACCGTCCCTTCCCAAAGCAGGAGGAAGGATCATGAACCTGGACTTTACCGGAAGCAATCTGTTTTGGATCCTGGTGCTGTTTGCTGCGGGGCTGGCCTGCATTGTCAAGGGCGGAGATCTGTTTGTGGACGCGGCTACCTGGATTGCCGAAGCGTCGGGCATTCCCAAATTCATCATTGGCGCAACGGTGGTCAGCTTTGCCACCACCATGCCGGAAATGCTGGTATCCGTCTTTGCGGCGCTGGAGGGCAACGCCGATATTGCCGTAGGCAACGCTGTAGGGTCGGTGACGGCCAACACGGGCCTGATTATGTGCCTGTCGCTTACGTTTATGGCCTGCGGCATGCAGCGCAGACAGTTTGGGGTAAAAGCCGTGCTGCTGCTGGCGGCGGTGGGGCTGCTGTTTGCCTTTACCCGGGACGGGCAGCTGTCCGTGGTGGAAAGCCTGCTGATTTTGCTGGTGTTCGCCGCCTTTTTGGCGGAAAGCCTGATGGCCGCCCGGAGGGAGCAGGGGACGGAGCTTGCCGGGGCGGAGGAAAAGCCGCAGGTAAACCGCAAAACCGTGCTGGCAAACGCGGGAAAATTTGTGCTGGGCGCGGCCGCCATTGTGCTGGGCGCGCAGCTGCTGATTGACAACGGGTCCGCCCTGGCGCAGAGGCTGGGCGTGCCGGATGCGGTCGTCGCCGCCACTATGATTGCCATTGGCACGTCCCTGCCGGAGTTGGTAACCACCATTACGGCCATTCGCAAAAAGCAGTCCGCGCTGTCTGTGGGGAACATTATCGGCGCGAACATCATGGACCTGACGCTGATTATGCCCCTGTGCGCGCTGATTCTGGGCAAGCCTCTGACGGTGGAACGCCAGGGCATGCTGCTGGATATTCCCGCCTGTCTGGTCATCAGCGCGGCGGCGCTGCTGCCCGCGCTGTTCAGCGGCAAGTTCAAGCGCTGGACCGGTTACCTGATCGGCGGGCTGTATGTGGTCTATCTGGTGATTATGTTTACCTGCTTTGGGGCGTAAAACGCGGCCTCCCAAGTCGTTCGCGGCTTGGGAGGCCATTTTTTGAAACGGCTTTGGACGATGCTGTTTTCGGTTGCGGTCAGTTGAATTTTCAGCCCAAAAAGAGTATAGTGGAAAATGGAAATGTACCGACGTGGGAGGAAAGCATGAAGGCAAAGCCGCGGCGCATCCCGGATGTCAATAAGGCCACCCTGTCCGCTATTGTGGTAAACGCCATACAGATCGCGGCACTGGCCGCTTTTGTTTTGTATGTGCTGCTTTGGCGGGAGCAAAGCCGCCTGTCCCTGACGGTGATTGTGGTCATTGCCGCGCTGATGGCGGCATGGGGCGCGTCCATTGATATTCAGGAGGCGGTGCGCACCCGGCGCAGGGAGCGAACCATCAGCGAATTGCAGCTGTCCAACGGGCAGATGGACGCGCTGAATTTAAAGCTGCGCGCTCAGCGGCATGATTTCCTGAACCATTTGCAGGTGGTGTACAGCCTGCTGGAAATGGGCGAATCCAACGAGGCGGCGGACTATCTGGAAACGATCTATAACCAGCTGAAGTCCGTGTCCAAGGTGCTGCGCACCAGGGTAACCGCCTTTAACGCCCTGCTGCAGGTAAAAAACGCCGCCTGCGAGGAAAAGGGTATCGCGCTGGAGATGGATATTCGCAGCACCCTGGACGGGCTTACCGTGCCCGCCTGGGGATTGTGCTGCATTATCGGCAATTTGATGGATAACGCCATGGACGCGGTGGGCGGCATGCGGGATGGGCGCATCTGGCTGAATGTGCGGGAGGACTTGCACAACTTTTATTTTACCGTGCGCAACAATGGCGCGCCGGTGCCGGAGGAGCTTCGCCAAAGCATTTTTGAGCCGGGGGTGTCCACCAAGGGCGAGGGCCGGGGCATGGGCCTTAGCATTGTGCGGCAAACCTTGGCGGAGTTTGGCGGAACCATTGCCCTGGAAGATGGCGGCGAGACGGCCTTTACCGTGACCGTGCCCAAGGGAAACCGCCTGTAGGCGGCACAGGCCGGCAAACCGGGCGCCGCGCACGGCAAATAACATTTGCCGACAGTGGGTCAAGGGCCTGCGGCCCTTCTGACACTTCCCGAAAAAGTGGAGGTGCAGGAGGCAGTACCTCCTGCCGGGTTTTTAGGGGCGGAGCCCCTAAGCTTTGCAGCATAACGCATTTCCCGCGAACCAGCGCAGCCATGTTCGTGAGTGCGCACTCATATTAGGATTTTTCGACAGTCTGAGCCGCCTGCAGGCGGCGGTGAACCTTTTGTGAAGGGAAGGCAACGATGGAACAGAGCAAACAAAAGTTTTTGAAAAATCTGGTGGGTTTTTCCATGGCTACATGGATTTCCTTCCTGCTGGGCTTTATTTCGTCCCCCATTTCCACCCGGCTGTTTCAGCCGGAGGAGCTGGCCAAGGTAACCCTGTTCAGCAATTATGCCAATCTGTTCTGCTCCGTCAGCTATTTGGGGCTGGACCAGGCCTTTGTACGCTTTTACCGGGAAACCCCGGGCCGCATGACCAGGCGCAGTCTGTTCACCTTCTGCGCCGGTGTGGCGCTGTGCTTTTGCCTGCTGGCATCGGCAGTAATGGCGTTTTTCTGGCGGGGGGTCAGCCGGGAAATTGTGGGCCAGCCGGACGGAACTGTGTTTGCGTGCCTGTGCCTGTTCACCCTGTTTTCCGTGGCCTACCGCTTTTTCTCCCTGAGCTACCGGATGGAGCAAAGCGCCCTGCGTTACACCGTGCAGGGGGTGGCCCATGTGCTGATTACCAAAATTGCCTATCTGGCGGCGGGCTTCCGTTCGCCCTGGGGCCGGTCGGCCATCCTGCTTATGACGGCGCTGATGGCGGCCTTTACCCTGATCAGTCTGGTCATTCACCGCAAGCGGTTTGATCCCCGCTTTTGGCAAACCACGGACAAGCCCGCCCTGCAGGCTCTGGGCGCTTACGCGCTGCCCCTGGTGCCGCTGAATCTGTTTTCCTGGTTTGGGTCCACGGTCAATACGCTGGCGCTGAAGCACCTGCTGGGATACGCCTCGGCGGGTATTTACGCGTCCGCCATGGGGCTGGCCTCTACCATTAATATTGTGCAGACCGGCTTTAACGCCTACTGGGCCCCCTATGTGCTGGAAAATTACCAGAGCGACGACAGCCGCCGCTTTTATACCGTTCACCGAATGATGGCCTGCCTGCTTACGCTGTTTGGGCTGGGCATTACGCTGCTGCAGGCTCCGGTGTTTTTGCTGCTGGGCAAAAGCTACCGGGGGTCGATGGTGTTTTTTCCCTTTCTGTTTTTGTCGCCTATTTGCTATTGCCTGGGCGAAACCACGGGCATGGGCATTGACATTTCCAAAAAAACCTACTGGACTACCATCATTTACCTGTTCTCCGCCGCCAGCAATGTCGCACTGTGCTATTTGCTGATTCCGGCGCTGGGTATGCCGGGCGCGGCCATGGCGTCGGCGGGGTCGGCCATTTTCACGCTGCTTTTGCGCACGCGAGTGGGCGAACGGTATTACCGGGTGCTGCAAAGCTACCGCTATCTGGCCTGTGTGATTGGGCTGATGCTGGCGGCCTCTGTGGCCAACCTGCTGCTGACGGGCGCGGTCAAATACCTGGCGCTGCTGGCGCTGCTGGCGCTGGCCTGCGTGCTGTACCGGGGCGAGGTGAAAACACTGCTGGATGTGACGCTGGGCCTGTGCCGGGCCGGGCGGGCCAAACTGCGTGGAAAGGATGACTGATATGGGCAAGCGTGCGCTGATGATTGCCGACGCGGACGGCCTGTGGACCCGCCGGGTGATTGAAAACGTGCTGCTGCCTGGCGGCTGTCAGGTGGTGGTGTTTCCCATCTGGGGAAACAAGGGCACGAACGAAGCCTTTTACCGGCGGCACCATATTGAGGTCTATCAGGACCCCTATCGCCTGCCGGTGATCCGGCATATTCCCCGGCTGCGCATGTGGGTGCGGGTATGGCTGAACGCCCGCCGCCTGTGCCGCCTGTACGGCCCGTTCGACGTGGTGCATAACCACTACCTGAGCCAGCGGGATCTGGCCCTGGGGGACCGGGTGGCGCGGCGCTATGGGGCGGTGTGGGCCTGCTGCTTCTGGGGCAGCGATCTGCTGCGGCCCCCGGTAAAGGACCTGCTGCGCATGAAGCCCTATCTGGAGCGGTGCGACCATATTCATTCGGATTACGGCCGCCTGAAGGAACGGATGGAGCAGCTGTACGGCAAAGCGGTGGCCGCCAAGGCGGAAACGCTGGAATTTGGTCAGGTGACCTATGGCTGCATCGACAGCATTCGCAAAGAACATACCCGGGCGGAATGCAAGGCGCATTTTGGCATAGCGTCGGACCGCTTTGTGCTGTGCGTAGGCTACAGCGCCGCCAGGGCCCAGCAGCAGCTGCAGGTGCTGCAGGCCCTGCAAGCCCTGCCGCCGCAGACGCTGGGCCGCGTCACGCTGGTGCTTCAGCAGACCTATTGCATGGACGACGCGGATTATGTGCGGCGCACCCGCGAACTGGCCCGCAGCCTGCCCTGTGAAACAGTGGTGCTGACGGAATTTATGAACGATATGGAATGCGCCTGGCTGCGGCTGGCGGCGGACGCCTTTGTTTTGGCCATTACCACCGACGCTTTTTGCGCCACCATTCGAGAATACCTGTATGCGGGGGCAAGGGTGATGTACGGCGGCTGGCTGGATTACCGGCAGCTGAAGGATATGGGCATTGATTTGCCCACCTTTCAGCGGTTTGAGGACATTCCCGCTCTGGTGAAGCAGGCCATGGACGGCTCCTGGCCCGTGCTGACCCAGGAGCAGCGGCAGGCGTTCCACAGCCTGTATTCCGTGGAGGCACTTTTGCCCAAATGGCTGGCGCTGTACCGCAAAGGGCCTGCCGCAGGTTGACGCGGACGGGCCCAGCGGCTATAATAAAAACACCGCGCGAAATCGGGGGGTGAGGCGATGCGGAGAATACTGCCGGCGGTCTTGCTGGGCGGGCTTTTTTTGCTGATGCTCAGCGCCCTGGTAACCACGCCTCAGCCGGAAAACCCCATTCCCCCGCCGGTGGAAACGGCGGTTGTCATGGCTCGACAGCAGGAACAGCCGCAGACGGCCTGCCAGCAGCCCAGTGCCGGTGAAACCCGGACGCTGCGCCTGCGCCTGCACCGGGCGGACTTGCCCATGCTGCTGCCCCGGGCGACGGACGCAAACGGCCGTGTGCTGACGGCCTGCCGGTACGAAAACAGCGTGTACCAGTTGTTTCGCGCCGGGGTGGCGGGCGGCTGACGGCCCGCCATGCAGACGGTATGGAAAAACAGAAACCAAAAAGAAGGAAGGATGGTTGACCAATCATGAAAGTCAACAATCGCCGCCGCGCAAAGATGAGCAAACGCACATCCGCGGTTGTGGCGCTGTGTGTGGCGCTGGTACTTACCCTTGCCGTGGGCTATCTGGGCCTGCACGGCACCTGGCTGGACAGCCGCGGCCTGTATAAGCTGCTGCCCTGGCTGCCTACCACCAATGTGGAGAACTGGCCGGACTCCATCTCTCTGGGTCTGGACTTGAAGGGCGGCGTGTATGTAGAGTACGAGGCCACCATGTCTGACGAACTGCGCCAGGAAGGCTACAACTACAACACCATGCTGCAAACCACCATGGACGTGATCGCGCGCCGCCTGACCGAGCAGGGCTACCCCGAAGCCACGGTCAGCAAGGTGGGCGCCAGCGGCATCCGTGTGGAAATTCCCGAGGTGACGGATCCGGCGCAGGTGCTGAACCTGATCGGCTCCCCCGCCAAGCTGCAATTCCTGGATCCCGACGGCAACGTGTTTATGGAAGGCCGCGAATTGCAGGCGGCTACCGCCGTGCTGGACGAAAATTCCAAGCCCGCCATCAGCCTGAAACTGACGGACGAGGGCGCGAAGCTGTTTGGCGACATGACCGCCAAATCCATCGGCAAGACCATTACCATCAAGCTGGACGACCAGGTGCTGATGAGCCCCACCGTGAACGAGGCCATTTACGGCGGCCGCGTGCAGGTGACCGGCAGCTTTACCCAGGAGCAGGTGCAGAACTACTGCGTGCAGCTGCAAAGCGGCGCGCTGCCGCTGGATTTGCGCCAGGACAAGCTGGACACCATTTCCGCTACCCTGGGCGTTGACGCGCTCAGCACCAGCGTAAAGGCCGCCATTATCGGCATTTTGATTGTGATGCTGATTATGATCGTGCGGTACCGTCTGGCGGGCGTTGTAGCCAGCTGGAGCCTGTGCTGCTACATTATTCTGGTGTTCCTGTGCATCGCCGCGGTGCCCGGCATTCAGCTGACTCTGCCCGGCGTGGCCGGTATCATTCTGGGTATCGGCATGGCTGTGGACGCCAACGTGGTGATTTTTGAGCGCGTGAAGGAAGAGGTGCGTCAGGGCCGTCCCATGACCGCCGCCGTGCGCATGGGCTTTAAAAACGCCATGAGCGCCGTTCTGGACGCCAATGTGACCACCATCATCGCCGCTATTGTGCTGCTGGCCTTTGGTACGGGCAGCGTACAGGGCTTTGCGGTTACGCTGCTGATCGGCGTGCTGGTGAGCATGCTGACCGCCATTGTGATTACCCGCTTCCTGCTGACCCGCGTTGCGCGCGTGGCCGGGGAGCCCAAGCTGTATGTATCCGCCAAGGTGGCTGACGCCGCCGCGGCTGTGGAAGGGGAGGCGAAGTAACCATGAAAATTCAGAAGCGCTCCCGGATTTGTCTGTGCATTTCTCTGGCCATTATGGTTGTGGCGCTGGTGCTGTCCCTGACGGGCCATGGTATTAACTATGGCCTGGACTTTGCAGGCGGTTTGAACCTGCAATACAGCATGGGTCAGGATTTTGCCGCCGGGTTTGATTCCAGGGATGTGGAAAACGCTCTGGCCGGTTTGGGCGTGACCTCCTCCAATGTGTCCGTTACCGGCGAGGGCGTGCTGCAGATTCGCGTGCCCTCTCTGGAAAGCGACGACGAAATTCAGCAGCTGCAGCAGGGTCTGGAAGAAGCCCTGAAGGACAAGTACCCCGCCATTGAAACCGCTGTCGCCGCCGCCAGCTATGTAGGCCCCATCGCCGGTCAGACCCTGATTAAGAACGCTATCTGGAGCGTGGTGCTGGCCTCCGCGCTGATGCTGGTGTACATCGCCATCCGCTTTGACCTGTACAGCGGCATCGCCGCGGTAACCGGCCTGCTGCATGATGTGCTGATGATGCTCAGCTTTATGGTGCTGCTGCGCAATGTGATCCAGATGAACTCCTCGTTCATCGCCGCCATGCTGACCATTGTGGGCTATTCCATCAACAACACCATCATCATCTTTGACCGCATCCGCGAAAACAACAGGAAACCCTCCTATGCCGGTATGCAGCGCGATGAAGTGGTGACCCTGTCCGTGAAGGAAAGCCTGGGCCGCACCATCAATACCACGCTGACCACGCTGGTAACCATCGTGACCCTGTACATTTTGGGCGTGGACGCCATTCGGGAGTTCAGCCTGCCCATCATCATCGGCATTCTGGCCGGTGTGTACAGCGCCAACCTGATCAACGGCTATGTGTGGGCGGCTTTGGAGCAGGCTCACCTGGACCGCAAGGGCCAGAAGAAGCTGAAGGACAAGAAAGCCTGAACAAACGCATAAAAACGAGCAGCCGCCTGACAACAGACGGCTGCTTTTGTTCTATCACCAGTCCGCCAGACTGCCGTCCGGCAGGGTAATGGTGGGGTTGTGCCAGTTCCCGTCAAAGCGAAGGGCTTGCAGGGCTTCTTCGTCCACCTCGACGCCCAGTCCGTCGCCCTGGGGAACGGCGATAGCGCCGTTGACCACCTGGAAGGGATTTTTCAAAATACCCACGCCCAGGTCGCGGCCATCCGGCATACCGGGATGCTCCTGCACCAGGCAGTTTGGGCAGCAGGCGTCCAGCTGCAAACAGGCGGCCAGAGAAATGGGTCCCAACGGGTTGTGGGGGGCGATGCTGGCGTAGTTCATTTCCGCCATGGCGGCAATCTTGCGGCCTTCAAAAATGCCGCCCGTGTGGCAGATATCCGGCTGGAACACGGCAATGGCCCGGCTGTCCAGCAGCTCGCGGAAGCCCCAGCGGGTCAGCAGGCGTTCGCCGGTGGCAATGGGCACGGTGGTGGAACGGGCCACATCGATAATCATGCCCGGGTTTTCCGGCAGACAGGGTTCCTCAATAAAGAAGGGGTGATAGGGCTCCAGCGCTTTGCATAGCTGCTTGGCCATGGCGGGGCTGACCCGGCCGTGAAAATCCACCGCGATGTCAATGGACTTGCCCACGGTTTCCCGCACGGCCGCGAAGCGCTCCACCAGCGCGTCGGCGGCGGCCCAGGTGTCAATGGGCAGCACCGGGGGAATGATGGAATATTTGACCACGGTAAAGCCGTCCCGCACCCGCTGGCGGGCAATGTCCAGCATGCTTTCCAGAGGAAAATCCCCGGCGGTGGCGGTGGGCTTCAGGTGCCCGTACAGGCGCACAAAGTCCCGGCACCGGCCGCCCAGCATTTCGTAAACCGGCATGTGATAGTATTTGCCCTTGATATCCCACAGCGCCTGCTCGATGCCGCTGATGGCGCTCATCTGGATGGGGCCGCCCCGGTAATAGGAGCCCCGGTACATGCGCTGCCACAGCTGCTCGATCTGGCGGGGATCCTGACCGATGAGCAGGGGCTCAAAGTCCCGCACGGCGGCTTCTACCGTGCGGGCTTTGCCTTCCAGCACCGGCTCGCCCCAGCCGCAGATTCCTTCGTCTGTGGAAATTTTTAAAAACAGCCATCGGGGGGCGATGTGGTATAAATCCAGCCGGGTGATTTTCATGAATCTGTCATCCTTTCCGCGTAAAGGTGGCCTTATTATAACGACCCGGCGGGGTCCCGTCAATGACCCCGGAGTGGCAAAGGAGGGGAGGAAACGGACGAAAACCCTTATGACACAACGCTTTCAAAAGATTTGATATTTGATAAAATATTTGTTTACAAAGGGCGGGAAGTTTGCTATAATCAGAATGAAGGATCGGTAAGAGCAGGGAAAGGGAACGGAATCATGCAGGAAAATCTTTTGGCCTCCACCATGGCGTCCCGGGTGACGAACCGGCTTCGGGAGGAGATTATCACCGGCAAGCTGTCCGAGGGGGAGCATATTACCATCAAGCAGATTGCCGATGGCTACCAGGTGAGCCACATGCCGGTCAGGGAGGCCTTTCGCGCGCTGGAAGGCGAGCGCCTTTTGGAGATTGTGCCCTATAAGGGAGCGGTGGTGCGCACCATTGACGAGGCTTTTTTTCTGGACGTGCTGGATGTGTGCGACGCTTTGGAGGAGCATATGACCAAAAAGGCGATGCTGCGCATCGGTCCGGAGGAAATCCGCCAGCTGGAGGAGCTGAACGGGCAGATTGCCGCGCTGCAAAACACGCCGGAGGATTTAAGCCGCCATGTGGGGCTGAATACCGCGTTTCACAGCATCATCTTTTCCTGGGCGGGCAACGATATCGCCTGCCAGCTGCACAGCTATTACCATTCCCTGGCCAGCATGGTGCGGGGACGGTACCGCCATTCCTACCAGCGGATTTGTCAGGTGGTGCAGGAGCATGCCGCAATGATTGACGCCATGCGCAGCCGGGATATGGACGCTTTGCAGCGGGCCCTGGATGCTCACGCCCGCAATGCCCGGCAGAATTTGCTGGAACAGTATTATCAGGAGCATGAGAAGCAGAAATGAGGTCTTCTCATTTCTTGCCTAAAAAATATCAAATATCAAATTGGACGTAAAAAGGAGAGAAAATCCAGAAAACAAACTTAAAGTTAGCTAAAAACGCTGTCTTGCCAAAAAAGCAAAAAAATTTTTAGCTTTTATATTGACAAGAACATAAGACCTATGCTACCATGCAGGTGATGTGAAGGAGAGTTCATACAAGAAGAGAGGGTACGGAATGACGGCGGAAGAACAGCTGCAGTTGCTGGAAAAAGTGGTGGAGCTGCTGGAACAGCAGATGGGAAACAATCTGGAAATTGTTCTGCACGACCTGCGCAAGCCCTACGAGCATACCATCGTGGATATTCGCAACGGCCACATCAGCGGGCGCGAAATCGGCGGCTGCGGCAGCGACCGCGGCCTGGAGGTTATGCGGGGCACGGTGAAAAACGGGGATGAGTTTAACTACATCACCCGCACGCCGGACGGCAAGGTGCTGCGTTCCTCCTCCCTGTACTTCCGGGACGATACGGATAAGGTGGTGGCCTCCCTTTGTGTGAACCAGGACATTACCGACACGCTGAAGATGGAAAGCCTGCTGCACGGCATGAACAAATACGCTCCGGATGGGCAGGGCCAGCGTAACGAGGTGCTGGCCGGAAACATTCAGGAGCTGATGAACCGGCTGATTGAGGAAAGCTTGCAGACCATTGGCAAGCCCGCCGCGGAAATGACCCGGGCCGAAAAGAAAGAAATGGTCCGGCTGCTGGATGAAAAGGGACTGTTCCTGATTACCTATTCCGGCGAAACCGTGTGCGAGGTGCTGGATATTTCCAAATACACCCTGTACAAGTATTTGGAAGCCATCCGAAGCGAAACCGACAAAAACCAGGAAAAGGGGACGGATTGCCAATGAACGTATATGAGAATCTGGAAAAACTGGGAATCAAGCTGCTGGAGCCTACGGAAAAAGCGGGTATTTACAAGCGCACCATCGGCTTTGGCGATAAACTGGTTTATGTGTCCGGCACCGGCCCCGCGTGCAGCCTGGGCCCCACCAAGCTTGGCAGGCTGGGCCGCGACCTGACCCTGGAAGATGGCCAGGAGGAGGCTCGCCGCTGCATGATTAACATTCTGTCCAACCTGCACGAGGAAATTGGCGATTTAAACCGGATTAAGCGCTTTGTGAAGATGCTGGCCTTTATTGCCAGCGACGACGACTTTACCCAGCAGCCCCTGGTGGCCAACGGGGCCTCCGCTTTGATTCGTGACGTGTTTGGCGATGATGTGGGCGTGCCCACCCGGTCCGCCATTGGCGTAAATGTGTTGCCCGGGAATATTCCCGTTGAAATTGAACTGCTTTTGGAACTGAAGGATTAATTTTTTCCCAAAAGCCCCATACCAAAAATTACTTGCCAACCCTTTGCAAAAAAAGGCGACGGTAAGTGGTTGTATTAAGTGTACCCAAAAAAAGGAGGAAAACGACATGAAAAAACTGGTTTCCCTGCTGCTCGCCCTGTGCCTGGTGCTGGGCGTGTCCGCCGCGCTGGCTGAAAAAGACACGCTGACCATCGGCACCGCCGCCGAGGCCACCAAGTTCTTTGCTTCCAGCAAGGACGGCTCCAACAACAACGACTATGTTGTGGTCATCAACAACCTGTACAACACCCTGGTCAATCTGAACGCCGAAGGCCAGATTGAGCCCGCCCTGGCCACCGAATACACCGTGTCCGAGGACGGCCTGTGCTACACCTTCACCCTGCGTGAGGGCGTAAAGTTCCACGACGGCTCCGTGATGACCGCCGAGGACGTGGCCTTCTCTCTGAACACCTCCGCTCCTCTGGCCAACGGCAAGGCCCTGCTGATCAACTACGACCGCGCGGAAGTGGTTGACGACAAGACCGTCAGCGTGTACCTGACCGCTCCCTACGCCGGCTTCATCAATGGCGTCGCCTCCCGCGTGGGCATGATCTTCAGCAAGGCCTACTACGAGCAGGTCGGCCCCGAGGGCTACCTGAGCGCCCCCATCGGCACCGGTCCCTACAAGCTGGTTTCTGCCGTCAGCGGCGACACCATCACCCTGGAAGCCTTTGACGAATACTGGGGCGGCGCGCCTGCCATCAAGAAGGTATACCTGAAGGTCATCTCCGACGCCAGCACCCAGATCATCGCTCTGGAAAACGGCGATGTGGACATGCTGCTGTCCCCCGCCATCTCCAGCTGCCTGACCCTGGATACCACCAAGGGCGTTAACTGGATGTACGGCCCCTCCGCCGGCCGCGTAACCCTGCACATCTCCTCCAACCCCGGCAACCCCAGCCATGACGACATCAACTTCCGCCGCGCCGTGCAGAGCGCCATCAACAAGGAAGACATCGTCCTGGGCGCCATGGAAGGCTACGCCACCATCATCGACATCGACATGTGCCCCTCCTACGCCGGCCGTCCCGAGGGCTACGAAGTGGTGCCCTACGATGTGGAAAAGGCCAAGGAATACCTGGCTCAGTCCAAGTACAACGGCGAGGAATTCCAGATTCTGGTGCAGGCTGGCACCGTGTATGACACCGTGGCCCAGATTGTGCAGGCCCAGCTGATGGAAATTGGCATCAACTGCACCGTCAACGCCGTGGACTCCGCTACCTTCACCGATATGTGGTATGGCGGCCAGTACGGCGGCATGATCCGCAAGACCAACAGCTCCCTGCTGGACGCGGACGGCTTCCTGAACTTCTTCATGGCTACCGACTACGCGCCCACCAACAACAACCAGCACCCCCGCACCCAGGAAATCTACGATCTGGGCATGGAAGCCCGCGCCGCTCAGGGCGAGGCCCGCAAGGAGCTGTACCTGAAGGCCGTTAACATCGTAACCGAGGAAGCCTATGAGGTTCCCCTGTTTGCCGATTCCAACACCCTGGCCTACAACGAGGGCCTGAATGGTGTGGTCGTGCATCCCCTGGGCACTGTGAACCTGTTCAATCTGAGCTGGAAATAAGTCCGGCATACTCCGGGGGACGCAAGTCCCCCGGGCCCCTTCCGCCCGCCTGAAAAGCGTTTTCTTCTATATTATAGAAGATGAAACGTTTTGGGCGGGCGGTACACCGAACATCCCCTTCGCGGCTGAAACGCAATATGCGAAAGAGGGCGCGGAAGACGAAATTTTCACTGGAGGTGAAGACCCTCTTGTTTAAGTACGTTGCGAAGCGGCTGCTGCTTCTGATTCCTGTGGTCATTGGCATTACGCTGTTTATTTATGTCATTTTAAGCGCCGCGCCCGGCGACCCCGCCCAGCTGATTTTGGGCATGGACGCCTCCGAGGAGGAGCTGGTGGCCAAGCGCGCCGAGCTGGGTTTGGACCAGCCTGTGCTGGTACAGTATTTCAATTATCTCATCAAGGTTTTGCAGGGCGATTTTGGCGCCTCGTGGCTGAGCGGCTACCAGGTGCTGCCGGAGTTCCTGCATCGTTTGCCCAACACCATCATTCTGGGCACCCTGGCCATGGCCTTTGCCGTACTGCTGGGTATTCCGCTGGGAATTGTATCCGCTATTAAGCAAAATAGCGTCATCGACTATTTCTCCCTGGCCCTCGCCGTCATTTTGTTCTCGCTGCCGGCCTTCTGGTTTGGCATGATGGCGCAGCTGTTCTTCTGTCTGCAGCTGGGCTGGCTGCCCGCCTCCGGCGTGGGAACGCCCGCTCACTTTGTTTTGCCCGCGCTGACCCTGGGCGCTAACGTGCTGGCGTCCCAGCTGCGCATGACCCGCACCAGCATGCTGGACGTGGTCAAGCAGGACTTTATCCGCACGGCCCGCGCCAAGGGCGCCAGCGAACGCCGCGTGGTTATGAAGCATGTGCTGCGCAACGGCATGCTGCCCGTTGTGACCCAGGTGGGTATCAGCTACGCGTCCTGCATGGGCGGCAGCGTGGTAACCGAGAGCGTATTTTCCATTCCGGGCATCGGCTCGCTGCTGATTAACGCGGTAAAATCCCGCGACATCCCGGTGGTGATGGGCACCATCATCTTTGTGGCCCTCATCGTAGGCGTTATCAACCTGCTGGTGGACCTGCTGTACGCCCTCATCGACCCCCGTGTGAAACTGGCAAAGTGAGAAATGAGGTGAGTCCATGAAAAACAAAGCCAATAACGCGCAAGCCGTCGCTGGCCGCAGCGTATGGGGCCTGGTATGGTTCCGCTTTCGTAAAAACAAGCTGGCCATGTGCGGATTGATGATTTTGATCCTGATGATGCTGGCCATCATCCTGGCTCCTTTGTATGTGGATTACAAGGCCGTGTTCAGCCAGCGCATTGTGGATAAATTTAAGGACCCCTGCCCCGAGCATATTTTCGGAACGGACCAGTTTGGCCGTGATTTGTTTGCCCGCGTTATTTACGGCGGCCGTATTTCCCTGTTTATGGGTCTGGCCGTGGTGATGATATCCTTCTGCGCAGGATGCATCCTGGGCGGCCTGGCCGGCTACTTCGGCGGCGTGGTGGACCAGGTGATCATGCGTATTGTGGACATGTTTATGGCCGTACCCGCCATTTTGCTGTCCATGGCTGTGGTGGCCGCGCTGGGCAATGGTACCGACAAGCTGCTGATCGCCCTGTCCATCGCCCAGACACCCCGCTTTACCCGCGTGGTGCGGTCCTCCATCATGACCCTGCGCAATCAGGAATTTGTGGAGGCGGCCAAGTGCTGCGGCACCAGCTCCGCCCGCATTATCTTTAAGCACATTCTGCCCAACGGCATGGGCCCGGTCATCGTGTCCGCCACGCTGACCCTGGGCCAGGTGATTCTGAACATCGCGTCCCTGGGCTTCCTGGGCATCGGCGTTGCGTCCCCCACGCCGGAATGGGGCACCATTCTGTCGGAAAACAAGGTGCATATCCGCTACCACGCCTACCTGGGCCTGATCCCCGGCGCGTGCATCGCCCTGGCCGTTATGGCGGTCAACTTTATCGGCGACGGCCTGCGGGACGCGCTGGATCCCCGGATGAAGAATTAAGGAGGGCAATAAGATGGCAGAAAATCAAAAACCGGAAAACCTCCTTGAGATTGAAAACCTGCACGCCCAGTACAACACCGACGACGCGGTGGTGCATGCCCTGAACGGGTTCAGCATCAGCCTGAAAAAGGGCGAGTCCCTGGGCCTGGTGGGCGAAACCGGCGCCGGTAAAACCACCATGGCGCTGTCCGTTATGCGGCTTTTGCCCAAACGGGTGGGCGAGGTGACCCAGGGCCGCATTGCCTACGACGGCATCGACATTTTGTCCGCCTCCAAGGAGCAGATGCAGAGCCTGCGGGGCGAACGCATTTCCATGATTTTTCAGGACCCCATGACCAGCCTGAACCCGGTTATGACCGTAGGCGAGCAGATTCATGAGGTGCTGGAACTGCACTTTCCCGACATGACCAGGGAAGAAAAGGAAGCCCGTGTGGAGGAAATGCTCCAGCTGGTAGGCATTCCCGCCGCCCGCAAGAGCGAATATCCGCACCAGTTTTCCGGCGGCATGAAGCAGCGCATCGTCATTGCCATGGCGCTGGTGGCCGAGCCGGAGCTGCTGCTGGCGGACGAGCCCACCACCGCCCTGGACGTGACCATTCAGGCCCAGATTCTGGAACTGGTGCGGGAGCTGAAGCGCAAATTTAACACCGCCATGATTCTGATTACCCATGACCTGGGCGTGGTCAACGAGGTGTGCGACAACGTGGCCATCGTTTACGGCGGCGAGGTCATTGAGCAGGGCACCATTGAGGATGTGTATGTGCGGGTTAAGAATCACCCCTATACCGAGGGCCTGTTCGGCTCCATTCCCGATCTGGTAACGGACGCGCACAGGCTGCAATCCATCCCCGGCCACATGGTGGACCCCACCAGCCTGCCCCTGGGCTGCAAGTTTGCCGAGCGCTGCAAATACTGCACCCAGCGCTGCCGGGAGGAAAACCCCGGCATGCACCGCCTGAGCGATACCCACTACATCAAGTGCCATAAGTTTGAGGAGGATGCGCGCCATGAGTGAAAAAAAGCCGTTGGTGGAAACGCGCAACCTGCGCAAATATTTTGATACGCCCAAGGGCGTGCTGCACGCCGTGGAGGACGTGAACCTGTCCATCGCCCCCGGCGAAACCCTGGGCGTGGTAGGCGAAAGCGGCTGCGGCAAGTCCACCCTGGGCCGCACCCTGCTGCGCCTGCTGCCCGCCACGGGCGGCGAGGTGCTGTACGACGGCAGGGACGTGCTGAAGCTGCGGGGCAAACAGCTGAAGGAAATGCATGTGAACATGCAGATGATCTTTCAGGACCCCTTTACGTCCCTGAACCCCCGCCTGTCCATCAGCAATATCATCGCCGAGCCCATGAAGGTGTGCAAGCTGACCCACAGCCGTCAGGAAATGACGGAGCGGGTGCATGAACTGATGGAGGTCTGCGGCCTGCCCGCCCGGTATGTGAACACCTTTCCCCACGAGCTGGACGGCGGCCGCCGTCAGCGCGTAGGTCTGGCCCGCGCGTTGGCGGTGAACCCCAAATTTATTGTGTGCGACGAGCCTGTATCCGCTTTGGACGTATCCATTCAGGCGCAGATTTTGAACCTGCTGATGGATTTGCAGGAGCAAAAGGGCATGTCCTACATGTTTATTACCCACGACCTGTGCGTGGTACGGCACATCAGCCAGGAAATCATGGTTATGTACATGGGCACGGTGATGGAATACGCCACCAAGGAGGAGCTGTTCAAAAACCCGCTCCATCCCTACACCAAGGCCCTGATGTCCGCCATTCCCACCACGGATTTGAGCCGCCGCAACCGGGAACGCCAGCTGCTGACGGGCGAGGTGGCCAACCCCATTAACCCCAAGCCGGGCTGCCGCTTTGCGCCCCGCTGCCCCTATGCCTGCGACCGTTGCCACGAACCCCAGCAGCTGAAGGAAGTGGCCCCGGGCCACAAGGTTGCCTGCTGGCGTTGCAGCGAGTCTCTGTAACAAACAAACGCCGCTTTTTCCGTATGGGGGAAGCGGCATCCTTTCCATTTACGAGGTGAACGTTTATGAACAGCGCGGTATGCTTTGTGTGCGACGACTGCGGCGCGGAAATTGACCTGCGGCAGCCGGTGAACCTGTGCCCCCATTGCGGCGGCATGCTGGAAGTACGCTACGACCCGGAAAAAATGAAACAATCCGCCGATGTGATGCGTCATTACCAGCGGGGGTCCATCTGGCGCTACCGGGACTTTTTTCCCGCCGTGTCGGACGGCCATATCGTCACCCTGGGGGAGGGCGGCACGCCGCTGGTGAAGTCCCGCTGGCTGGGCCCCTCTCTGGGCATTGAAAACCTGTATTTTAAGAATGATACCCTGATGCCCACCGGTTCGTTTAAGGACCGCGGGTTTTCGCTGGCGGTCAGCTACGCGTCTGAAATTGGCGTAAAGCGCGGCCTGACCTACAGCTCCGGCAACGCGGGCGCGTCCTTCTCCGCCTACAGCGCCCGGGCTGGTTTTCCCGGGCTGGTGCTGGTGGAATACCTGGCCAGCGATACCAAAAAGGCTATGATTCTGCTGTACGGCGCCAAGGCCGCCATTCTGGAATACGAAAACTTTGACCAGATTTCCGCCATGCTGGACGGCGCGGTGCAGGAACTGGGCTGCTATATGTTTGTTAACTTCATCAACCCTGTGCGCCATGAGGCCATGAAAACCTATGCCTACGAGATTTACGGCGAGCTGGGACGGGTGCCGGATTATTCCTTCCACCCGGTGGGAACCGGCGGCGGCCTGTGGGGCACCTGGAAGGGCTATCAGGAGCTGGCGGCCATGGGCGTTACCGATAAGCTGCCCCATATGGTGGGCGTGCAGCCTTCGGCGGTGTGCTGGCTGAAGCAGGCCATCGATACCGGTGCTCAGGAGGGCAGCTTGTATGGGGACAGCACAAAGACCATTGCCCAGAGCATTTCCGGCAACAGCCCCCTTCATGGCGGCAGGCGGCTTTTGAGCGCGGTGCGCAATTCCGGCGGTATGGCCATGGCGGTAACGGATGAGGAAATTCTGGAAGCCATGCGGGATCTGGGCCGGGAGGGAATCGGCGCGGAGCCGTCCTCCGCCGCGGGCGTGGCGGCGTTTAAACAGGCGGCCAAGGCCGGGAAAATTCACTCCACAGACACGGCGGTGTGCGTGATTACCGGCACCGCGCTGAAGCAGCCCGCGATTGTGCAGCGGGCCACCAACATGCCCCAGCGCCGGGTGCGGGCGGATGTGGACGCGCTGCGCACCCTGCTGGAAGAATACAAAATGGGCTGAGGAGGGCGGCTATGACGGAAACCATTGCGGTAAACGCCATTCAAAACGGAACCATCCGGCCCATGACGCTGACCCTGCGGGACGGCAGGGCGGAAGCTCTGCTCCCTCGCCAGCCTGCCGCTGATGAAAGCCAGACCCTGTACCTGAGCGACGGTTTTATCGACAGCCACGCCCATGTGTACGACGGAGCCACGGATTTGGGCGTGTCGGCAGACCGAATCGGCTACCAAACGGGCGTGCATCTGGTGGTGGACGCTGGCAGCGCGGGCGCTATCAACTTTCCCTGCTTCCGGGATTATGTGATGCCCGCCCATGAAACCCCGGTGCTGGCTTTTTTGAACATCAGCCGGGTAGGTCTGGTGACCAAGCAGCCCTACTTTGACCCACGGGTGATTGACGTGGCCGCGGCTGTGCAGGCGCTGAAGGCCGATGGAGGACAAAAGCTGCTGGGAATCAAGGTGCTGTCCAGCGGTCTGGTGGTGGAAAAGGCGGGACTGGAACCCCTGCGCGCCGGTGTACAGGCGGCACGGGAATGCGGCGTGCCGGTGATGGTGCATCTGGTAGAGGGTCCGCCCGCTAACGAGGACACCATGCCCATGCTGCAAAAGGGCGATATCATTACCCACTGCTTCCACGGGGCCCCCAATTTGGAGGCCAACCGCAAAGCGTCTCGCGGGGCGGCGTTGAATCTGGAATTTTGCAGCGTGCCCAATGTGATGTGGAATCCGGACGGAACGCCTGAGAAACCCCTTGAGGAAGCGCTGAACCGGGGCGTATATCTGGATGTGGGCCACGGCGCGGGCAGCCTGGATATGGATGTGGCCCGGTGCGCCATTGCCGCCGGGGCGTGCAATTTCAGCATCAGCTCGGACGCGCATATCCGCAATGTGGAAGGCGTGGTGCGCAGCTTGCCCCATGTGATGAGCAAATTTCTGGCCCTGGGCATGACGCTGGAGCAGGTGATCAATTCGGTGACCCGCATTCCGGCCAGACAGCTGGGCATTCAGGACTGGTGCGGCCATCCGCTGGAGCGGGCTACCCTGTTTGCCCTGCGGCCCGTCAGGCCGGAGGACGGCGCTTTCCTGGACGCGTACAAGCGTCCCGTGCCGGTTACCCAGGTGATCGAACCCAAAGCGGTCATTCGAGGAGGCCGCTTATCCAACTGCCGGCAGGCAATAAAGGAGGGACCCTATGGCGGCGATTCAAATCCGGGACGTGCGGGTATTCCTGACCGCGCCGGATGATCAGAACCTGGTGGCGGTTCGGGTGGATACCACCGAGCCGGGGCTGTATGGGCTGGGCTGCGCCACGCTGGCATACCGTGCCTTTGCGGTAAAGGATGTGGTGGAACGTTCCCTGAAGCCCCTGCTGCTGGGGCGGGATGTGTCCCGCGTTCAGGACCTTTGGAACCTGATGATGCAAAACGCCTACTGGCGCAACGGCCCGGTGCTGAATAACGCGGTGTCCGGCGTGGATATGGCGCTGTGGGACATCAAGGCCAAGGCGGCAGGCATGCCGCTGTTCGACCTGCTGGGCGGTAAATGCCGGGACCGGGTAGATGTGTACCGTCACTGCAACGCCGCCAGCAAGCAGCAGGTGCTGGAACTGGCCCAGCAGGCGGTGGACAGCGGCTGCAAGTACATTCGCGCCGCCTATACCGCCTATGACGGCCCGGGGGAAGGCGGGTATTTATGCCTTGCCAACCAGTGCAAGGTGTACGACCCGGGCCTGCACCGCAAAAACATTGTGGATTTGCTGGAAGCCCTGCGCGTGCGCTTTGGGGACGCCATTGCACTGATGACCGATACCCATGAACGGCTCAGCGCTCAGGACGCGGTGAAGCTGGCCAAGGCGCTGGAACCGCTGGACCTGCTGTTTATGGAGGACCCGGTAGCGCCGGAGCAGAAGGAATGGCTGGCCCGAATCCGCCAGGTATGCGCCACTCCGCTGGCCATGGGCGAATTGCTTTGCACCCCGGCGGAATGGATGCCGCTGGTGGAAGGGCGGCTGATTGATTACCTGCGCTGCCACCTGAGCGCCATGGGCGGTCTGACCCCGGCGCGCAAGGCCGCGGTGGTGGCCGAGGCATACGGCGTGCAGACGGCCTGGCACGGGTCGCTGGATATGACGCCCATCGCCATGGCGGTGCAGACCCATCTGGATTACGCCACGCCCAATTTTGGCATACAGGAATACTATGGCTACGGCCCCCATACGGCGGAGGTATTCCCGGGGTCGCCGGTGTATCGGGACGGGGCTTTGTGGCTGCATGAAGCGCCCGGTCACGGCGTGGACTTTGACGAAAAAGCGGCGGCCTGCTTTCCGCCCCACGACAAGCCAACCCGCTGGACGGAGATGCGGCTGCCGGACGGCACGCTGCATACCCCATAATCCTTTTCTTTCTCTGACCCGACGCCCCCTGACGATGATTTGTCAGGGGGCGTTGGGTTTTTATCCCTGCCTTTGGATGTCCGCTCCCAGCATGCGCAGCTTATGGGGCAAATCCTGGTAGCCACGCTCAATGTGTCCGGCGGGGTCCTGCAGCACGGTTTCGCCCTGAGCAATCAGCCCAGCCAGCATCATGGCCGCGCCGCCCCGTAAATCGGTAGACCGCATCACAGCCCCCTGCAGGGGCGCTCCGCCGTCCACCAGGGCCACGCTGCCCTCCACCCGGATGCGGGCTCCCAGACGGCATAATTCGCTGATGTGCATAAAGCGGTTTTCAAACACGGTTTCGTTCAGCAGACTGCGCCCCTGGCAGCACAGGGCCACCACGGTCATGGGCGCCTGCATGTCGGTGGGAAAACCCGGGTAAGCTAAGGTACGCAGTTCAAAGGGCGCTACGGCCCGGCCGCTTAACCGGATGCCCGCCGGCGTTTCCCGAATGCCTACGCCGGTTTCCTCCAGCTTGAACAGCAGGGACCTGAGATGGTCCGCGCAGGCTCCCCGCACCAGCACGCTGCCCTGGGTAATCGCCGCGGCGCACAAAAGCGTGCCTGCCTCCACCCGGTCCGGAATGGGCCGGTAGACCGCCCCGTGCAGCCGGTCCACCCCGGTAATGGTAATTTCTCCGGTACCTGCGCCAGTAATGCGGGCCCCCATCTGGTTCAGGCAGTTGGCCAGGTCGGTTATTTCCGGCTCCTTGGCCGCGTTTTCAATGGTGGTTACGCCCCTGGCCAGGGTGGCGGCCATCATCAGGTTTTCCGTCGCGCCTACGCTGGGCAGGTCCAGATACAGCCGCGCGCCGGTAAGGCGGCCGCTCAGCTGGCGTTTGCCGCCCATGGGATGCACCTGGGCTCCCAGAGCCTGCAGGCCCTTTACATGCAGATCGATGGGCCGCTGACCAATGGCGCACCCGCCGGGCAGGGCGATGCAGGCGCTGCCGGCGCGGGCCAGAACGGGCCCCAGCACCAGCACGCTGGCCCGCAGACGGCGCATGGGTTCATCCCGCTGGGGACTTTGAGGCTGCAGAGCGCAAACGGAAACCTGGTCGCCGCTGCGCCGAATGTCCGCGCCGCAGTCGTGCAGAATGGTGAGCAGCGTGTCCACATCGGTAATGTGGGGCACATCCTGAATGACCAGCGGTTCCTCGGTCAAAAGCCCGGCGGCCAAAATGGGCAAAACCGCGTTTTTGGCCGCGTTCACCTGCACCTCGCCGGACAGCTGGGGCGAATGCCGGATCAGATACGTTGCCATGGCGGCATCACCCCGTGAAGCGCGGCGTTGAAATTCCAAATCGTAACCATGATTCTTCCCTCCTGTCGCGCTCAGTTTGGCCTGCGCCGCCGCCTGCCATGTCGCGTGGAAGTGTTTTTCAGCGGCGGCGCAGCAGGGCTGGAAAGCAGGATTTGGACGGATAACGGCCCGCCGCGGGCTGACCGCAAGGCGCTGCTGACAAAATTTCTGCTTTTGCGCGGACACAGAACGGGCGCACTTGTGTTCCCCTTTAAAACATGATATGATATCATCGATGATTCAGAAAGGAACGCAGCGTCCATGAACGACCGTTTTGTGTTAAAAGCCCCCTACGCCGCTAGCGGCGACCAGCCGGCGGCCATAGAATCCCTGGTTAACGGCGTGCTTGGCGGCAAAAAGGATCAGGTGCTGCTGGGCGTTACCGGCAGCGGCAAAACCTTTACCATGGCTTCCGTGATTGAAAAGGTGCAAAAGCCCACGCTAGTGCTGGCCCACAACAAAACCCTGGCGGCCCAGCTTTGCAGCGAGCTGCGGGCGTTTTTTCCCGACAGCGCGGTGGAGTATTTCGTCAGCTATTACGATTACTACCAGCCGGAAGCCTATATCGCCTCTACCGATACCTACATTGAAAAGGACGCTTCCATCAACGAGGAGATCGACCGGCTGCGCCACAGCGCCACCGCCGCCGTGCGGGAACGCAAGGACGTGATTATTGTGGCCAGCGTCAGCTGCATCTACTCCATGGGCGACCCCAGCGAGTATGAGGGCATGATGGTAAGCATGCGTCCGGGCATGCAGATCAGCCGCAACCAGCTGATTGAAAAGCTGGTGGAAATTCAGTACACCCGCAATGATTTTGAGTTTACCCGCGGCAGCTTCCGGGTACGGGGGGACGTGCTGGAGATTATTCCCGCCAACGAGCGGGAACACGCCCTGCGCATCGAGTTTTTTGGCGACGAGATTGACCGCATTCGGGAAATTGAGGTGGTCAGCGGCAATGTGCTGAGCACCCTGGAGCACGCGGTGGTGTTTCCCGCTACCCATTACGCCATGGACCGGGAAAAAATGAATGAGAACATTGACGACATTGAGCGGGATTTGGAAATACGGGCCAAGGAGCTGGAGGACGAAGGCCAGCCGCTGTTTGCCCTGCGGCTGCGCCAGCGCACCCGCTACGATATCGAGATGATGCGCCAGATTGGCTTTTGCACAGGCATTGAAAACTACAGCCGCTATTTTGACGGGCGCAAGCCGGGGGATGCCCCCTATTCCCTGCTGGATTATTTTCCCAAGGATTATTTGATGTTTATTGACGAAAGCCATGTGACCATTCCTCAGGTGCGGGCCATGTACAACGGCGACCGGGCCCGCAAAAAGGCGCTGGTGGATTACGGCTTCCGCCTGCCGTCGGCCTATGATAACCGGCCGCTGCTGTTTGACGAGTTTCGCCAGCGGCAGAACCAGACCATCTATGTCAGTGCGACACCTGGTCCCTATGAATTGGGCATTGCGGAAAATGTGGTGGAGCAGATTATCCGCCCCACGGGACTGATTGACCCGCTGATTGTGCTCAAGCCCGCCACCGGACAGGTGGACGACCTGGTGGGGCAGATTAACCAGACCGTGGATAAAGGCGGCCGGGTATTGGTAACCACACTGACCAAGCGTATGGCCGAGAGCCTGACGGACTACCTGAAAAATGTGGGCATTCGGGTTCGGTACCTGCACAGCGATATTCAAACCATGGAACGAACCCAGCTGATTCGGGATTTGCGTCTGGGCGAATTTGACGTGCTGGTGGGCATCAACCTGCTGCGGGAAGGTCTGGATATGCCGGAGGTCAGCCTGGTGGCCATTCTGGACGCGGACAAGGAGGGCTTTTTGCGCAGCGAAACCAGCCTGATTCAAACCATTGGCCGCGCCGCCCGCAATGTGGACGGACGGGTGATTCTGTATGGCGATATTCTGACCGAGAGCATGGAAAAGGCCATGAACGAAACCAACCGCCGCCGGGCCTTGCAGGAGGCGTATAACAAGCTGCACGGCATCACTCCGCAAAGCGTTAAGAGTACGGTGCAGGCGCTGCTGCGGATTACCGACAGCATGCAGGAAAACAAGCCCGACGGAATGAGCGACGAGGAATTGCAGGAACTGATGAAGAGCGTGGAGGACCAGATGCTGTCCGCCGCCAAAGCCCTGGACTTTGAAAAAGCGGCCAAGCTGCGGGACGAGCTGTTCCGCCTGAAAGGGCAGGACAGCGGCCAGATTCAAAAGCCTCAAGTGAAACGCCACCGCAGGCCCAAAAAACGGTATTAATGCAACCGCGCCCAGAGAAATCTGGCCTTTGGGCGCGGTTTTTTACTGCTTGTCAAAAATTTAACGCGGGCTTGACGCATTGCCAACCCTTCCGCTTTGTGCTATGCTGAAACTGCGGGCAAATACCCGATTGAAAAATGGAGGCGAAGTAAATGTCGCGGGTACGACGTGACATGGACATGACGCAGGGCGTCATTTGGAAGCAGCTGCTGTATTTTGCGGCTCCGCTGGCGCTGGGGCTGCTGTTTCAGCAGCTGTATAATACGGTGGATACCATTGTGGTGGGCCGGTTTGTAGGCCGCGAGGCGCTGGCGGCGGTGGGCAGCACGTCGTCCATTATCAATATGATGGTGGGCTTTGGCGCGGGTATGTCCACAGGCGCCAGCGTGACCATCGCCCAGTGCTATGGAGCGAAGGACCATAAAACCCTGAGCCGGGCCGTGCATACCACCATGGCCTTTACCCTGATTTTGGGCGTGATTGCTACGGCCCTGGGGCTGCTGCTGGTGGACCCCATGCTGCGGCTGATGGATACGCCCCAGGATGTGTTTGAGCAGGCCCATACTTATTTGATGATTTATTATTCCGGAATGCTGGGGCTGCTGATTTACAACATGGGGTCCGGCATTCTGCGCGCTGTGGGCGATTCCCGGCGGCCGCTGTACTTTCTGTGCTTCTCGGCCCTGATGAACACGGTGCTGGACTTGCTGTTTGTGCTGGTTTTCCACATGGGGGTGGCGGGCGTGGCCTATGCCACCATTATCGCCCAGTTTTTAAGCGCGCTGCTGGTGCTGTGGGTGCTGTGCCGGGATCATGCCCCCTATGGGCTGCGCATCCGCCATATCAAAATTCATTGGGATATGCTGAAACGGATTTTCGGCATAGGGTTCCCTGCCGCCATTCAGCAGGTTGTTACGTCCTTTTCCAATGTGTTTGTGCAAAGCTACATCAACTTCTTTGGCTCGGCTTCCATGGCGGGGTGGTCTACCTATAACAAGCTGGATGCGTTTTTGCTGATTCCCGTGCAGGCCATCGCCATTGCCAACACCACCTTTGTGGGGCAAAATTATGGGGCCAAAAAGATGGACCGCGCCCGGAAGGGCGTTATGCAGGCACAGCTGATTTCCGTTGGCATTACGATGGTTCTGGCAGGGATGACGATTCTGTTTGCCCGCAACTTTATCCATCTGTTCTCCAGCGACCCGGAGGTGGTTCTGTACGGGGTCTACTTTATCACCCTGATTTCGCCCTTCTATTTCCTGATGTGTATCTACCAGAATTTTGCCGGCGCTCTGCGGGGCGTGGGCAGCGCTACCCAGCCCATGGTGATAATGCTGCTGTCCTTTGTTGTGATTCGGCAGATTTATCTGTACCTGGTGCGGTATGTTTTTGGCAATCCGCTGGCGGCAGTCGCACTGTCCTACCCGGTGGGGTGGGTCATTTGCAGCGTGCTGTTAACGGTGTGCTATAAGCGTTCCGTGCTTGGCAGAAAGGCACTGAAAAGTGAGTAAGAAAAAAAGTCAAAAAAACTTGAAAAAAGGTGTTGACATTCAGGGCGAACAGTGATATTATAAACAAGCTCGCTTGAGAGCAACGAACCTTGAAAACGATACAGAGGAAAGAGACGCAAGAACGACAGTCAATAACTTGA
>CAKTUU010000002.1 GCA_934621505.1 uncultured Clostridia bacterium
AGCCCTGCACGCCGCCTCGATCAACTTTGATTCTTACACCGGCTTTTGTAGTTTACACAGAATTGGGGATAGATCCGAGTTTTCTTTTCTTTCGTTTTGAACACAAACGCTCCTATTGTCAAAAGGTTGTTCAATGTTACCAATATACCCCAAGAAAAACCAAAACTGACCGTTTGTATCAGCACAAAGGCCCCCAATGCAATGAGCGTCAACCCATAGCTCATAAATGCAGATGAAAGACCCGTTTTCTTTCTTTGCTTGAGTTCAGACATATTTGATTCCTCCCGTTTTTATCGCGAAAACAAATCGCTAAGTTTAAATGGCTCGTTGCTTATTATTCGTGCTTCTGCGGTTTTTACTGCACGTTCAAGTAGTTCATCCATCCTTTCCATCTTAAACATTACAGTACATTGTGATTCTGGTATTCCGTTCATTCAAAGCGGAATAATAAGCGTTTAATGCTGTAAGAGAAGCAATCTGGACAGAATAGCCCTTGATTTGACGCAATTCCTTTTCGATGCTGTTGGTGGTCTGCTGGATTTCTTTTACCTGCTGGTAGAGCATATACTGGTTCTGCTTGATTTGTTCAAGATTTTGAATCACAACGGACAACTGCGAAATGACCATATCCTTACGGACTTCATCCTCATAAAGATTGTAGGCTCCATGCGGGCCGGTCAGTCCTTCACAGCGGCCGGTAATCAGGTATTCGTAAATGCTGGTCAGGGCGGGGAGATTGCGATATTTAGGATAAATAACATCCCATGCGTAAAGTTTATCTAAGGTCTTTTGTGTTTCTTTCATGGCTTGACTCATGGTCTGGTCCATCTGCTGGTTAAACTGGTTCCACTTTTGCAGGTTAATTCTTTGTTGAATCCTTCTTTCTTCGTTTGTCTTTATTGTTTCTTCTTCCAAAATTTTATAATCATTGAACTGCTTTTCAAATTCGCTCTCCGCTTGTGCAGCTTTTTCCGCAAAATTTCTTTTTTTCACATAATATGGGATTGTACAACCAACGCTTATTAACAAAAGAACAATTCCCATGGATAAAAGCGTTCCGTCTCCGTCAGAATTGGTTAAAACAAAAAGAGCCAAAACAGCTATCATAATACCTACAAAAACTCCAAAACACACGCCAAAATTTTTATTTCCCGGAACATCAAGCACAGAAAAGCGAAATTCGGTGTCAGGGGCAACAGGAGCTTTAGGTTGTGGCATTAACTGAAGAACCGGCTTTTTTTGCTCGGCACAGTTGATAAAGTCCTCTTTCAATTTTCCCTGTGTCGCCATATCGGTTTCAACAGATATGGCATTTTGAATGTATTCCTGTAAGGCCGTTCCTGCTAACTCTTTCATAAGCATCCTCCCATCTTTTTACGCACTCGCGTCTTTCATCCACATTATAAAACAATTTCCATAAATACGCAACTGCGAAAACGCGCTTGCGAACGATTCGGTATGCTGTCCTTGAGGTGACAGGAATGACCGTAAAGGACGCCGTGGCAGAACGTTTTCGTCAAATCTGCAAAGACCGCAATATCAAGCCCAATGAGCTTGCCAACCGGGCGGGCATTACCCCGTCCAGCGTGTATAGTATGCTTGACCCCAAACGCCGGGAGGTTTCCGTCAATCTGGTGAAGAAGCTCTGCGACGGTCTGGATATGACCTTGGGCGAATTTTTCAGCACCCCGGAGTTTGATGGCTTGGAGCAGGAGATACGGTAGACGGCATCCTGCCCAAACCTGACTGCCGCGATAACGCATTTTTCCATCCCCTTTGACTTTTGCTAAAATCAACGTAGCACGTCAGGAAGAAAAAAGCACGCAAATATCGGTTTACATTTTGATAATTCTATATTAGCGGCAGTAAAATAGACCAAATTTTACATTGAAGATGGTTGTAGCGCTGCTCATAGGAAACGCCGCCTTTTGCTGTACGCTCATACAGCCATCCCCAAATAACGCAATCCTCCACAAAACAACCAAAGCGGCCAACACCCTTCCATTGACACCGGTTTCCCTGTGCGTTCCTTCTCACATGGAAACCCAATCAATGTCCGGCATTGGCCGCTGACCTTGTAAATTCCTGATGCGGCAATGCTTTTACGCGCTCCGCTCCATGCTCAGCTTATCCGCGATCATGGCGATGAATTCCCCGTTGGTGGGCTTGTCCTCCGGGGTGCATACCCGGCAGCCGAACGCCCGGTTCAGGGTGTCCACCCGGCCCCGGTTCCAGGCCACCTCAATGGCGTGGCGGATGGCCCGCTCCACCTTGCTGGCGGTGGTGCCGTAGTGCCTGGCGATGCTGGGGTACAGTTCTTTGGTAATGCGGTTGATCATATCCGGCTGGTCAATGACCATTTTGATGCCGCAGCGCAGGTACTGGTAGCCCTTGATGTGCGCCGGTATGCCAATGGCCAGAAACAGGCTGCCCAAACGCTCGTCCAGGGATTGCACCCGGGGCGTTTCCTGGGCGCGCGCGGCAGGGGCCAGGGCGGACGGGCTGTCCTGCAGGTCCCGGATGTGTTCCCACAGATGTTCCGGCTCAAAGGGCTTGACCATGTAAAAGACGGCCCCAAGGGAAATGGCGCGGGTAATAAAGTCGTCCCGGCTCAGGGCGGAGGTTACAATGGTTTTGGGCAGGTGAGGCAGCTGCTGACGGCGCATTTCCTCCAGCAGCATATAGCCGTCCATCATGGGCATCACCAGGTCGGTTACCATAATGTCAAAGCGGGTTTCCTGCAGGGCGGCCAACGCTTCCACGCCGTTGGCGGCCTCCGCCACCAGTTCCACGCCTTCCTGACGGCGCAGATATTCCGCAAGGCTCTTGCGCAGGGTGCCGTGGTCGTCTACAACTAAGATTTTGGTATGATACATGGTCGTTTACCTCCCGCAATGTTTTTGTTTTTTGCATCATAGCACAAAAATCACGACCAAATGGTGTTTTCGGCCAAAATAGTGCCGATATTACCATTGTTGACAGCGTATGCCAATTCATGGCCCGAACGGACAAACCAATCCCTTTATCGACAAAAATTTCGATAAAGGAGGGAAGCGCCTGCCCTTTTTGTCATGGATGATGCAAAATCGAAAAGTCCGCCTGCCAAAAGACAAACGGACTTCCTTGCTTTGCCGCATCGCTTTCTTTAATTAAGAAGCGGTGGATATGGAATTTTCTTTTTCGTACATTTCCTGCATGGCGTTCAGCAGGCTGGTGACAATGCGCTCTTTTTCCGCCGCGGCGTTGTTGTCCGGGTCATACACAATCCCGTGGCCGATGGTCAGGGTGCGGTCCTTCTTGCTGGCGTAAATGGGCACGAATACCGCCCGCTTGTGGGTTTTGGCCCAGTACATGGGGGCGATCATGGCAAAGCCGGTGTATAGCTGGCCGACCCCCTCCCGCAGGAAGCCGCTTTTGCCCTCCTCATGCTCGTCGGCGTTTTCCGGAAACAAAAGAATGTTGTCGCCCGCCTGCATGGCGTCCAGGGTCAGGCGGAAGGTCTTGATCAGCTCCTTGGGCTTGCCCCGGTAGACGGGAATGGCGTCCAGACTGTTAAAAATCCATACCAGAAGAGGGGTGATCAGCCGGATCAGCGGGCGTTTCCAGCTTTCCGGCAGCCACTTCTGCCGCTCCATGGTGCCATAGTACATGTGCTCCACAATGGCCTCCGTATCCATCATGCTGCTGATGACCCAGGGGCGAAAGTCGATGGGCACATACAGGTTGGCCACCACGGGACCGTAGATTTCGCCGTGATTGCAAATCAGAATCATGCTGCCGTCCTCGTAGCCGTTCAGGTTTTCCTTGCCGATGACCTTGTGATAATACAGGGGACGCAGCAGGGTAATCATCAGCCGCACGCCGAAGCGGTTTTTGTGATGCTTGACCACCACACTGTTCAGCTGGTCGTGCAGGGCGGGGTTGTCCACGCCTTCCTCTTCCAGACGCAAAAAGCGTGCCAGCTTTTGAAAATGCTTGCTGTTTAGGGGAAAATGCAGCGTGCTGAAAATGGCGGCCAGAATCAGCAGCAGGGGCGGAACCACCATCAGCGGGCGGAAGGCGTGGACCAGATCGCCCAGATTCAATTTCCATACGCCCGCGGGCATGCACAGCAGGGTCATCAAAATCAGCGCCAGCATCTGCCCCAGCAAAATGGCCAGCTCTGTGGACGCGGAGCGAATTTGGGCGTAGCCCCGCATGTGATTTTGCAGCTGGTACTGGGCCACGCTGCTCATGCGCCGCTCCAGCTCCGCCAGGGCGGTCACGCTGACGGTCAGGCCGCTGACCACAATGGCCACGGCCACATAGCTCCACAGCAGGTTGGGGGCAGCGCCCATCTGCTTGTACAGCAGGTACAGGCCGTACAGCCATAAAAACAGCCCTGCCAGCAGCATATGGGTGGGGGATAGCTGCCGCAGCTTTTTTAAACAGAACTGGGCGATTTCCCGCACCAGCACGGTGCAGCCCGCCGCCAGCAGCATACACACAAACAGCTGCTGCGTTGTAAGACCGATCAGGGTGCAAACCATCACCAGCGTCAGCTGAAGGGCCAGCAGCACCAGCGTAAACAGACGGCTGAAGGCGCTGTAGGCGTTGGCCTGAAACAGCTCGTGGGCAATATGCTCCATGGTTTCCCTGTCGATATCGTCCGGCAGGCCTTCCATGGCCACCAGGTCCCGCTCCCGCCAAAGGCCGTATACCTCCAGCACAGCCCCGGCGGCAAAGCCGCCCCACAGCAGCCAGCCGTCCGTACCGCCTACGTTTACGTCCAAAATCCAGGCCATAATTCCCAGGGGAACGGCAATACAGACTCCCAGAAAAATCCGGCAGGCTGTCAGGCTGACGGTGCGGCGCATACGCCGGGCGACCAGCCGCCGGGCCGTTATGCTGCGCAGGCTCAGCAGCAGCACCACGGCAAACAGAATCCATACCGATTTTTCCGCCCACAGCGCCGGGTACAGCAGCTGCAAAATCACTGTGCACAGCAGCATCAAAAAGCTGAGAATGGTAAAAACCACCCGCATCCGGTGGGTGGTATACTTGCGCCCGTCGCCCCACACGCTGTGGGCATAGGTCATGGCGACCCGGGCGGTCATAAACAGGGCGCCGCCCAGCACCGGCAGCATGCCCAGCGCGCTGGACAGCAGGGAGCAATACATATATTGATACAAACTGTTCAAAGACATCAAAACCAGCATCATCCGCCGCGACGCGGGCACGGTTGTCTGTTGTTGCACGGGGAGCGGCTCCTTCCTCTGTGGTACCTGTCGATTGTATCATACCCCCTTGTCTTGGGCAAGGGAGAAGGAGCCCAGTTTGTCAAGAAGATCGCCCACATCCCCGCCCAGGCAGACAGACCGGTTCGCTATTTCCTGCGGGCAAACAGCCTGGGCCAGATTCAGGCAGGCATAAAAGGCGCTTGGCTTTTGCAGCGCCATGCGCCAGAACGGGTACTTGATGATGACAGGGGTGTTATAGCCAACGCCCAATTCAAGAAAGAGGATTCTTCCGTCTGCACGGGTACGGAGAAAATTCTCATACCGTTCCGCTGCCCTGTACCAGCCCTCGTCCTCAACAAACTTATTGTCTGACCGCAGGTTCATAGTCATCGGCTTTCCGCAGTGAGGACAGGTCGGAAGAAGCTCGGTCGGGACTTTCATATTTTCCTGCCGCGTGACCATTTCACGGATCATGGCTTCGTTCTCAAAAGTTTTCTGGCGGCACGGCTCACTGCATTGGAACAGTCCGTAATCCCCCTGGGTGTAGAACAGGCGCTTTTTGTCAAAGCCCGCCTTTTGAAAGCAGTGATCCACATTGGTGGTAATGACAAAATAGTCCTTGTCCGCCAGCAGCTTCAGCAGGGCTTGGTAAACCGGCTTTGGCGCGTCCATGTAGCGGTTGATCAGCACATACCGGCTCCAGTAGGCCCAGAACGCCTCCCGGCTGGGGAAGGGATAGAACCCGCCGGTATACATGTTGTGAAAACCGTATTCGGCCTCAAAATCCGCAAAATAGCGCTGGAACCGTTCGCCGCTGTAGACAAAGCCGGCGGAGGCGGATAAGCCCGCCCCCGCGCCCACCACCACCGCGTCGGCGGTTTGCAGCTTATGCTTCAGCAGCGCCAAGCAGTCGCTGGTAGATGCTTTGGTCCCGTTCGCAAAACACATTCAAAATCACCTGCATTTGAGAGGAAAATGGTCGGACGGTCTCCAGGGCGATTTGCGCCGCCGCCTCCGGGGGAAAGTGAAATTCGCCGGTAGAGATACAGCACAGGGCCACGCTGTTCAACCCCTTTTCCCGCGCCAGGGTCAGGCAGGAACGGTAACAGGCCGCCAGCTGCTCCCGCTCCAGCCGGGTCGGTTTACCGGCGATGCAGGGCCCTACGGTGTGCAGCACATACCGGGCGGGAAGGTTAAAGCCGGGAGTGATGCGGGCGCGGCCCACCGGCTCCTGGCCGCCCTGCATCAGCCGCTGGCAGCACAGGCGCAGCTGCACCCCCGCAAAGGTATGTATGGCGTTGTCGATGCAGTCGTGACAGGGATAAAAGCACCCCAGAAGGGCGCTGTTGGCGGCGTTTACGATAGCGTCGCAGCGCAGGGTGACAATATCGCCCCGCCACAGATACAGCCCGTTTTTTCCCCGGGTAAAGGAAGCGGCGTCCGTTATCCCTTTTTGAGCGATGGCCTCCTGCAAATAAACGTCCTGCACGGGTAAAAAGTCCGCGCTGGCGGGCATGGGCGGCCGCAGGTTCAGCAGGGCCCGCAGCAGCCGCTGCTGCTCCTCCGCTTCGCCGGGAATGGGCAGGGCTTCGCCCCGCTCCCGCAGCAGCCACTCAATCAGCCAAAGCCTGCGTTCCGGCTGGGTCATAGCCATCGCCTCCTTGTCTGGCAGAAGCATTCGTCCCGCAGGGCGTTTTTCCCTGCGGGACAAACGGATTTTTAACAGCTGACCACGCTGATGCGCTGGCCCGCGTGCTGGCCGGAAACGGCCTCGTCCACTAGGGCGATAGCGTAGTCCGCGTAGCTGATAACGCTTTCGCCGCGGCTGTTCAGGATCAGCTCCTCGCCGCCCAGCCGGTAAGCGCCGGTGCGGACGCCCTCCGCCTGAAAGTCCGCCGCCGGGCTGATGTAGGTCCAGTTAACGTCCCTGCGGGTCCGCAGCAGGTTCAGCGCCTGGTCGTGAGCCGCCGCCAGCGGCTTGAACGCGTCGGGAAAATCGGGGCCGTCAGCTACGCAGGCGGTGTGCTGAGGGTTCACATACAGGCTGCCAGCGCCGCCAACCACCAGCAGCCGGGTCTGGGTACCGGCCAGCAGGTCGCACAGGTGTTCCACCGCTTTGGGAATGCCGCCGATGGTATCCGCCGTCCAGGCGCCAAAGGCGTCTGCCACCACGTCAAAGCCCTTCAGGTCGTCCCGGGTCAGGGCAAACAGGTCCTTTACAATCGCCTGCTTTGCGCCGGACTGGTTCTGTTCCCGCACCACGGCGGTTACGTCCAGTCCGCGGGACAGGGCTTCCTTCACCACCAGCTTGCCTTCTTTACCATTCGCGCATACAACTGCCATTTTCATTGCTTCAGATCCTCCAAAGTTTTTGTGCGCCCCTCAGGGCATATTCAGCATAAAACGAATGGTTTCTTTTGTAAAGTAAGCACAATATTGTGCTGTAGTTACCAAAATGATACCATTGGACAATACAAGGAATTTGTGCTATGCTTTTTTTTGAAAAAACATACAGGAGGCGCTTTTTGATGATGACGGACTGTCCCGCCTGCCCGGTGGAAACCACCCTGGCCCTGATCGGCGATAAATGGAAGGTGCTGATCCTCAGGGATTTGATGCCCGGCACCAAGCGCTTTGGCGAACTGAAAAAATCCATTGGCCATGTCACCCAGAAGGTGCTTACCGCCCAGCTGCGGGATATGGAGGGAAAAGGTCTGGTCAGCCGCAGGGTTTACGCCGAGGTGCCGCCCCGGGTGGAGTATTCCCTGACGGAGCTGGGCCGCAGCCTGGCGCCGGTTTTGGGGGCCATGCAGACCTGGGGGGAAAGCTATCAGCAAAGGAATCGCTAAATCATCATACCTGCCGCCCACGGCGCATACCCTTTTCACAAAGCGCTTGGGAGGAGTTGTGACGATATGGAACAAGCAGCGGCAAAGCCGGAGATTTTGCAGGAAGAACTGGCGCTACAGCGTTTTGTGGGGGATGTGCTCAGCCAGGCTGTGGTGGAGGGGGAGATCGCCCTTCCCGGCGGCCTGCGGGAGGAAACCAACGTATTGCTCAGCGAGGCTATGGCGGTGCTGGATCAGAGCCGGGTGGAGGATGGGAGGGTGACTGCGGATGGCAAGGTTACCTTTCATGTGCTGTATACCCAGGGGGACCCCACCCGGGTCAGCGCCCTGGAAGCCTCGGCGGAATTCAGCCACCCCATGGAGATGGAAGCCGCCCGGGAGGGCATGACCGCCCCGGTCAGTCTGATGGTGGAGCATGTGGAGGCCGCGGCCCAGGGCGGACGGCTGCACCTGATGGCCATTTTGCGGGCCCAGGCACGGGTACTCACGGACGAGCCCGTATCCGTGGTAACCGGCGTGCGGGGCATGGACGGCCTGATGCTGAAAACCGAAACCCTGTCCGGCTGCCAGACGGTGGCCCAGGGCCAGCAGGATGTGCTGATTCGGGATGAATGCGACCTGGGAGACGTTTTGCAGATTACCGATACCCTGTACGCCACGGCTATTGCCACGGTGCAGGACGTGATGGGCGGCGAGGACCGGGTGACCGTTTCCGGCAACATCCAGCTGGAGGTAACCCACCTGAGCACCATGCCCCAGCGGCCTCTGGTGCTGACCCGGCATACCATTCCCTTTGAGGAAACCCTGTCCCTGCCCGGCGAGGGGGGCGACGCGCTGTGCGTGTCCGTGCAGGTAAAGGATGTGGCGGTTTTGTCCCAGGAAGGGGCGGAGGAGGGGGCGCGCACCCTGCGGGCGGAGGTGCTGCTGGGAATCAGCGCCCATGCCACCCGCCAGAAGGACGTGTGCCTGCTGCTGGACGCCTATACCACCCAGGGCGACGCGCTGACTCTGGAGAAACAAAACGTGAGCCGCGCCCTGAGCCACAAACAGCTGCATACGGCGGAAAGCGGCAAAATGACGCTGCTGCTGGACGGGCAGCCCCCGGTGCGCACACCGCTCAGGGCCTCCATCAGGCCGGTGATGACAGACGCTGCCCGCCAAAACGGCAAGCTGACCGTAGAGGGCATGATGGAGGTAACCCTGCTGTACATGACCGACGATACCCCGGTACCCCAGACCTGGCAGAGCGAGGAGCCCTTCCGCATGAGCTTCGCGGCGGACACGGCGCAGCCGGACAGCCTGACGCTGACCGCGTCCAACGTGGACCCCAGCGCCATTACCAGCGACCGGGTGGAGGTCAAGTATATTCTGCATCTGGACGATTTTGACGTGCAGCTGGGCCGGGAGCCGCTGGTGACCCGGGTCAGCGCCCAGCCCGCGGACGCGCCGGAGCCGGGAATCCTGCTGTATTTCAGCCAGCCCGGGGAAAGCCTGTGGGACATCGCCAAGCGGTACCGGGTCAGCTGCGACAGCCTGCGGGCCATGAATCCTGGGCTCGATGACGATGGGCAGGCCCATCATGTGCTGCTGCGAACCCACGGCGCGGCGCAGGCGTGACATATTCAGCCGGAAGGGACGTGTTCCCCTCCGGCTTTTGCTTTGCGCGGCGATGGGCCGTGAAGGATTGACAGGCCTGCTCCGGAATGATAGGATCATCCTATTGGCGCGGCGGCGTTGAGCGTTCCCCCGGCACCGTTTAAAAGGCCGAGGGGTATCCGCGCCTGCAAGGAGGAAGGACACATTGCTGACCGCCGTAAACGTTACCAAGAATTACGGGCTGAAAATCGCCCTGAAGGACGTGAACCTGACCCTGGAAAACGGGCATATTTTCGGCCTGCTGGGCACCAACGGCGCGGGCAAATCCACCCTGCTCAGAATCCTGAGCGGTATATTAAAGCCGGACGGGGGGAAGGCCCTGCTGGACGGGGTTCCGGTTTATGAAACCTCCTTTGTGAAGGAATCCGTCTGCTATCTCAGCGACGATCCCGCCTTTTTGACCAACGCCACCCTGGCGGAAATGGGGCGGATGCAGCGGGCCTATTATCTCACCCACGACCCGCAGAAGCTGCAGGCCCTGTGCCAGCGTTTTAACCTGCCCATGGACGAGCGGATTTCCGGCTTTTCCAAGGGAACGCAGAAGCGGGCGCAAATCTGCCTGGGGCTGGCCCGCAACCCGGACGCGCTGCTGTGCGACGAAACCTTTGACGGGCTGGACCCGGTCATGCGGGAAAACTTCAAAAAGGTCATCCGTCAGGAAACCTGCGACCGGGGATTGATTACCGTGCTGGCGGGCCATAACCAACAGGAGATGGAGGATATCTGCGACACGGTGGGCTTTTTGCATCAGGGCAGACTGGTGCGCACCGGCGATCTGGATACTCTGCTGGAAAATGTGCATAAGGTGCAGCTGGTGCCCGCTCAGGAGGCGACGGAGGAGGATTTCGCCCCGCTGCGTCCCCTGCGTGTGCAGCGTCAGGGAAGGCTGTGGGTGCTGACCCTGCGGGGCGGCCGCCAGCAGACCCGGCAGGCGCTTGCGCCCTTTGCGCCGGTTTTTGAGGAGTTTCTGCCCCTGTCGCTGGAGGAGGTTTTTATTCTGGAAATGGAGGAGCATGGCTATGGGCAGTAAGTACCTGCATCCCACCCGCTTTTTGATGCACAGGTTCGCTTACCTGGCGGTGGTTGTGTTTCTGGCCGCCTTCTTCGCGCTGCCCTACGGCTGCATGTCCTACCCGATTGACTGCCCGGCCCCCGGCGACACCAGTCCCGACGCCCTGCGGCAGTTGTACAATGTTCGCGCCAGCGTAAATGAAGATTCCTTTTTTCTGACCCTGACCGCGGAGCCTTTAGCCGTCTTTTACGCGGGACTGGGGTTTTTGTGCGCCGCGCTGCTGTTTCGCCATCTGTTCAGCCGCAGGCAAAACATGCTGGTGGCGGCTCTGCCGGATACCCGGATAAAGGATTTTGCCCGGCGGTCGGTCTGCTACCTGCTGTATGGCCTTGCGCCTGTGGCCCTGTCGCTGGCGGCCTGGGCAGGGGCCATGGCCATGAATGGGCTGCTGTCCTATGTGGACTGGCCCCGCGCCCTTATCCGGTTTGCCGCCGTGCTGCTGACGAACTTGTATGGCTTTGCCGTGGGCGCGCTGGCCTGCGCCATGGCGGGCACAGTGTGGACGGCACTGCTGATGGGCGGCCTGCTGGCCGCCTGCGTGGAGGCCACCCAGTACCTGTGGCAGCAGCTGGCCTGCCGCTACCTGCAAACCATGCTGAATACCAACGACTGGCTGAAAACCTACTCTCCCGCCGTGACCCTGTATAAAGGACTGGTCAGCCCGGAAACCTTCCGCTGGCTGCCGGGAGCCGCCGCGGCGGCGCTGTTTCTGGCGGCGGCGCTGGGGCTGTACCGGACCCGCCCGGTGGAGGCGGCGGGCCGCCCGTTGGCTTTTCGCTGGCTGCATGACGCGGCGGGCGCCGTCATGGCTTTGGCGGGTGGCAGCCTGACGGGAACGCTGAGCCTGTATACCTTTCCGGACAGCGAATGGGCCCTGCTGCTGGGCATGGCCCTGGGGGCCGCCGCCATCTGGTGGGCCAGCCAGGCGCTGTTTCTGCTGGGGGTAAAGGGCAGCTGCCGCCGCTGGTACATCGGCGCCGCCACCGTGGCCGTGCTGCTGGCGGGCCTTGGAGCTTTGCACTTTGACCTGATGGGCTATGACGGCTATCTGCCCGGGCGCGGGCAGGTAACCGCCATTACCTATTGCGGTACAGGCGATGGCAATGACATAGAGATTACCCTGAAGGATGATCGGGCGCTGGACGCGGCCTACGCCTGGGCCGCCCTGATGCGGGACGAGGTAACGGCCATGCCCGCGGGCCTGATGCGCGAGGGGCGCTGGCTGTCGGAAAGCATGCTCACCGTCACCTGCCAGCTGGACGGCAAGACCGTCCGCCGCCGTTACCCCAACGATACCATCCGCACCCAGGCCCAGCCCTATATCAAAGCCGTTGTGGAAAGCGACGACTACCGCCTGTCCTACATGCGGGGCCTGATGATGGACCAGCCCGGGCGTATAGAGGCGATCACCCTGTATGACCAGTGCCCCAACTACGGGGTGGACAAGATGGAATACTTTCGCCGGTTTGGCCTGCTGAATTATCAAACCGCGACGGCCGGGGATGGGCGGCAGATGCAGGTGTGGCTGGAAGCCCTGCGGGCCGACCTGTGCAGCCGCACTCTGGAGGATATGCAGAAAACGCCCATTCTGCGCATGGCTGTTACCGGCCGCTATGAGGAAAACGACCGCTATTTCTATCAAACCGTCAATATTTACGATACGGACCGGCATCTGCTGTCCGCCGTGGCCGGTGATAAGGGGGATGATCTGCGGGAGTATCTGACGGGCGGCTTTGTCAATACGGACAAGGCGGTGGTCGTCCGGCAAACCTATGACCGCACCGTCGCCCAGATGGAAACAGACGGGCAGGACTACGTCGTGATACAGCCGGCCGGCAGCGAAATCGCCACCCCGGAGCAGGCGGCCCAATGGGTGCGCGGCGCTTTGAGCCAGGAAGCGGCCTGGGCCTATTATATGCCCAACCGCAGACAGACCTGCCGCAGCCTGCTGTTTGTCTACGACCGGCAGGAGCTGGATTTGCGCGCCCAGTCCGGGCAGGAAACCCCGGAGGACTGGACCACGCTGCCCCAGCGGCAGGCCGACGGCATTTATCCCGACGCTGTTTATTACGCCGGGGAGGATTAACGGGAAAGCCGAATTCTGGCTTTCCCCCTTTTTTCATGGTATAATACCAGACGAACATTTCACAAGGAGGCTTGTCCTTATGCGCAAATCCCGCGCCTTTTCCATTGGGGACGTGCCCATCGGCGGCGGCGCGCCGGTGACCGTGCAGAGCATGACCAATACCGATACCCGCGACAGCGCCGCCACCATCGCCCAGATTAAGGCGTTGGCTCAGGCGGGGTGCGATATTGTACGCCTGTCCGTATACGACGAAAAATGTGTGCAGGCCCTGCCCGCCATTATCAGCGCGTCCCCTGTGCCGCTGGTGGCGGATATTCATTTCCGGGCCGATCTGGCGGTGGCCGCCATGGAGCAGGGCATCGCCAAGGTGCGCATCAACCCGGGCAATATCGGCTCCACGGCGGAGGTGCGCCGGGTGGCGGACTGCGCCAGAGCGCACCATGTGCCCATTCGCATCGGCGTAAACTCCGGCAGCATTGAAAAGGACATTCTGCGCCGGGAGGGCGGCGTAACCCCCCGGGGCATGGTGGACAGCGCCCTGGGCCATGCCCGGCTGCTGGAACAGGCGGGCTTTCACGACATTGTGCTGTCCCTGAAGGCCAGCGACGTGCCCCTGACCGTGGCCGCCTATGAGCTGGCCGCCAGGGAAACGGATTATCCCCTGCATGTGGGCGTAACCGAGGCGGGCCTGCCCGGCGCGGGCAATATCAAAAGCGCCATTGGCATTGGCGCGCTGCTGCTGCAGGGCATTGGCGACACCGTGCGCGTGTCCCTGACCGGCAGCCCCATTCCCGAGGCCCAGGCGGCCATTGATATTCTGCGGGCGGTGGGCCTGCGCAAGGGCTATGTTAACGTGGTGGCCTGCCCTACCTGCGGACGCACCGGCATTGACGTGGCCGCCATTGCCGCCCGGGTGGAAAAGGAACTGGCGGATATTCGCGTGCCCCTGACCGTGGCGGTGATGGGCTGCGTGGTCAACGGCCCCGGCGAGGCCCGGGAGGCGGACATCGGTCTGGCAGGCGGCGGGCTCAGCGCGGCGGGCGGCGCCCAGGGCGGTCAGGGCAGCAGTTATGCCGTAGGCGCTATTTTTGAAAAGGGAAAGGCGCCGGAACGGGTGGAGGGCGATTTGGCCGCCATCCTGATTGAGCGGGCCCGGGCCATTGCAAAGGCTCGTGGATAAAGACGCTGCAGCCCGGCTTTCGCATCGGCCGGGCTGTTTTTCTTTCCCGCTTGAAGTGGCGGGCCTTCCGTGCTATTATAACATTGGCGAAACATCTGTGAAAGGCGGAACCAAGCATGGCCATCCTTCCCAAGCCGCTTGCCCCGGAGCAGGCCCGGATGAAAAACCCGCTGTCCCTGGCCTTTGTGGGGGACACCGTGTGGGACCTGCTGGTACGGCAGCGGCTGCTGCTGAGCCAGGCGCATGTAAACGCGCTGCACAGGCAGGCGGTGGCCCGGGTAAACGCCGGGGCCCAGGCGCAGGCGGCGGCGCTGGTGGAGCCTTGCCTGACCCCAGAGGAAAGCGACGTGTTTCGCCGGGGGCAAAACGCTCACGCCCGGCACAACGCGCCCAAAAATCAGGACCCTGTGGCCTACAGCCGCGCGACCGGGTTGGAGGCCCTGCTGGGCTACCTGTACCTGACCGGGCAGGAGGAGCGGATTTTGCAGCTGTTTGAAATGACCATTCCGAAAGGGGGAAGCCCGAATGCCTAGGCGGGAACAGCGGGTAACGCTGGTGCGCCATACCGCGGACCCGGAGGCCCTGACCGCGCTGGGGGCCCGGCTGTGCTACGCGGGGGGCGATGTGGACGATTTGCTCCGGCTGGTCAGCGAAAAGGAGCAGCGCGGCTTTGTGGAAAAAATCATGGCCATGGGTCATGAAAGCGTGATGGAGCATGTCAGCTTTACCTTTTTGGCCGAGGGCGTCAGCCGGGTGCTGCTGGCCCAGCTGACCCGGCACCGCATTGCCAGCTTCAGCGTGCAAAGCCAGCGCTATGTCAGCTACGCGGGCGGCTTTGGCTATATTGTGCCGCCTGCCGTCACTCGTCTGGGCCAGGAGGCCGTGGCCGAGTACGAGGACCAGATGGCGCAGATGCAAGCCTGGTACGAAGCCTGGCAGAAGCGCCTGGGCGACGCGGGGGAAAGCAGCAACGAGGACGCGCGCTTTGTGCTGCCCAACGCCTGCGAAACCCGCATCCTGTTTACCATGAACGCCCGGGAACTGCGGCATTTCTTCAGCCTGCGCATGTGCAACCGCGCCCAGTGGGAAATTCGCCGGATGGCGCAAAGCATGTTTGAGCAGTGCTGTAAGGCGGCCCCGGCCATGTTCCGGGACGCCGGCCCGGGCTGCCTGCGGGGCGCTTGCCCGGAGGGGGCCAAGTCCTGCGGACAGGCTCGGCAGATTCGCGAAAAGCGGGACGCTTTTTTACAGTCGGAAGGAATTTGACTGAACGTATAGAAGGAAGGAAGATTCACATGGCGTTTTATAAGGATTTTGAAAACAAAACCCGTCAGGAAAAGCGGGCTCAGGCTTTTGCCCGGGGCGGCTTTGACGATGAGGGCAGCCATTACCGCGGCCAAAAGGACAACAAGCGCCCGGCGGGCCGGGGCGGCAGGTACGCGTCTGCCAGCGGCGGCGGGTATCAGGGAAAGCGCCCCTATGGGGACAAGCCCTATGGAGAGAAGCCCGCCTATGGCGGCAAATCCGGGTATCAGGGCAAACGCCCCTACGGCGACAAGCCCCGCTACGACGGCGGCAAGCCGAAGCCCCGCTATGACGACCGCAAGGGCGGCCGTGATTATGAGGAAAAACGTCCCTATGTGCAGCGCCCCAACCGGGATGTGCGCAGCCATGATTTTGGCCCCGGCAGCCGCGGCCCCCAAAACCGTTCCGGCTTTGACGCGCCTGCGCGCAAGGCGGACCGCGGCTACGAGAGCTTCCGTTACCAGGCTCCCGCCCCTGCCATCGCCCCCAAGCCCGTATTCGAGGAGGAAAGCGTTCCCGCTGAAAACCTGCTGGCGGGCCGCAACCCCATCCGAGAGGCCCTCAAGAGCGGCCGGGATATTGAAAAGCTGCTGGTGGCCCGGGGCGAATTGAGCGGCTCCGCCCGTGAAATTGTGCAAATGGCCAGGGAACAGCACATTCCCGTGCAGGAGGTGGACCGCGCCCGGCTGGACGCCATTACCCGCAGCCATCAGGGTATGCTGGCGTTCGCGTCCGCTTATCAGTACTCCACGGTGGAGGACATGCTGGCCAAAGCGGAGGAAAAGGGCGAAGCGCCCTTCCTGATTTTGCTGGACGGCATTACCGATCCCCACAACCTGGGGGCCATCATCCGCAGCGCGGAATGCGCTGGCGCTCACGGCGTGATTGTGCAGGAGCGCCGGGCCGTTGGTCTGACCCCCGCCGCCGTCAAGGCCAGCGCGGGTGCGGTGGAGTATCTGCCTGTGGCCCGGGTAACCAACCTGACCGCTGCCATTGCCAAATTGCAGGCGCGAAACATCTGGGCCTACGCCGCTGATATGGACGGTGAGGACTATGCGGATGTGGACTTTTCCGGCGGTGTGGCGCTGGTCATCGGCGCGGAGGGCGAAGGCGTGGGCCGCCGGGTGCTGGAGGCCTGCGACAAAACCGTGTCCCTGCCCATTCGCGGCCATGTGGACAGCCTGAACGCCAGCGTTGCGGCGGGCATTCTGATGTACGCCGTCATGCGCTCCCGTTAAGCCATGAAGCCCCTATTGTATGTGGACGGCTACAACATCATCGGCGCATGGCCCGAGGCCAACCGGGAAAACTGGCCTTTGGATGAATGCCGTGACCGGCTGATACACCTGCTTCAGGACTACGCGGGCTACACGGGTCAGGAGATATGGCTGATCTTTGACGGCTACAAGGCGGACCGGCCCCTGCGCAGCGTGGAGGAGAGGGAGGCGCTGACCGTTGTATACACCCGCCACGGTGAAACCGCCGACCATTACATTGAACGCATGTGCCAGCTGCTGCCCCGCTACCGCGAGGCGCGGGTAGCCACCAGCGACGGCATTGAGCAGACCCTGATTTTGGGCCGGGGCGCTACCCGGCTGAGCGCCCGGGAATTATGGCGCGAAATGAACCAGGTTCGTGCCGCCGGGCGGGACAGGCATCAGGCCCCGGCGGCGGAAAGCCGCAGCACCCTGTCCGCCGCCCTGACCCGGGAGCAGTACGCTGTGCTGGACCAGTTACGACGTCAAAAATAAAGGGAGGTGAGCCCCATGACCGAACCGAATGATGAAAACGAACTGCTGGAGGATGAACTGCCCGAGGAAACCCCGGTGGATTCCGACTGGCAGGATGAATTATACAAGCGTTTTGCCCAGATGCCGGACGAGGAGGTTGTGGGGCTGGCCCATCAGGGGGACACCCTGGCGGTGGAATACCTGCTTGGCAAGTACAAAAATTTTGTGCGGTCCAAAGCGCGCAGCTATTTTCTGATCGGGGCGGATCACGAGGACATTGTGCAGGAAGGCATGATCGGCCTGTTCAAGGCCATCCGGGATTACCAGCCGGAGCGGCTCAGCAGCTTCCGCGCCTTTGCGGAGCTGTGCATCACCCGGCAGATTATTACCGCCATCAAAACCGCCACGCGGCAAAAGCATGTGCCCCTCAATTCCTATGTATCCCTGAACAAGCCCATTTACGACGAGGAAAGCGACCGCACCCTGATGGATGTGATTGTGGAAGGCCACGCCCAGAACCCGGAGGAGCTGATCATCGGCCGGGAGAACCTTTTGTCCATTCGGGACCGGGCGGACCAGGTGCTCAGCTCCCTGGAGCAGGAGGTGCTGAACGCCTATCTGGACGGCAAAAGCTATCAGGAAATCGCCGATAAGCTGGGCCGTCATGTCAAGAGCATTGACAACGCCCTGCAGCGTGTAAAGCGCAAGCTGGAAAAATCGCTGGAAGAAGCCCGCCGCGAGGACGCCGACTAGCAGGGGCAGGGCCCCCTTCTGGACCGCTTCGCGGAGGGGTGGGTTGTGCCGGTTGGCGCAGAACAAATGGAATTTCCGGACACAGAAATTCCATTTGCCTGGCGCATACCGCTCAAGCAAAGGGATGGGAAGCCTTCAGGTTGTTCAAAAAGTGGAGGTGCAGGAGGCGCTGCCTCCTGCCGGGGTTTTAGGGACGGAACCCCTAAGCCTTGCAGCGTAACGCATTTTCTGCGAACCAGCGCAGCCATGTTCGTGGTCGAGCGTTTTCATATAGGCGTTTTTCAGCAGTCTTGGGATGGCAATCCCTGTTCCTTGTTTTTTCATTCTTCATTGAAGAAGCAACGCGCCCGCCAGCCGGAGGGCCTGTCGCCCTCCGGCGGCCGGAAGCGGCGAACGCGGGGTCATTGGTTTTTCTGTGTCCAGAAAAAGCGATGACCCTGCGCCATACACCCTAGCCCAACCTCTGCGGCCCGCGGGGCCGCAGTCCCGCCCAGGGCCTTGCCCTGAAGGAGGAAGGTATTGCCCAGTCAGATTTATGAGGTGGTGGCCCAGGGGGCCCGGTATTGGTTTTTGTTCCTGATGGTGCTGATTGCCTGGCGCAGCTGGCGCTGGTACCGCAGGGATAAACGACAGATGAAAAAACGCCTGCGCCTGCTGCCCGATGCGGGTTATGTGGGTGAAATGGTGGTGATGAACGACGGCGGCCCGCTGAAGCGGGGGGCCGTTTTTCCCGTACCGTGGGAAGGCACCCTGGGCGCGCTGCGCACCAACGATATTTGTCTGCCCCTTCCGGGAATCGCCCGGAAACACCTGTGGTTCCGCTTTGACGAAGGCGTTGGTCTGCGGGTGGAACCCTTTGGAAAAAATCAGACGGATGTGGACGGAACAGGCGCGACTCGCCGTCAGCCGCTGTATATGGCCCATGGGTCCTATCTGCTGGTAGGGGACGTGGAATTGCGCCTGCGGCTGTTCGCCGGGTTTGAAAGCGTGGGCCGGGCCCGCTATGTGTCTGTGCATGACGCACAGCCCCAGCCGGATCAAACCGCCCCGGCGGAGGATGAAAACGCCCAGATGATGCGGCAGATGCTGCTTCAGCAGCAATGGCTGATGCAGCAATACGCCATGCAGCAGGCGGCCATGCAGCAGCGGCAGGCCCAACAGGCCCAGCCGGAGTCCCCGCCGGTGCGGGACGACAGCATTTTCATGCGTCCGGCAGGGGAAAGCGCGCCGGAGCTTCCCATGCAGGAGGAGGACCTTGCGCCTGCCCCGGCGGAGCGGGAGCCTGACCCGGCTGCTGCCCCGCCATCCATTCCCGATGTGGAGGAGCAGCCGGAGGAGGATACAGACTGGCCTTACGCCCCCAACCCCTGGGCGGACGACGAGGATATGACCGACGCGGCCGCTTCCCTGCCCCGCAGCGCCTATGTGGGCCATGACGAAGCCGCCGAGGCCAAGCGAAAATTCTGGGACCGGTATTTTGGAGGTGGCCAATGAGCAAGCGTTATCAGGCCTATGCTTCTGAAAAAAGCAGGGCGCGCAAACGCCGCCGCCCGGACCGGATGCTGGTATCGGCCATCATGCTGTTTTATTTCAGCGCGTTTTTGCTGATTGCTCTGCAGGACCAGCTGCAATGGCAGGGCTTTGCCCTGGCCGTGGCCGTGCCGGTGATGATTTATATTGCCACCATGTGGCTGCCCCGCTTTTTCCCCGCGGATAAGCTGCTATTGGCCATCGCCAACTTTTTGTGCGCCCTGGGGGTGCTGGTGCTGTATTCCACCGACCGGGGGGCGGGCACCAGCCGCGGCATTCAGCAGGCCATGTATTACGGCGTGGGCATTTTGGCGATGCTGTGCTGCATCCTGCTGGTGCGCTACATCAAAAACTGGAAATTTTTAATCAAAGTGGTCATGCTTGGCGCGGCGGCGCTGATTGCCCTGCCCCTGGCCATCGGCACCGAGCAAAACGGCGCCACCAACTGGATTCGCATTGGCGGCACCTCTCTGCAGCCCAGCGAGGTGGTGAAAATCGCCCTGCTGCTGGTGCTCAGCTGGTACATGAGCCGCCGCCGCTTCTGGCCCTGGCTGCTGTTCGCCCTGTTTTGCCTGCTGGTGCTGATGCTGCAAAAGGACCTGGGCACGGCGCTGATTTATTACATCACCGCCCTGTGCCTGTTTTACGCCTCCACCGGCAACCTGCCTCTGACCGGGGTGGGGCTGCTGGGCGGCGCTGGCGCGGCGGTGCTGGGCTACCAGATGTTTGCCCATGTGAAGAAGCGTGTGGCCGTCTGGCGCAACCCCTGGATGTATTCGGAAACCAGCGGCTACCAGATTGTGCAGGCGCTGATGGCCATTGCCTCCGGCGGGCTGTTCGGCCTGGGGCTGGGTCTGGGATCGCCCCGGGTGATACCCGTGTATTTTACCGACTGCATCTTTGCCGTGATTTGCGAGCAGTTTGGCGTGCTGTTTGGGGCGCTGGTGCTGCTGATGTATGTGATACTGATTCTGCGGGGCGCGTTTATCGCCCAGAACGCCCGGCACAGCTTTCACGCCCTGCTGGCCATGGGGGCTACGGTGATGCTGGGCATCCAGACCTTTGTCATCATCGGCGGCGTGCTGAAGCTGATTCCGCTGACCGGCGTTACCATGCCCTTTGTCAGCTATGGCGGCACGTCCCTGGTCAGCTGCATGGGGCTGATTGGCCTGATGCAGGGGGTCAGCAGCGTAACCCAGGACGATTTAAGCTACGATTACGATATCAGCCGCACGCTGCAGGAGGAAAGCCTGCTGGAACGTGCGGACGAGGAGTGAGGGTATGAAGCAGCAGCGGCTTCGCTTTCGTTTGCTGACCCTGTTTACCATTGCGCTGCTGCTGACGGCGGCGGGGTACGGCGTGTACTCCGTGTCCTCCTATGGCAGCCGGTGGGTGTCCAGCGCCCGCAATACCCGCTACCGCAGCGCCAAAAGCAGCGTGATTCCCGGGGATATTTACGACCGCAACGGCGTCACCATCGCCTCCACCGACAGCGACGGCAACCGCACCTATCAAAGCGACGTATGGGCCCGCAGCAGCCTGGTGCATCTGATTGGCGATACCGACGGCAATGTGGCCAACGGGCTGGATTCCTTTCAGGCCAATTATCTGCTGGGCTTTGAAACCAGCCTGTCCGAACGGGTGACGGACCTGCTCAGCGGGCAGACCCGCCATGGCGACAACATTACCGTAACGGTGGACAGTAAGCTGTGCACCTATATCGTCAACCAGTGGCGGTCGGATTCCAAAACCCGCACCAAATGCGGCGCGGTGGTGATGATGAATTACAAAACCGGCGAGGTGCTGGCGCTGGTCAGCCTGCCGGTGTACGACCCCATGAACATCACGGACGAAATCCGAAATTCCACCACCCACCCCTTCTGGAACCGGGCGCTGCAAAGCACCCTGCCTCCAGGCTCCACCTTTAAGATTGTAACCGCGGCGGCGGCGCTGAAAAACCTGTCGGACGTGCAAACCCGGATATTTACCTGCACCGGGGCCACCCAGGTAGACGGGCGCACCATTACCGACTACGGCAACAGCCAGCATGGGGAACTAAGCCTGGCCAGGGCCTTCCGGGTCAGCTGCAACAATGTGTTTGCCCAAACCGCCCTGCTGGTGGGCGACAGCGCCCTGCGCAAAACGGCGGAGAGCTTTGGCTTTAACGATAATTTTCTGTTTCGGGATCTTGTGGTGGAAAACAGCGTGTACCCCACCCAGAACCGCACCAATCTGGAAATTGCCTGGAGCGGCGCGGGGCAAAGCCAGGTGGCGGCGACCCCCCTGCATATGTGCATGATCTCCGCCGCCATTGCCAACAATGGGGTCATGATGGAACCCCGGCTGCTGACCCGTGTGGAAAGCCCCAGCGGAACCGTGCGCCTGCGCTATGCGCAAAAGGTATACCGCACCGCCTGCACCGCCGAGGTTGCCAGCGTCATTCAGGGCTATATGAAGGACGTGGTGCAAAACGGCACCGGCACCCGGGCCCGGGTAGACGGGCTGACCATTGCCGGTAAAACCGGCAGCGCCGAGGGCAATGTAAACGGCCGGGCCGTAACCCACGCCTGGTTTACCGGCTACATCGACAGCGACGCGCTGCCCTACGCCGTGTGCGTGATGGTGGAGGAGGGCGGCAGCGGCGGCAGCGTGGCCGCGCCCGTGGCCCAAAAGGTGTTTGAATATCTGAAGGGGCAATAGCAAAATTCCGATCGTTTTATTTGGATGTGAAAAAAAGATTCGTGGAACCATTGACATTCCCACCGGGGTATAGTATAAAGGAACGTGGGTCATTTGCACCCCCATATCTGATTTGGGAAATGGAAAGGGGACTTTCAACATGGTACGAACCATCGTAGGCGCAAACTGGGGCGACGAGGGCAAGGGTAAAATTACCGACGTACTGGCGGAAACCAGCGACGTGGTCGTTCGCTTCCAGGGCGGCGCCAACGCGGGTCACACCATTATCAACGAATACGGCAAATTCGCGCTGCATCTGCTGCCCTCCGGCGTTTTTCATCAGAACATCGCCAATGTGATCGGCCCCGGCGTGGCCCTGGATATTGAAAAGCTGCTGAAGGAGTACGACGGCATTGTGGAGCGCGGCGTGCCCGCCCCCAAGCTGTATATTTCCGACCGGGCCCAGGTGATGCTGCCCTACCATGTGGCTTTTGATACCTACGAGGAGGAGCGCCTGGGCAAAGCCAGCTTTGGCTCCACCAAGAGCGGCATCGCCCCCTTCTATGGCGATAAGTATTTAAAAATCGGCATTCAGGTATGCCAGATCTATGACGACGAAATTCTGCGTCAGCGTCTGGGCAGCGCTGTGGAGCAAAAGAACGTGACCCTGAAAAATCTGTATGGCAAGGAGCCCATCGACCTGGAAAAGCTGCTGGCCCATGTAAAGGCGCTGGGCGAACGCATCCGGCCCATGGTCATCGACACCACCCTGTTTTTGCACAAGGCCCTGAAGGAGGGCAAAACCGTGCTGCTGGAAGGCCAGCTGGGCACCCTGCGGGATCCGGATCACGGCATCTACCCCTATACCACGTCCTCCTCGCCGCTGGCGGGCTTTGGCACCGTGGGCGCGGGCGTGCCCGTCAGCGCCATGACGGATATTTTCTGCGTAACCAAGGCATACTCCAGCTGCGTGGGCGCCGGCCCCTTCACCACCGAGCTGTTTGGCGACGCGGCCAAGGAGCTGCGTGACCGTGGCGGCGACGCGGGCGAATACGGCGCGACCACCGGCCGTCCCCGCCGGGTAGGCTGGTTTGACGCGGTGGCTACCCGCTACGGCTGCATGGTGCAGGGCGCTACCGAATGCGTGCTGACCAACCTGGACGTGCTGGGCTATCTGGACGAAATTCCCGTATGCACCGCTTATGAGGTGGACGGCAAGATCATTACCGACTTCCCCTCCACCCCCACGCTGATGCGCTGCAAGCCCGTATATACCATGCTGCCCGGCTGGAAGAGCGATGTGCGGGGCATTACCGAATGGGAAAAGCTGCCCGAAAATTGCCGCCTGTATGTGGAATTTTTGGAGAAGCAGGTGGAGGTGCCGATCCGCATGGTGTCCACCGGTCCCAAGCGCTGGGAAACGCTGACCCGTAAGTAAGCCTGGTGGGGCGGCATAGCCGCCCCACCAGGCCGTCAAAAAAAGCTCGCCAACCGGCGATCTTTTCTGACGAAGGACTGTAGGAATGTTTTCGGCAGTCTGGGGGGCGGCATAGTCGCCCCATCCTTTCTCTCAAAAATAAGACATTTTATAATGTTATTCGACAAAAAGGAGGTTTTTCCATGGCACGATTATTTGGGACCGACGGCGTGCGGGGCATCGCCAATCTGGAACTGACCTGCGACCTGGCCTTTCGCCTGGGACAGGCCAGCGCGTATGTGCTGGCCAGCGACGTACACCGGCCGACCATTCTGGTGGGCCGGGATACCCGTATCTCCGGCGAAATGCTGGAAAGCGCTCTGGTGGCGGGCATTTGCAGCGTAGGGGCGCGGGCGGTGCTGGCGGAGGTGCTGCCCACCCCCGCCATTGCGTACCTGACCCGGTACTATGAGGCGGACGCTGGCGCGGTGATTAGCGCCAGCCACAACACGGTGGAGTATAACGGCATCAAGTTTTTCGACAAAAACGGCTACAAGCTGCCAGACGCCGTGGAGGACCGTATTGAGGAAATTGTGCGAAACGGCATGCCGGAGGATTTTGAGGTGCCCACCGGGGAACGGGTAGGCCGCCCGGTGCGCCAGCGCAACGCCACCCGCCGCTATGTGGACTTTGTCAAGGAAACCACGGATGTGCGGCTGGACGGCCTGCATGTGGTGCTGGACTGCGCCCAGGGGGCCAGCTACGAGGTGGCGCCGCTGGTGTTTAAGGAACTGGGGGCACAGGTCAGCTGCTATTATCATGAGCCGGACGGCACCAACATCAACGACCACTGCGGGTCCACCCACCCCCGCCGCCTGTGCGAGCTGGTACGGGAACTGGGGGCGGATGTGGGCTTTGCCTTTGACGGGGACGCGGACCGGCTGATGGCGGTGGACGAGCGGGGCCAGCTGATTAACGGCGACCAGGTAATGGCCATGCTGGCCGTGTATTTAAAGGGTCAGGGCCGCCTGCGGAAGAATACCGTGGTGGCTACCGTCATGAGCAACATGGGTTTGGAAATCGCCCTGAAAAAGCAAGGCATTCAAATGGAAAAAACCAAGGTGGGGGATCGCTATGTGCTGGAGCAGATGCTCAGGGACGGCTACTGCCTGGGGGGCGAGCAAAGCGGTCATGTGATCTTGCTGGATTACAACACCACCGGCGACGGGCTGGTGACCGCCGTGCAGGTAATCAGCGCCATGGTAAAGGCAGGCCAGCCCCTGAGCCGTCTGGCGGCCATTATGCAAATGATGCCCCAAAGCCAGTACGCCGCCCAGGTGCCGGACAGCCGCAAGTACGACTTTGACCAAGACGAGGTGATTATGGCTCAGATTGCCCAGCTGGAGGAAAAGTATAAAGAAAAGGGCCGGCTGGTGATACGGGCCAGCGGCACCGAGCCCCGGGTGCGGGTGATGATCGAAGGGCCCAACCAGCGGGAAATGGACCGGGATGTGTATACGCTGGCCAAGCTGATCGAAAAGCGGCTGGGATAAAACCGGCTGGAAGGGTTCAGGTCGTCAAAAAGTGGAGGTGCGGGAGGCACCGCCTCCTGCCGGGGTTTTAGGGACAGAGCCTATAAGCCTTGCGCCGCGGCACTTTTCCAGCGAAGCGCTGTTCGCAGGCACAGACCGCCAAGCAGGGGCTTTTTCGAGCCTTCCCCCATTCGCGGGGGAAGGCTTTTTGCATATGGCGTTTCCTGACGAATCATGTTATACTTGTAACGATTGTGTGTTAGGGGGAGGCCATTGCGTTGCAAAAGCCCTTTGCTTTGTTTGATTTTGACGGCACCCTGTGCCCGGGGGATTCGCTGATTCCCTTTTGCCTGTACGCCTACAAGCGCGGCCTGTGCAGCTTTGGCCAGCTGCTGCGGGTGGGGCTGGCGGGACTGAGCTACGCGCTGCATTTAACAGACGCGGGTACGTCCAAGCAGCGGGCGCTTGGCTTTCTGGCGGGGAAAACCCGGTCGGAGGTGGCCCGAATCGCGCGGGATTTCTGCCGGGAAAAGCTGATTCCCCGGCTGTATCCCCAGGGGGTGGAGGCGGTGCGCCGCTGCCATGAGCAGGGCGCGGCGGTGCTGCTGGTATCCGCCTCGCCGGAGCTGTACCTGACCTATCTGCGGCAGGCGCTGCCCATTGACGGCGTCATCGCCACCCGCATGCATGTGGATGAAAACGACCGCTACACCGGCCTGATGGCGGGGGAAAACTGCCGCGGTGTGCAAAAGCCCCTGCGTCTGGCGGAATACCTGGCGGCTCAGGGGGATGAGGTGGATTACGCCGCGTCCTTCGCCTACGGGGACAGCGGCGGCGACGCGCCCATGATGGAGCTGTGCGCAAACAAAATGGCGGTAAACCCCAGGAAAAAATTGCTGAAACGTCTGGCCGGGTCGCAGGGCGTAACCGTTCTGCGCTGGCCCAGGGCCTGAAGGGAGGACACGCCATGCGCAATACGCCGTCCTTTTCCCAGGCGGAGCAGGTAATCGCCCGGGGACTCAGGGATGGAGCCTTTACCGCCGCCAGCCTGCTGGTGGGACAGAACGACCGGGTGCTGTACCGCCGCGCCTTTGGCCGCCTGTCCATTGACGACGACGCGCCCCTGTGCAGCGAGCAGACCCGGTATGATCTGGCGTCGATTACCAAGCCGCTGGTGGTGGGGATGCTGACCCTGCGGGCCATGGAAAGCGGCAAGCTGTGCCTGTGGGATAAGCTGGGCACCTTTCTGGATACGCCGGACGATAAGCGCGATATTACCCTTGCCCAGATTTTGACCCATACGGCGGGCTTTCCTACGGGAATCCACTTGTGGCAGATGAAACGTCCCCCGGAGGACGCGGCGGAAATGCTGCTGAATGTGCCGCTGCTGTTTGCACCCGGCAGCCGGGTGCAGTATTGCTGCGTCGGGTATATTCTGCTGGGGCTGCTGCTGGAATGCCTGTATGACATGCCGCTGAGCGATTTGGCAACCCAGGAGGTGTTTTGGCCCCTGGGTATGCGGCATACCGGCTATCTGCCTCAGGACGGCAACATTGCCGCTACGGAAATGCAGGACGACGGCCGCTGCCTGCAAGGCGTGGTGCATGATGAAAACGCCCGGTTTTTGGGCGGTATTTCCGGCAACGCGGGCGTGTTTTCCAACATGGACGATCTGGCGCTGTTTATGCAGATGCTGTGCGCCAACGGCCGCCTGCCGGACGGAAGCCGCTACCTGAGTCCCGCCGCTTTGCGCCTGGCCATGCGGAACCATACCCCCGGCCTGGCTCAGGGCCGTGGATTGGGCTTTTATCTGCCCTATTACGATAATGGCTATACAGGCGACCTGTTCCCGCCGGAAACCATCGGCCATACGGGCTTTACCGGCACCAGCTTTACCCTGGATCCCACAACGGGCCTGTATGTGGTGCTGCTGACCAACCGCATCTGCCCTTCCAGGGATAGCCTGGCAATTTACCGCGTGCGCCGTCTGGTGCATAACGCCGTGTACGCCGCGGTAAGCGACTAGCCTCTGGCAATGCGAAGCGCAAGCGAGTCATTGGGCCTGTTGTCCAATGACGGCGAGCGCGCATCAGGTGCGTTTTACGTGTCCGAAAAACGTACCTGATGCGCGCCCCCAACACCACACAAGCCCCGCGAAGCGGACCGGGGTCCAGGGGCACTGCCCCTGGCGGCGAGCGGGTATCAGGCGTGTTTTACGTGTCTGGAAAACGCACCTGATGCGCTCCCCCAACACCACACAAGCCCCGCGAAGCGGACTGGGGTCCAGGGGCAGTGCCCCTGGGGAAGGATGATATGATGGAGATGAAACGGTCCTATCGGATTTTGAGAGGCGTGGCGAAGGTGTTTACGCCGAAAATGGAAACCACCTGGGCCGAGCCCTTTGACGGCACGCCCAGCGTGTTTTGTCCGAACCATGCGGGAGCCATGGGCCCGGTGGATATGTGCGTGCATTTTGAACTGAAGGATCAAAGCCACCCCTGGTTTAACGCCGCCGTGGCCGACCCCAGGCAGATGCCCGCCTATGTGCGGCAGGACTACTGGTGGAAGCCCGGCTGCAAAATGGAATGGCTGTATAACGCGACCCTGCCCTATTTGGGGGCCGCCGTGCTGCCGCCGATCATGCGCACCGTGCCCGGCGTGCCGGTGTATCACGATATGCAGGTGATTAAAACCTTTCGCAAAAGCATTGAGTTTTTGAAAAAAGGCGAGCATCTGATTATCTTTCCCCAGCAGCCCAGCGGCTACGGCAGCCACTATATGGAGCTGAACCAGGGCTTTTTGCAGATCGCGCCTATGGCATGGCGTACCCTGGGCCTGAAGCTGAAGTTTTATCCGGTGCATATCAGCAAGCGTACCATCGCCGTGGGCAAACCGGTGCAGTTTGACCCGGAGGTGCCGCTGAAGGACCAGCAGCAGCGGCTGATTGACGGCATCGCCGCAGGCATTTGACCCATGTAGGCCGCCCAAAGGCGGCTAACAGATCTGCTTTAAAAACCGGCTCATCATATACCCTTCCGACGACTGGTAGCGCACATGCCACCAGTCGTCGTTTGTTTTGTCCAGAACGTCCACCAGCTGCCCTAAGGGCACCCGAACCACAATGGCCGCCCCCGCCTGGGGCCTGGAACGCAGGTTCACGCTGCCGCCGCTTTCGGCGGAAACCACCGCCTGGGACGCGGCGGGAGCGGGAGCGCCCTCATCATAGCTGACGGCGTTCAGCAGCCCGGCGTAGGTCCAGCCCTTTAACGCTTTGCTGATAAGCACCCGGGGCCGGGTGGCGTTGATGATTTGCAGCGGCGAAACGCCGGCGACCAGCCCCATGTGATAAAAATCCTGGGGAAATTCCGGGTTGTAGTAACGGCCGCCGGGCTTGTATTCCGCCTTCATACCATCGGTGTTCCGGCGGGATTTAAAAATGACCATGCCGGGCCGCAGGGCCTTTGCGTCCGTTACCGGACGCAAATCGTGGCAAAAGACCCGGGCAATGCGGTTGGAACCGTGATAAATGCTTTGACCAAACTGCCGGTAGGCATAGACAAACGCGCCGGAGCAGTCAATGCCGCCGGGGCCGTTTACCCCCGGGGTGGCATAGGGCCAGCCAATCATTTGGTGAAAGACCTGAATCAATTCCTGAACGGGAATCACGAATCGCGCCTCCTTTCCTTCGGCGTTTCAGGATATGCTGGAAAGGAAGAATGGGTTCCGCCAGAAAATGGAGATTCCGGCAGAAAAACTCAGAATGTAAACCTCATTTGGGACGAATTATCAAAATGTAAACCGATATTTGCGTGACTTTGGGGGAATGCGCTGTTATCCTGAGGATGTTGGACCGGACCGGGCAAACCGCGTCCGGCCCGCGCGGGCCTCTCAAACCGTTCCTGCTGCCTTGCCGGTACGAAACGGCCCAGACCCGTATTGGGGACCCCACAAAAACGAAGAAGCCCGGCGCACCCGCGTCAGGCTTCTTTGTTTGCTTTTTTCGTGACAAAGTTGGTCAGCCAGACGCCGCACCTGCCGGCAACACGCCACCCGTTAGCCCCGGCCTTCCATAAAGGGCCGGGCGGTCAGGGAGGCGTGAGTGGTAAAACAGGGGGCCGCGCAGGCGCTTTCCAGCGCGCCGCACAGGACGGCGGTCACTCCCTGCCGCTGGTAATCCTTGTGGACGTATAGCCGGTTTCATCCATGTCGGCAAACCCCACAATTTGCCCGTCCATGAGGGCAACCAGAGTGTGATGCGCCAGAAAGGACTGGTCTAAATCCACCTGACCCGCGGCCCAGGCTTCCAGATGGGCGGGGGTGTAATCCCGGCAGGCTGCCGCGTGTACCGTGTCGTAGAACAGACGGCCCAGCACCGGGCCGTCCTGGGGCTGATAGGGCCGCAAAATCATGGCGCGTCTTCCGCCATACGGGCGTCGCTGTCAATATACACAACCTTGTCATTCATAACGTAGGGAAAATTCTGCGGGGTAACGGCCTCGCTCTGCGCCAGCAGCAGGGCCAGCCGCAGCGCCGCCTGCCCCTGCTCCAGGGCGTTGTTGTAAACCGTGGCGTACAAGGCCCCCTGGGACAGGGCCTCCATGGCGGGGGCGGTTGCGTCCACCCCCAGCACGGGAATAAAGCGGTGGCCGTCAAAATAACCGGCGGCCTTCAGCGCGTCAATGGCGCCCAGAGCCATATCGTCGTTGTTGGCGATGACACATTCAATGCGCCCGGCAAACTGGCTGAGCATGGCGGACATGCGCTCCTGGGCGGCGGTGCGTTCCCACATGGCGCTTTCCTCGCTTAAAAGCTCCGTCTGCACTCCCGCGTCCTGCAACGCCCGGATGGCGTATACCGACCGCAGCTCCGTGTCCTGATGCCCGGGCTGTCCCCGCAGCAGCACCAGCTGCATTTTGCCGTCCCCGTTTATATCCGCCTCCGGATGGGATAAAAAGTAGGCGGCGGCCATCTGCCCCTGCAGCAGGCCCTGCTGCTTGGGGTCGATGCCCACATAATAGGCCCGGTCATACAGGGCCAGGTCGCTGCCGAGAGGCTCGCGGTTGATCAGCACAATGGGCAGGTCGTGGCGCATGGCCATTTGAATCAGATAAATGGCGGCGGTGCGGTCCACCGGGTTGATGATCAGCGCCTCGCAGCCCTGGGCAATCATGTCGGCAACCTGATCATTTTGCAGGTTCTGGTCGTTGGCGGAATCGTACATCAGCAGCCGGGCCTGCCCGTCGGCCTGGGACTGGATCACGGCCATCAGGCTGCTCATAAAAGTATCCTCGCCGTTGTAAACCGCAACCCCCAGCAATGGCAGCGCCTCCTGACCGGCGGCAACCGGGAAGGGCAGCAGCAGCCAGCACAAAAGCAGGATGCACAATCGCTTCATAGGCGCTCCTTTCATTGCAGCAGGGGAAAAACCTGCTTGACGTTTTCCGGCAGGTACATGTTTTGCTTATCGGCCAGCAGGGCGGTTACGGCGACGTCATCGGCGCTTCTGACCTGAGCCGCCTGCACCGCCAGCCCGCCCAGAGCGTAGGGCTTATCCAGCGCCATAACGGCTACGGTGCCGTTTTCCAGCAGCGTGGCCCGGTCGTCGCCGGTATCAAACCCCAGCAGGGTTTTGTTGCCGCTTTGCACCGCCAGCGCGGCCGTGGCCCTGCCGCTGAGGGCCACAACGGTTTGATAGCCCGCGGGCCAGTCCATGCCTGGCTGGTAGTCGATCAGGGCGTAATCGTACATGTCCGCCAGCGCAGAGGCCTGGGTGCTGCGGCGCAGGCTGCGGGTGGAATCGTCGTCCGTTATTACCGCCAAAGGGGCGGCCAGCTTTTGTGCCCGGCTCAGCAGGGCCACCACGGCGGCCTTGTCGTCCATGGAAATGGAGGGGCACCCCCTGGCCCGGCCGTCAATCACATAGACCGGCAGCTGGGTGGGGTGGCTGTCCACCCATGCCTGGGGGCTGTCCAGCCACAAAAGCACCGCCCGGGCCTGGGCGGGCAGCGGGTCGTCCCGGCCCACCACCGTCAGCGACGCGCCCGCCATGGCTGCCGCGTCGCTGATGCCCTTGCGCAGCTGCATCAAAAACGGGCCGGTGTCGTTTTCAATCACCAGAGCGTATAAGGGGACCTCCTGCTGTCTGGAAGCGCCGCTCTGGCCAAAACCCCAAATCAGCAGCAGCACCGTGGCGGTGAGGCAAAAGGCAATCAGCAGCCAGGAATGTTTTTTCATGACCTGTCCTCCTCCCAGCCCCGGGGAATACGAATGGTTACGGTGGTGCCCTCGTCCTCCACGCTGTGAATGGTCAGCCCGTATTCCGGGCCGTAGGTCAGGCGAATGCGCTCATGCACATTCTTCAGCCCAAAGCCGGTGGTGCCGCTGGCGTTCAGCAGCTCCGGCAGCCGCTGGGGGGGAATGCCCAGCCCATCGTCCGTGACGGAAAAGAACAGGTCCTTCTCCGTTACCCAGGCGCGAATGGCAATGTGCAATTCGCCGTCCCGGGCCTCGTCAATGGCGTGGCTGATGCAGTTTTCCGTAAGGGGCTGCACAATCAGCTTCACCGTGCGCTCGGGCAGGGCCTCCTCCTGAGCGTCAATGGTGTAGACAAAGCGGTCCTTAAAGCGCATTTTTTGAATGACCAGATAGTTGCGCACATGCTCCAGCTCCTCCCGCACGGTGATAAACCGGCGGCCCTTGCTGATGGAGATGCGAAACAGCTTGGCCAGCGCCAGCACCATGGTAATGGCCTCCTGGCTGCGGCCCCGCTCCTCCATCCAGACGATGGAGTCCAGCGTGTTATACAAAAAGTGCGGGTTAATCTGGGCCTGCAGGGCGTTCAACTCGTGCAGGCGTTTGGTTTCCTGCTCCTGCACCACCCGGTCCATCAGGGTGCGGATCTGGGCCAGCATGTGGTTAAAGGCCTGGGACACGGAGCGTATTTCCCGAAAGCCCTTTTCGGCGATGGTCACGTTCAAATCGCCGCTTTGCACCTTTTGCATTTTATGCTCCAGATGGGTAATGGGCCTGGTAACCAGGTAGCTCATCAGCGTGGCCGCCGCCAGGGACAGCAGCGCCGCGTCCGCCATAACCACCGTTAAAATGCGGATGATGGTGTTTTGCAGGGCGTACAGTTCGTCCAGATAGGCCACGCCCACCATGCGCCACCGGGTCTGGGCCACGGTGGCCAGAATCAGCGCCCGGTCCCGGCCGCCAGACTGGTCCTGGGCCGCGCCCACGATCTGGCTTTGGGCCGCCGCGCGGTCCTCCTGGCACAGGCCCTGATAAATCAGCTGCAGCCGGGGGTGGCAGATCAGATCGCCGCTTTCGTCCATCAGGTAGGCGTAGCCGCTTTGCCCCAGTGAAACAGAATCCACCAGACTGGAAAAGGCGGTATAGTCAAAATCCAGCAGGGCCACGCCGGTTTGCCTCTGGCCGTCCTTAAAATAATCCAGCCGCCGGGCCATGGTAATGACCAGGGACCGGTGGTCGGAAAACAGGTCCTGCACATGGGGAGAGGAAAAATAGGTGACGGTTCCCTCCCATTCCAGCGCCTTTTGAAACCACTCGCTTTGCCGCACCTGGGACGCGGGAACCCGCAGGCTGCCGCCGGTGCCGGCGTACAGGCCGCCGTCCTCCCGAAAGACGGCGATATTTACCACATCCGTGCGGCTGCTTTGCAAAACGGACAGCCGCTGGCGCAGGGCCTGCGGCCCCTCGTCCGGCTGGGTGGTTGTCTGGGAGGAGGCGAAGTGCAGGGTGGATACCATGTTGTCGATGTAAATTTCCAGCGAGGACACGCTTTGCAGCAGGGTTTCCTTGGTGCGCTGGATGGCGTTTTGCTGCAAAAGCTGGGTGACCCGGGGCATCAGCATGGCCAGCATAAACAGCAGAATAACGCCGATGCAGGCCAAAAAAGACGCGGTTAGCACGCTTTGCAGGCTTCTTCCCTCCAACGGCTTGCGGCTCATGCCCAAAACGCCCCCTGATCAGCGGCCCTTCCGCGCCTGACTGGGCGGATAGCCAAAGTATTTTTTAAAGCAGTAGCTAAAATAGGACGGATCCGGCAGCCCCACCTTTTCCGCAATTTCGGCGGTGCGCATTTCCGTGGTAGACAGCAGGGTCAGGGCCCGGTCCATGCGCAGCTCCGTCAGCAACTGGTGAAAGGTTTTGCGGGTTTCCTTTTTCAAAACGGTGCTTAGGTAGCTGGGGGAAATATGCAGGTGCATGCACAGCTTTTCCAGCGACATGTCCCCATCGCCGTAGTACTTTTGCAAATAGTCCTGCGCGTTCATGGCCAGCTGCCGGGTGGAGGTGGTGCGCTGGCTGGCCACCGCGTCGGTTACGGCGCAGACGGCGGCGGACAGGGCCTGCTGGGCCTCGTCCACAGTGGGACACTGGGTTAGGATCAGCCTGGTTAAAGCGTCCAGATGGCCGTCCAGACCGGACCGGGGCAGCCCCAGCTCCGACACGGCGCGCACCAGGCACATAAACAGCTCCAGCAGGTACACCTGCCAGGCCTTGGGGGTAATGTGCCCGCGGCGGCATGCATCCAGCAGATCGGCCAGCAGCCGCAGGGATTCGGCCTGATCCCCCGCCTTTAAAGCGGATAGCAGTCGGCGGGTAGCAGCTTCATCCGCCCGCAGGTCGCTGCTGCCGGGACGGATATCCGGAAAGAACAGCACTTGGGGCACGCCTTCCAGAAGGCATTGCTCCAGCGCGTCCTGGGCCTGCTTGGCCGACTGGGCCACGGCGGACAGGGACGCGGCGATGTCGCCCACGCCCATATACAAATCCAGCCCCAGATAATGGCGCACGGTTTTGCGCGCCTCCTCCAGCAGGGCCACGCAGGCGGCGCGGTTATCCGGCTCCTGCAGGGGCAGCAGCACCGCCGACATGTCCCGGTAGGGAAACACATAGGGCCGGTGCGCCTCAAGGGCCTCGGTCAGCACGTTGCGCATGGCGAACATGCGCAGCTCCGGGTCGGCAATGCCGCAGCCGGAAGCGTCCGCCGGCCGCAGCAGCGCCACCGCCCAGGCGGCGGCGTCCAGCTGCTCGCCATAGCGATGGGCGCTCCGGACGGCTTCCTCCGGGTTGATATCCCCCGCCAGCAGGGACTGCAAAAGGGTTTGCCGCAGCACCGGCAGGCTGTCCCGAAAATAGGCTTGAAGCCGGTCCACGTTCAGACGGCGGGCATAGGCCTCGTCCAACTGGGCCTTCGCGTCCTTCAGCACCGTTTGAAATTCCTGGGAGGAAATGGGCTTGAGCAGGTAGCCCATGGTTTTGATTTCAATGGCCTGCCGGGCGTACTCAAAGTCGTCATAGCCGCTTAAAATCAGAAATTCCGTGGCGGGGGACGCCTCCCGCACCCGGCGGCACAGGGTCAGCCCGTCCATCAGGGGCATGCGGATATCCGTCACCAGCAGGTCGGGCTCCAGCTGTTCGCACAGGCTCAGGGCCTCCACGCCGTTGCCCGCCTCGCCCACCACGGTAAAGCCCAGGGCCTCAAAGGGGACAACCTCCTTGAGTCCCTGACGGATTTCCGCCTCATCGTCGCACAGGATCAGCTTATACACGTTTTTCCTCCTTGCAGGGCTGGGCGCCGGTGACTTGCAGCACGTTTCCGGATACGGTAAAGCGGACGTCGTAGCCCGCAAAGGTCAGGCCGTATACCCGGCCGGGGTCATGCTGGTAGCCGGGCCGGGGATCCTGGGCCAGTACGGCGGTAAGCCCGTCCAGCTTGTCCGGGGGAAAGGCAAAGCTCTCCGGCAGGCGCACCTCCAGCGCGCCTGTGCCCGGCGCGGCCCCAAAGCCGCCCAGCGCCTCCGGGTGACAGTCGGCATAGGGCAGATAGGGCTTGATGTCCAGAATGGGGGTGCCGTTCATCAAATCCGCCCCCGCCACCCAGAGCACCGGCCCATCCGGAGTGTCCAGGTCGATGTGATGCAGCCGCACGCAGCTGAGACCGATGGGGTTGGGCCGAAAGGGCGAGCGGGAGGCAAACACCCCCACCCGCCGGTTGCCTCCCAGCCGGGGAGGACGCACCGTAGGCGACCAGCCCCTGGCCTGGGAAAAGACCCAAATCAGCCACAGGTGGCTGTAGCCGTCCAAATCCCGCAGGGCTTCCCGCGCGCGATAGGGCGGAGCGAACACCACCCGGGACAGCACCTGCGTTACCAGGCCGCTTTGCCGTGGTACGCCGAATTTTTCCGTATAATCATTGTAAATACACGCGATGGGTTCCAGCGTCATAGCGTCTCCTTATGTTACGGCTCGCTGTCAATGGCCTCCATCAGAGCGATGGACCGAATGTGCCACTGGTTGTTTTCCTTAACCATGGTGGCGGTATACCGTCCGCCCTGCCAGCGGGGCGGACTCAGGTAATCGTCGCCGTACAGGGCCCGGGCGGCGTCGGCATAGTCGCCCTTTACCCGGCCGTCAATGCGGGGCACGGTTTCGGTAAAGGTTACCCGGGCGGTGCTTTCCCAGGGCCAGCACCACATCCAGGTCATGGTCAGGCGGTGGTCGATACCGCGCACATTGTAATAGGTATATGGGCTTTTGCCATCAATGGCGATTTGTAAATTTTCATCCTTTTGCAAATAGCTGCCCTGAAAAAACTTGGTCAGCTCGCTGGGGCTTTCGCCCATCATGATGACCTGGGCCCGCTTGGCCATGCCATCCTTCAGCACAATGTAAATATTGGCGGCGTTCATGGCGTAATAAAAAACCACCGTGAACAGGCTGAGCAGCAGCAGAATCAGCAGCAGGCGGCTGGCAAGGTACCAGATCAAACGGCGCAGCTTTTTCATCAAAGACAAGTCCCCTCCCTTGGCCGCTAGATGTATTTATTATATCAAAGCCCGGGCGGATGTGCAACGCACTTGCCATCTTTGCCCGCGCCTGTTACAATAGGGGCGGGCCCGACGGCCCGGCGAAGGAGTTGAAACCAATGCGCAAACGCTTCTGGCTGCTGATGATGATTCTGTTCCTGCTGACGGCGCACGCTCTGGCGGAAAGCCGCCAGCCCTATGATACCTTTTTGGGCTACTATCAGGCGGATGTGGATTTTATTAACGATAACACAGGCCGTCGTCTGCTGCCTCTGGTGCTGACCACCGAGGGGGTGCAGGACAATTACCGCCTGTACCGGCTGTATGGCGACGTGCTGGATGTAACCGTGCGCACCCAGGGCAGCGGTAAGGAAATTGTGATGTGCCAGATCAGCCTGACCGCTCCGGACGGCATGCAGTATGGCGACAGCGTCTACAAGGATTTTGAAATTTCCGGCTACCACAGCTACGCGCTGCTGATGGCCATGTCCCCGGCCCAGACGGCCCAGGAGCGCTATGACCTGGTAACGTTGGTGAACAACGGCATGAAGCAGGGCGACAGCTACGAGCGACAGGTGGGTGCCTATCATTTAACCAGCGTGCGGGAAGGTGGAAATGTGACCATTACCCTGATGACCCCGGCCTATGAGGAATCCATCGCCACGCCTACCCCCACGCCGGAGACGACCCCCGCCCCCAGCGGCCTGCCGGTGGAGGATGACGACGGCTTTGACAACAGCGAAGGAGGGGACTACCTGGGCTGAGTCGCAAGGCGACAGCTAAGCTGCATCGCAGGGCGGCACGCCCCAATGCCCATCATAACCGGCGGCGGCAGCGCATAGTCTTTCCCCAAAAGGGGAGTGAGGCAATGCTCTGCCGCCGTTTTGTTACATTCAAGCCCATGCAGTCCGGGGTGACCGGCTATGCCCGTTTGCAGTGGGAGGCCGGTTATGTGGATGTGCAAATGCAGCTGCGGGGGCTGACCTGTTCAGGAGCGCGCTTTTTTGCCTATACCGGAGCGGGCGAAGCCCGGGATCTGGGCCGAAGCAAAGGAAACGCCCACGGGGAAGCGTGCCTGACGGCCCGTTTGACGGAGGCGGCGCTGCCGCCCCAAAAGCTGCAGGCCCTGCTGGCCCTGACGGACGAAAGCAGCCCCAAACCGTTGATGATTGGTCTGAACGGCAGACAGGGAGACATGCTGGACGCGCGCAACGCCGCGCTGGCCCTGTGCGACCGGCTGGGGGCAAAGCCCCGGACAATGGCGGCGCGTCAAGGACAGACGGCTCCCTCGGCGAAGGCGGAAACGCCTGTCCAGACAGCGCCCGCTGAACAGAAGCCGGAACCCGCTCCGCCGGAAACGGGCCGCCAGGCGCCTGTTTTACGCGAAAAGCCGGACCGGCTGCCCCGTGAAATTTTTCTGCCAGCCATTGACCCATCGCCCTATATAGCCGCCGTGGAAAAAGAAGCCGAAGGGCAGAGTTCCAAGCCCGCGGCCCCTCAACCATCGGCTGAAACCAGAAGGCCATCCGCTGAAAAACGAATCCCGGCAGGTGGCTTAAAGCCGCTGGAATGGCCACCGGCTCTGGCCGGGGTAAAGCGGTATTTTGACGGGGCCAAACCCTGCGCGCCCTTTGATTTGCCCGGCTGGCGGTTTGCCTATGCGGCGGACACAGGCGGCCCTTCGGGGTTATGGGTGGGTTATCTGGCCCGGGACGGACGGGTTGTTCGCGTGGCCTACGCCCATCAGGGAAACAGCGGGGCGGCTCCCGGCTTTTCACCCATTCGCGGGCGGGACGGAGCCATGTATCAAATCCTGGGCGTTCCCAAAGAAATGCTGCAGCCGGACTGACGAAGGACCGTCAGCCCGGCTGTAATATGTCCAGCGCCGCCCGGCGGGCTTTGCCTTCCCAGCGGGAGACGCAGGACTGGCTGACCCCCAGCAGACGGGCGGTTTCCTGCTGGCTCAGCCCCATCACAAACCGCAGCCGCACCACCCGGGGCAGGGGCGGCGGCAGGCGGCTGAGCGCGTCCCGAAGCAATACCCGGTTTTCAAAATCGTCCACCCCCGCTTCGGGAATCCTGCCGTCCCCGCTGGCGCTGTGCATGCGCTGATGGGCGGCCACCATTTGGCCCAGCCGGGCTGGCTCCACGCCGATTTGCTCCGCGATCTGGCACAGGCCCGGTTCCCTTCCGCCGGCCTGCATCAGCGCGTCATGGGCGCAGCGCGCGGCGGCCAGCACCTTCAAATCCGTGCGGGGCACATGCATGGGGGCGCTTTTGCGGCACAAATCTCGCAAAGCGCCCAGCACAAAGGGAATGGCATAGGTGGAAAACCTTGCGCCCCTGTCCGGGTCAAAGCGGCTGGCGGCTTCTAAAAGGGCGGTTTCCGCCTCGCTGATCAATTCCTCCATGGCGACGCCACGGCCTGTGAAGCGGCGGGCGCAGGCCACAGCCAGCCCCCGGTGGCTGGCTGCGTCCAACGGTTCAGCCGATTTCATCCAGCACCCGCTCCCGGTGCAGGCCCAGCTCCCCCAGGATGGATTTGCGCAGGGTTACGGTGGTACCCACGCCAACCTGGCTGTCCACCTCCACCGCGTCCATAAAGGTTTGCATGACGCAAAAACCCATGCCGCTGCGCTCCGCCCCGTCCCCGGTGGAATAAAAGGGCTGCATGGCCGTTTCAATATCCGGGATGCCGCAGCCGTCGTCGTGGACGGTTACGGTCAGCGTCCGGTCCGGGCTGTATTGAGCCGTTATGCGCACCAGCCCCTCCGGACAGTCCCGGTAGCCGTGTACAATGGCGTTGGTAACCGCCTCGCTGACGGCGGTTTTAACATCCGCCATTTCCGGCAGGGTGGGATTCAGCTGCACCGCAAAGGCGGCGATGGCCACCCGGGCGAAGGCCTCGTTTTGGGCGCAGGCCAAAAAGGTGAGTTCCATATGGTTTTCCATTACGCACAGCCTCCTTTTCCGGCCCGCTCCACCCGGATGACCCGGTCCAGTCCCGACAGGTGAAACAGCTTTTCCACCTGGGGCTGCATATTTTGGACGCTGAGGGTTCCGCCACGGGCGCTCAGCAGCCGCAGGCGGCCCAGCAGGACCCCGATGCCGGAGGAATCCATAAAGGTCAGGTTTTCCAGATCCAGCACCAGATGGGTAATGGTTGGATCCATCAGCAGTTCATCCAGCATGCGGCGAATCTGGGGCGCGGCAAAGTGATCCAGCTCCCCGGCGATCACCGCCGTGACTGTGCCGCTGCGCGGCTTGGTTTGCAGCATAACGCACGCCTCCGTTTCCTGGTAGGTACGGTGTGTAGGGTTCGTGTACCGTTCACCTTTATCCTTTGCCGAAAAAGCAGAAGCTATGTATGCTTTTGTCGATACGCAAAAAGGCCCGCGTGGTACGCGGGCACAGGCCGTCAAAAAAGCTCGCCAGAGGGCGATCTTTTCTGACGGGAAGCGCTCTTTGCCTACTCGCCTGCGGCTCGCCGGGCGGCAAAGAGCGTAAGGAAAGCCTTGCTGCGCAAGGCAGCCGAAACCGACGTACACGCCGCCGGTTTCGGAACCAAAATCGGAGGGCTGCGGCCCTCCGATGCCTCCCAGGGGTTTTTCGACAGTCTGAGGCCCGCGTGGTACGCGGACGCAATTGTTCATTTTTTCCTGCATTCCAGAAAAAACAGACCGTCCCGCTGACGCTTGGCCGTCAGAACAAGACCGGCCTGACGGCACAGCGCCGCCACGCTCCGGCGGCTTTGGCCCGCCGCTTTTCCAATGCCGTAGGCGGTGCGAACGGGCTGCCCGTTCGCGTCAATGGAAAGGTCAACGCGGAAGGGCCTGGGATAAGCGCTATCAAAGGCCGCGTCCCAGATCAGCAGGCTGCCGCCGGGGCGCAGCACCCGGGCGGACTGCTTCAGGGCGGCCAGCTGGGTGGGGCCGTCCATATACATCAGGGAAAAGAAAAACGTCACATGGTCAAAGCTGTCGCCGGCAAAGGTCATCTGCGCCGCGTCCATCAGCCGCTTGGGGCATACATCGGGGGCTTCGTCCAATTCTGACTGGCAGGAATCAATCGCCAGTACCTGGCCGCCGTAAATGCGTCCCATTACGCATTCGCCACCGCCGCCCACATCCAGAATGGAGCCATTCAGCCGCTTTGTCAGCCGAAGGAAAATGGGCTGGCTGCGTCCCCAGGCCACCGCCATCAGTACCAGCGGGGCGCATAGATACAGGGGCATGGCGTAGCGGAAGTAGCCGTTCACCGCCGATAAAAAGCAGCCGGCCAGGGTGAACAGGGCGGGTGTCAGGCAGATCAGGCCCTGGCGCGTCCCCTTGCGCCATAGGCAGAACAGGCCAAACAGAGCGATCCACCCGTACAGGCCGGGGGATACCAGCACCCGGTAGGGGGCAAAGGCGCGCAGGATTTCCAGACGGGCCTTCAGCACATCGGCCAGGGGATTGACGGTATAGTCGTAGTAGCCCTTGACCGAGGCGTAGCGCCCCACCTGATCCCCCATAATCAGCGTGGGCTTGATCTGGCTCATAAAGCCGGGGGTCAGGTAACCGTAGGTGTTGTGAAAGGTGGCGGACAGGCAGGTGGCGGGTTCCCGCCGCAGCACCTGCAGCCATACCCGGAAGAAGGCATGGGTCTGTTCCTTGGTGGCGTTCTGGTTCCACAAATCCTTGACCGGGTCGCTGAGCTGGCCGTTGTACAGGGCTTTGATATTGTCCAAAGGCAATACCTGCCGTACAATGTCCGCTTCCTCCTGGGTCAGGCCGTCCCCTACCGCTACCCGGGCCACCTGCTGCAGGGGCAGGGACCAGGTTTCCGTTTTGGGGCTGGGGGCGGCGTGCAGCGCGGGAATGGCGATAAGCTGAATAACGCCGGTCATTACGGCACAGCCCGCCAGCCCCCACAGCGCGGCGCGGAAATTTTTTTTGTTTTTTCGCTCGCAGATCAGCAAAATCAGCAGCGTCAGCGCCGCCAGACAGGCTCCCGCGTTGCGCAGGGCCGCGCACAGGGCCGCCGCCAGCAGCAGCCGGACCGGATGGGGCCGCCCCTGCACCGTCTGCCAGCAAAGCAGGCTCAGCCACAGCACCGCCATGGCAAAGTTGGTGTCCTTGCCAACGCAAAAGGCAAAGACCGGAAAAACAGGCATCAGGCCGTAAAAAGCCAGACTGCCCCAAAACAGCCATCCGGGCGCGCCACTCCGGGAGATTTCCACACAGGTTTCGGCCAGCAGCCAGGCCATCAGCAGGCTTTGGGTGACGCAGTACAGGGCCACGCCCAAGTCGGGACTGCCGACAATGGCCAGCCCCAGATAGCGGAACAGCCCCACCAGACCGGTTTGGCAAATGGGGTTGGCGGCGGACAGGGGCTTCAGGCCCATGACCATCATCAGCTGGGTGATGGAATCCACCGTCACCGTTCCGGGAAACAGGCAGATATACCAGGGCAGCCAGCACAGGTACAGCAGTCCGCCCAGCTTGAGGGCCGGGGCCTTGGCAAGCCACCGGGGCAGGGGACGGCGCGGTTTTGCGCGCAGCGCCTGCCACGCCAGACGGAACAGGGCGAAATACAGCGGAACGCGCAGGCAAAACCACAATAAAGCCCGGCCTTTGTTTTGCAGCAGCCCGTCCAGATTGCCGGTCTGGTCAAAGCTGCCCGCCAGGGTGACCACCGCCGCCAGCAGTGCGGCCAGCACCCAGAACCGGATAGGGGACAGCAGCTTGCGCACAGCCATCACCTCCTTATCGTTATGCCCGCGCCCGGGCGGACAGATTCAGCCGGTCGATCAGCCCGCACAGCTGGGTCAGGTCATTCAGCTTGTACTGCACATAGGGGGCCGCGGCGTCGCCATAGGGCAGCAGGTCGGGCACCATGACGCTGGCGATCCGGGCGGCGGTCAGGCTTTGCAGCCCCGCGATGCTGTCCTCCACCCCAACGCACTCCTGAGGGGACAGGCCGATGCGGCTGGCGGCGGTCAGGTAAATATCCGGCGCGGGCTTGCTGCGGCCGCCCTCCTGGCCGCATACCATGGCGTCAAAGACGTTTTGCAGGGGACGCAGGCCCGCGATATACTGCTCCACCACAGGACGGGCGCTGCTGGTAGCCAGGGCGATGCGGACGCCCCGCTGCTTCAGGCCGCGAAAGCATTCCTCCACCCCTTTTTTTACAGGAATGGCTCCCCGCCGCGCGTCCTGAACCAGCTGCTGGCGAAAAACCTGCACCATCATGTCGTCATAAGGGAAATCCTCTCCGAAAAACTGCGCCATTTTGGTGCGGCTGGCCGCTTCCGTCAGGCCCAGCAGCTGCGCATACATCCCATCGGTCAGCGTGTAGCCCCTCTTGCCGCAGGCCTCCTGCAAATAGGCGCGGCCCAGACGTTCGCTGTCCAGCAGCACGCCGTCCATATCAAACAAAACTCCACGAATCATTTAGACAAGCTCCTTTCCAAATCCAGCCCCGCGCACAGGCCGTCCACCGCGGCGGATACAATGCCCCCCGCGTAGCCCGCCCCCTCCCCCAGGGGATACAGCCCGCCGATGGGGCTTTCCCGCCGGGCGTTGCGCAGCATGCGCAGGGGTGCGGAGGAACGGGTTTCCGGCCCGGTCAGCAGCGCGTCCGGGTGGTCGAAGCCGCGCAGCTTCTGCCCCAGCATGGGCAGGGCCAGCCGCAGGTTTTCGCTGATGAAATCCGGCAGCACGGCGTTTAGATCCATCCATTCCACACCGGGACGGTAGGTGGGGGTCACCTGACCAAAACCGGCGCTTTTGCGTTTGGCTAAAAAATCCTCCACCCGCTGGCAGGGGGCCCGCAGGCTGCCGGTATAGGCCGCCCGCTCAATACGCCGCTGCAGGGCGATGCCGCCCATGGCGTCGCCAAAATCCTCCGGGCGCACTCCCACCAGCACGGCGGCGTTGGCGTTGGCCCCGTCCCGGGCGTGCAGGCTCATGCCGTTTACATTGATGCCGCCCGCCTCGCTGGAAGCGTTAATGACCTGCCCGCCGGGACACATGCAAAACGTGTATACGCCCCGCCCGTCCGGGGTGGGCACGTTCAGCTTGTACTCCGCCGGGGGCAGGGCCGGGTGCCCGGCCTGCGCGCCGTACTGGGCCTGATTGACGCTGCTTTGCAAATGCTCGATGCGTACGCCCATGGCAAAGGGCTTTGGCTCCATGGGCAGCCCCAGGGCGTGCAGCCATTCGCAGGTGTCCCGGGCGCTGTGGCCGATGGCCAGATACACCCGCGAGCAGGGAACCGTATCCTCCGTGCCGTCATGGGCCATTTTGGCCGCCGTAACCTTCCCGTCCTTCAGGACAAGGCCCGTCAGCTTCCAGCCGAAGCGCACCTGGGCCCCGCTGGCAATCAGCGCCCCGCGGATGCGCTTGAGCACGCCCCGAAGCACGTCGGTGCCGATATGTGGACGCTGGCTCAGCAGAATCTCCTCCGGCGCGCCGTAGCGCACCAGGGTGCTCAGCACCGTTTGAATTTGGGGGCTGCTGAGCCCGCAGGTCAGCTTGCCGTCGGAAAAAGCCCCCGCGCCCCCTTCGCCAAACAGCACGTTGCTGTCCGGGTTCAGCAGGCCGGTTTGCTCCAGCGCCTCCACGTCCTGGGCGCGTTTTTCCACCGGCTGGCCCCGGTCAATCAGCAGGGGGCGTGCGCCGCGGCGGCAAAGCGCCAGGGCGCAAAACAGCCCGGCCGGACCCGCGCCCACCACAATGGGCTGTGCGGCCTCCCGGGGCCAGGGCGCAGCGTCCATATGCATCACATCCGGGGCGGGGCGGGGAATGCCGCCGGGGGTATAGGCCAGCTCGTTGGGACGAAAGCGCCGGGCCGCCTTTTTTTCCTCTGCATCGCTGTCCAGCACCAGGTCCACCGTTACGGTAAAATGCACGCCCATGCGCGCGTCCACGCTGCGCTTTTTCAGCCGCGCGTCCCGAATTTTACCCGGGGCAATGTTCAGCCGGGCCGCGCACAGGGCCTTCAGGGTTTTGGAATCCAGCCCCGCCGCCTGGTCCAGGGACAGCTTTAACTGGTGCAAACGAAGCATGGCGGCTACCTCCTGCGTAATGAATTCGCTCTTCATGGTATCACACTCCGCACGGCGGCGCAATGATGCCGCTTGACAAAAAATGCGTACCTTTTATAATGAAATTTGTCTTATGCGCAAACAGTACGGCGCTTATTTGGGGAGGCGTATGATGATGACTTTACCCGCTCAGTTGGATGCGTATCATATTCGTGGACTGGCCCTGTGCCAGCTGACCCCGGCCCACAAGGGCCAAATGGTGGCCCTGCAGGAACAGGTAATGGCCCTTTTGCCGGACCCTGCCTGGTATTTTCCGTCCGAGGACTGGGAGTTTGACCAGTGGCTGCAAAACGGCGAGGCCATTGGCTATCTGGATGGCGATACCCTGTGCGGTTACGCGGTGATGACGCCCCAAAGCGTGCGGGGCGATCACAGCTACGCCCGGGTGCTGGGAGAGGCGGAAGAAAATACCTTTGACTTTCACGATGTGATGGTCAGCCCGGATTACCGGAGGCGGGGTCTGCACGCCAATTTTTTAAAGCTGTTTACGGAAATGGCGCGGGCCATGGGCGGCAAGGCCATTTACGCCACGGTGGACCCGGAAAACGGGGCCAGCTGGCGCAATTTTGAGCGGGAGGGCTACCGGTGCGTAACCACACGGCCCGCCTATGACGGCCGCCTGCGCCGCTATTACAAAAAGGAGCTGTAAGCCGTTGACCACCTTTTGCACGTTATTCAGCGGCTCCAGCGGCAATGTGACCTATCTGGGCACGGACCGGGGAGCCATTTTGATCGATTGTGGTATGAGCGGCAGCCAGGTGCTTCATGCTATGGAGGAGGCGGGGCTGAATCCGGGGGATTTATCCGCCATTCTGGTGACCCATGAGCACAGCGACCACATCAAGGGCGTGGGCGTTTTAAGCCGCAAGCTGGATTTGCCCATCTACGCCACCGAGGGCACCTGGGCCGCCATGGAAAATGCCATCGGCAGCGTGCCATTGCACCGCCAGGTCACCATTGCCGCTGGGGAGAGCTTCTTTTTGAACGATTTGGAGATTGTGCCCTTTTCCATTCCCCATGACGCGGCGGATCCGGTGGGGTACCGGGTGTTTACCCCCCGCGCCAGCGTGGCCGTGGCCACGGATCTGGGTTATTTTGCCCCCCAGGTGGAGGACGCGGTATCCGGCGCGGAAATTGTGCTGCTGGAAAGCAACCATGACCCGGACATGCTCAAAAACAACCCTCACTACCCATCATCCCTCAAAACCCGCATTCTGGGCCGGAAGGGACACCTGAGCAACCAGAGTGGGGCGGACGCGGCGGTGCGTCTGGCCCAAAGCGGCACCCGGCATCTGCTGCTGGGCCATTTAAGCGGCGAAAACAACACGCCCGATCTGGCCTATCAGGAAAGCAGCAGGGCTTTAGCCGGGGCGGGGGCGCAGGTGGGCGGCGACGTTACCCTGCATGTGGCCAGCCGCTTTCGGGCCAGTTACCTGTACACCATGAAGTAAGGGAGAGGTGCCGGATGCGCATTATGGACGAAGCCGTTGACCTGGGGCCGCGCGGCGTGGCGCTGCTGTGCCTGGAATATGACCGGGAGCCTTACGCCGGTATGAGAATTCGCGACGCCCGGGGCAATGTGCACACCGTGGCCCAGGTGACCTGCCAGGATGGTCTGTACACCCTGTACCTGCCTGATGGCGACCCGGCCTATTTTGGCCGCCTGCTGCGGGATGTGCGGGTGGACGCCACCTGCTTTGAGGAGGACGTGTAATGCCCATTCGTGTGATTTGCGTGGGCAAGCTGCGGGAAAAATACTTCCAGGACGCGGCGGACGAATATGTGAAGCGCCTGAGCCGCCTCACCCCCGTAACCGTGGTGGAGCTGCCCGATGAAAAGGAACCGGCCAACCCTACGGAGGCGCTGTGCCGGCAGGTCATGCGCCGGGAGGGTGAAAAAATTCTGTCCAAAATCGGCCCGCAGGATTATGTGGTCGCCCTGTGCATCGCCGCCCGCCAGTGGGACAGCCCGGCCCTGGCCCGGCGCCTGTCCGATTTGTTTACCCAGGGCAAAAGCCATGTGGACTTTGTCATCGGCGGGTCATTGGGGCTGAGCCCGGAGGTGCTGTCCCGCGCGGACGAGCGCATGAGCATGAGCCAGATGACCTTTCCCCACCAGCTGGCCAGAGTCATGCTGCTGGAGCAGCTGTTCCGGGCCGCCAAAATGAACGCCGGGGAGCGATACCACAAATAAATCCGGGCAGGCTAACAGGCAGGTAAAAAAATTCTCCATTTTTGCAAGAAGCAGGAGGGCTGGTTCGTTTCATGAATGAGCAAAGAAAGCCCGATGGCACGACGGGCCAAAACGGAGGCTCGGACATGTCAACGTATGAGGAACTGTACCGAAAGTACGCTACGGACGTTTTGCGCGTCAGCTACTTTTACCTGGGCGACCAGCAGCGGGCCGAGGATGTGTGTCAGGATGTGTTTGTGCGCCTGATGACCAACGCCCCCGACCTGGAGGAAGGCCGGGAAAAGGCCTGGCTGCTGAAGGTGGCCCTGAACCGCTGCCGGGACTTGTGGCGGGGCGCGTGGCTGAAACGGGTGGTGCTGGGCAGCCCCGCCTTTGAAACCATACCCGCCCCGGACGACCGGGAAAAGCGGGACGACGAGGAGGCCATGATGCAGGCCATCCATCAGCTTCCACCGTCGTTTAAGGAAACCATTCTGCTGTATTACTACCAGGGCTTTGGCATTGCGGAAATTGCCGCCATGCTGAATTTGCCTGAGGGAACCATCTCCAGCCGCCTGTCCCGGGCGCGCAAAAAGCTGGAGGAAATTCTGAAACAAGAGGGAGGGCTTGCGCAGTGAATCGTTTGGATACGCTAAGCGATGTGGCTTCCAGGCAGCTGGGCGGCTTGAAGGCTGACGACAAACTGTTTTTAAAGATTCGCCTGGCGGCGGCGGAGCAGCCTGTGAAGCGCCGGAGTTTGAAGCCGGTGCTGGCGGTATGCGCCGCCCTGGTGGTGGTGCTGGGCGCTGTGCTGGCCGTGACCCAGCCGGCGGGCCAGCAGCTGGCCGGCCCGCAAAACGGGCTGATGGACAGCCGGTCCGCTGGCGGTGAGCCTACGGCGGAGCCCGGTCTTGGCGGCTCGCTGCCCCAGGACAGCCTGACCATGAGCGCCGGTGTGGCCGATATGAGCGGCACCCTGTTTGAGGCTGCCGCCGACGGCAGCTTCCCCCTGGTGACGCTGGAGGGCGCCACCTACCGGTTGCTGGAAAGCCCTGCCCAGGTGGACCAGAGCCTGCTGGGCGACGCGCTGGGCGAGGTGACCGAGTTTAACGTGGAGCCCGCTCTGGGTTCCGGCGGCATCGTCAGCAACGCCGTATCCGTGGGCGAAACGGTTTACGCCATCGCCGGAATGGACGGGGCGCTGGTGGCCGCGCCCATGAGCGGCAGCCTGCGGCTGTTCCAGCGGGTCAGCTATGGCGGCAAGGCCATTATAGGCAGCCAGACCCTGGGGGACACCCTGTGCGACCCGGCGGACGTGGCCTGGATGGAGATGAACGGCCGCCGGGTGGACGATACCGCCGCCGCGCAAAACCTGATGCAGACCCTGCTGGACGACGCGGATTACCAAAGCACCGCCATGACCGGCAGCGGCCAGATGCAGATTGGATTGAAAAACGGCCTGACCCTACAGCTGCTGGTGGGCGATGATTGCGTAAGCGCCTGCGGCACCTGGACTTGCCCGGAATTTATGCAGGCGTTTGAAAGCGCTGCGCGATAAAGGATGGTTGGTTTTTGACATGCAAAGCCGCACACCCGGTTGGGTGCGCGACTTTTTTCAAAGAGTGGGGGATGGTTTTTCCCGCACTGGCGGAAGTCAGATTGCGTTAGCGGAAGGGTGTTTCCGCAGAACGGGAGCAGAGGGCGCTGTGCGCCCCTCTGCACACCCCGCACCTGCTTTTTCTCGAAAAAGCAGGCAAAAAGGTGCGACACGCGCGTCCATCAGAAATCCCTACTCGGCCTAAATCCGGCATTCGCCGGCTTTAGGCTGCGCCCCTGCGGGCCCGCCTGCGGCGGTGTCGTCGGGGCTTGGCTCGCAAGCGAGCCCTCGATGATTGCCCATTTTGGGGCTGCGGGGGCGCATATCCGCGTGGGTGGTAAGGGGATAGGGCGTGCCTTTGGGCTGGGCTTCCTACGATGCGCCCTGATCTTTGCCCCAAAAGGGCGGGGGATTTCTGCCTCCCGCGCTACCGTCGCGGGGGACGTGGGCGCAGACTGGGTTTACTAAGATACGGTGTAAGCAAACTTGGCTTCGTCAGCATGGGTTTCCTGTTCCTCCCCATAGGGGAGGTGGCCCGATAGGGCCGGAGGGGCAGTAACTTTACGACAGCCAAGCATGGCGGGTCGAGGGAAGCCGAGAAATTCGACAGCGCGGCTGTGGTGGGGATGGGACCCGCCACATTGCCGCGCGGCACACCAGTCTGTGGGTTCTTAAGCATGAACGCCCCTTCAGGGGCGGACATGCGCCCAAGAAGGGAAGCCTAGTTATTCGACAGCGAGCGGGGGAAGGGGAGGGACCCTTCCCCATTAGCGAGCGGCACGCAAGCCTGTGGGTTCTTAAGCATGAACGCCCCTTCAGGGGCGGACATGCGCCCATTGACACATGGGGAAGGGCCGTGGTATGCTTCCAACGTTATCGATATGTTTTGCAAAGGCTGCAAAGGAGGGAATGCCAATGAAGGGGCTGCGCAGGGTTGGAGCGCTGGCGCTGATGATCGCCTGTCTGCTGGGACTGTGCCCGGAGGCGCGGGCCAAAACGGTAGCCCAATGGCTGGAGGGCTTTGATACCGGCGAAGTCTGGTTTGGCGACGACTTTGCCTACAATGTTTACGATGAGGCCGCCTGCTGGGAGCTTTTGCAAAAGCCCATTACCGTGCTGGATGTATCCCAGACGGAAAAGGTGTATCCGCTGGAAACGCCGGGCGGCAAAAAGGTGAATACGGACAAGCTGGGCGGATTCATCAACGGCGCGTCCGCCGCGGTGCATGTGCTGGGCGAGGATGAGGACGGCTGGACCCTGATTGAGGGCATTGATTATTACAACCGTGTTATTCGCGGCTACGTTAAAACCAAGCTGCTCAAAACCGTTACCCCCAACGACAAGTATGGCGTGATTATCGATAAGCTGACCCAGCGGCTGTATGTGTATATTGATGGCAAGCTGTGGTCCAGCTGTCTGGTATCCACCGGCCTGCCCAATGACGCGCAGCCCTATAACGAAACCGCCGCGGGAGAATACCTGGTATGCAGCTGGGTGGGCGATTTTAACAGCGAGGGCATGATTTGCTCCATGGCTCTGCGCTTTAACGGCGGCGATATGATTCACGAGGTGCCCCATACGGAAAACGCGGACGGCAGCTCCAGCTATCAGCGGTTTGAGGAGCGGCTGGGCTACAGGGCCAGCCATGGCTGTGTGCGCACCCAGCGGGTGCGCAACGAGGACGGCCTGTGCGCCACCTGGCTGTGGAAAAACCTGAAAAGGAACACCAAGGTGCTGGTGTGGGATGATAAGGGCCGCAAGATGCCCTATCCGGACGATGATATGCCCGTATACTACAATCCCCAGGGCGGCAAGTATTACCATTCCACCGCCGAATGCGAAAGCGTCAAAAAGAAATTTCGTCCTTTGACGGCGCTGACCTATCAGGAATTGGATCTGCCCCAGTACGCCAGTCTGGAGCCCTGCCTGACCTGCCGGCCGTCTCAGCGCAAAAGCGAAATCGCCAAGGCCAATCTGGAACGGGGGGCCATTACCCAGGAGGAATATGTGGCCGCCCTGACCCCCATTCCCTACCCGGAGGACAGTCTGGAGCTGTATTACAACCCCAACGGCGGCAAGTATTATCACTCCACCGCCAATTGCTCCAGCGTAAAGGAGCGGTTCCTGCCTTTGTCCCCGTTCACCTATGGGGAATTGGAAACCGGCGGCTATGCCAAGCTGACGGCGTGCCCCTATTGCGCCCCTGCCAAACGCAAGGCGGAGATCGATAAGCAAAACCAGGAAATGGGTATTGATCCTGCCGCGGCCAAGCAGGGCGAGCCTGTGATCACCGTGGGCGAATCCAGCCTGGACCAGACCGGCGACGTGCAGATTACCCTGACTGATTAGGAGGTACCGATGAAAAAGCTGTGCCTGATGATGCTGGCCCTGACGCTGGCCGCCGCGCCCCTTTGCGCCCTGGCCGCCGGGGAAAAGAACACCAAAAACCTGCCCGTTGGCAACCTGGAGGGCTACGGAAGCGGCTCCACCTGGTTTGGCGAGGATTTTGCCTACGACATTACGGATGAGGCCGCCTGCTGGGAGCTTTTGCAAAGGCCCATTACCGTACTGAATGTGGCGGAAAAGGAGGTTGTGTACCCCCTGGACGCGCCCAATGGCGAAAAAGCCATTAACGAATGGATGGGCGGCACCATCAACGGTTCCCAGGCGGCGGTGCATGTGCTGGGCGAGGATGAGGACGGCTGGACCCTGATTGAGGGCATTGACTATTATGACCGGGTTTTTCAGGGATATGTCAAAACCAGATTGCTGAAAACGGTCACCCCCAACAGCAAATACGGCATCATTATCGACAAGCTGACCCAGCGGCTGTATATGTTTGTGGACGGCAAGCTGTGGTCCTCCTGCGCCGTGTCTACCGGCCTGGTGAACGAAAAGCAGCCCTATAATGAAACCGCTACCGGCGAATACCTGATCGGCAACTGGGTGGGCGGCTTTGACAGCGAGGGAATGTACTGCGAGATGGGCATCCGCTTTAACGGCGGCGATTTGCTGCACCAGGTGCCCAACCTGACCTATGCGGACGGCAGCAAGGATTTTTCCACCTACGGGGCGCAATTGGGCCGCAAGGCCAGCCACGGCTGCGTGCGCGTGGTGCGCACGGCCAACGAGGACGGCCTGTGCATTCGCTGGCTGTGGGATAACCTGAAAAAGAACACCAAGGTGATTGTGTGGGACGACGACGGCCGGGTGCTGGGCTATCCGGACGACGACACGCCCCTGTACTACAACCCTGACGGCGGCAGCAGCTACCATGAATACGCCACCTGCAAAAGCGTGCGGGACAAGTTTTTGCCCCTGACCCAGTTTACCTATGGCGAACTGGACAGCGGCAAATATGCCAGCCTGGAGCGCTGCCCCTATTGCGCGCCGGCGTTTCGCAAGGCGACCATTGACGAAATCAACGCCGAGCGGGTGGAACTGGCCCGCATGCTTAAAAACCCGGTGATCGCGGGCGAGGATACCCCGGCGGAAAGCGTTCCCGTTCAAAGCATCGAGCCGGTTCAGGATCAGGCCGATGACAGCGAGGCGGAGGTAAGCATCGTTATTCGATAAAAAGAAAAAAACCAGCAGCGGCTCCTGCGCGGAGCTGCTGCTGGTTTATTGCAAGGGTTCGCTCATGAAAAAGTGGAGGTGCAGGAGGTACTACCTCCTGCCAGGGTTTTAGGGGCAGAGCCCCTAAACCTTGCAGCGCAACGCATTTCCCGCGAACCAGCGTAGCCATGTTCGTGGATGAGCGCTGTCATACCAGGGTTTTTCAGCAGCCTGAGCGGCTCCTGCGCGGAGCCGCTGCTGGTTTGCGCCAAGGGTTCGCTCATAAAAAAGGCCGCTCCCTGTCCGGGAACGGCCTCTTCCATGGGTCAGTAGGTCTGACCGTACAAAAACTCCTGCCAGGCAGCCAGGGTCTGGGTCATACGCTTGTCGCTGATGTAAATGCAGCTTTTGTTTTCAAAGGTTTTGTAGCCGTACATCTTTTCCATGGGAATGCCGAACTGCTGCAATACCTCGCCGCCGGAGGACAGGTTCTGCATGGCCTCGCCACTGACGACGGCCATGCCCAGGGTGGCCATTTCATCCAGGGTCAGGTTGGTGTAGCCGTAGGGCAGGGCGGTTTGAATGACGCTGACCAGCTTGGTAAAGTCCATGCCGTCCAGTACCTTGGCCAGCAGCGCCTCCAGCAGCGCCCGCTGGCGGCCGTTGCGGTTAATGTCGTTCTGGCCCTTCAGGTTGCGGATGCGGCCATAGGTAACGGCCTGCATGCCGTCCAGGTGCTGCACGCCGTTTTCCAGCTTCAGCTTGTCCCGCTTCACATTGTCCATGGGTTCCTTCACAAACAGCTCGTAATTGATGGCGGAGGCCTCGGCCTTGGTCATTTCCATGTCCACGCCGCCCAGGGACTCGATGATGTCCGCCAGACCGTGGATGTTCACCACCACATAGCGGGAAATGTTCATTTTGAAATTGCGGTTGACGGTTTTCATGGCCAGCTCGGCTCCGTGAGAGATATCGCCGTCCTTGCTGCCAAATTTAAAGGCGGTGTTGATGGGCTTGCGGTTTTTGTAGCCGGGCACAATCACGGCGGTGTCGCGGGCAAAGGAGGTCAGCTTGATGGAGCCGGTGTCCTTGTTGATGGAGCAGATAATCATGGCGTCGGACCGGCCGGTTTCCAGCTTGACGCTGCGGTTGTCAATGCCCAGCAGCAGAATGTTGACCACGTTGTCCGGCAGGGCTTCGTTGATTTCCAGATTGCTCAGGTCAATTTCGCCCTCCAGGGTGGCGTCCTCCAGTTCGGACGTGAGGGCGTCCAGCATGGCCCGCTCCTCGTCCGTCAGGTCGTCGGCGGCTCCTTCTGCCGCGGAGTCGGTCGTATCGGCGGAACCATCCTCGCCGGCCCACTCCTTCCACTGGGCAATTTCCTCATCCGTCAGGTCGGCGCTGTCGGTAATTTCCACGCTAACGTCCTCGTTGGCGTTTAAAGAGCTTTCCGCTATGGCGCAGCCAAACAGCAGCGTCAGGCTGACAAGCAGCGCAATGATTTTTTTCATACAACCCCTCCTTGGTAATGTAAGGTTCCGCCGTCAGTATACGGCCAGCCTTCCACGGTTGTCAAGCGGTGGGGCTGCCGGTAATGCGGCTTAAATCCACCTTTTCCAGCAGCTTTATCATGGGCACCCCCAGCGCGTAGCAAACCGCCGCTTCCCCGGCGGCCACGGTAAGCATGTTCAGCCACAGGGTGTTCAGGCCGTAGGCGTAGGTCAGCACCAGACCCACAATCACGCCGTTGGCAAGCACCGGGGGCAGGGCTTTGACCCACACGCTGCCCTTGATGCGCCGGGTCAAAATAGCGGCGACCAGCGTGGCCAGGGTGCCGAAGACCACATCGTAAACCGTAGCGCCCAGAGGGCTGAACAGGTTGCTGATGAGGCAGCCCAGGGTCAGGCCGGGAATGGCCTGGGGAAACAGAATGGGCAGCAGCGTTAACGCCTCGGATACGCGAAATTGCACCGGACCAAAGCTGATGGCCTGCAGGCCCAGGGTCAGCGCGGCATAGATGGCGGCGATCATGGCCGTCAGGCACAGGTCGCGGGTACGAAACTTCATTTCAATCATCGCTTCCTTTCTTCCCGCTATGGCAGAAACGCGGGGTCCCCACTATATCACAAACGCTTCAAAAAGTCGAGAACCTGCCCTTTTGGAAACAGTTTACAGGTGTGAAAGCCGCCATGATTTTACGGATTGTCCCATTGAATTTTCTCCTTTCCTGATGTATAATGTAGCTAATGGAAAGCCGAATAGCGTATGGAGGTGCTTTATGCATACCATTATTACCATTGGCCGTGAATACGGCAGCGGCGGCCGTGAAATTGGCAAACTGGTTGCCGATAAACTGAACATTCCCTTTTATGATAAGGAAATTTTGACCCGTGCCGCGGAGGAAAGCGGTCTGTGCCCCGAGGTTTTTGAACAGCATGACGAAAAAGCCAGCGTAGGCGGGCTGCTGGGCATGGGCGGCGGCATGCATGTGGGCGTAGGCGGCGCCAGCTTGCAGCTGCCGCTGAACCAGCGGGTATTTCTGGCGCAGTTTGACGCGATTATGAAGCTGGCGGCGGAGGGCCCCTGCGTGATTGTGGGGCGCTGCGCCGACTATGTGCTGCGGGAGCGGGACAATGTGGCCCATGTGTTTTTGTATGCGTCCGAGGAAAAGCGCATTCAGCGGATTATGCGGGTGGAGCAGGTAAGCCGGGAAAAGGCCCGGGAGCTGATCAAAAAGACGGATAAGCAGCGCCGCAATTATTATAATTTCTTTGCCGATGGCAACTGGGGGATGCGCAGCAACTATGACCTGATGCTGCGCACCGACGACCTGACCCCGGAGCTGGCGGCCAGCGCCATTATCGCTTTTGTGCATATGCGGGAAGGGGAATAAATCCTCAAGGGCTTAAAAACGCTGTCATATCTAAAAACGCCGCTTCAGACGGTCGAAAAATCTTTTTCTGGGAATTGTCAGAGGGACCCTCTGACTGGAATCGTATCGACCGGCTTTGCCGGTCGGGCGGGGGGCTTTCGGCTCTGCCGAAAACATTCCTTCAGTCCTTTGGCAGAAAAGATTGTCGTCAGGCAAGCTTTTTTGCCGGCATGAAAACGCCGCTTCGTCCTTTTCTCGACGAAGCGGCGTTTTTCCTTTCCGCTTTTTTCAGTCCTTGATAGGAACCCGGGACAGAACCGGCCACAGAACAATGGCCAGCAGCACGCCGCTGACGCCCTGAATGGCGTTGGGCAGCAAAGCCCCCGCGGCGGCGGCCAGACCGTAGCCCAGGAACAGCCATTCCGCCACAAAATAACCGGCTACCATCACGGCTTCCGCCAGCACCAGACCCACAACGCGCACCCATACACGGCTCTGCTTGGCCGCCCATACGGCCACGGCGGCGGTAGCCCCCTTAATCAGGAAGGTGGGCAGGCAGTACAGGGTGTAGCCGCCCAGCAGGTCGGCCAGCATGCTGCCCAGGGCGGCGGCCGGAATGGAAGCTGGACCCAGCAGGCCCGCTCCCAGCAGAATCACGCCGTCCCCCAGATGAATATATCCCTGGGTGATGGACACGGGCAATTTCAGGAAGGAAGTGGCCACAAACACCAGCGCGGCCAGCATGCCGCACATGGCCAGGGTTTTAACGGATAATTGCTTTTTCATTTCATCAGTGCCTCCAAATCAGTGAGATGGCGGTCCTCCTCGGACGCGATCTGCATCAGGATTTCCCGTGTCTGCGGGTTTTGCGCCTGCTGGGCAAACGCCCGGTACCGCTCCGCGGAGGTGCGCTCCGCATCGGCGGCGTATTGCAGCATGGCGGGTACGCTGTCAAGGAATCCTTCCCGGGCCGCGCCCATCAGTCCGGCCTGAAACAGGGTGCCCTGAGCCATGGCGGTCAGGGTCAGCTCCCGCTCGGGGGATACCTGCTGGGGGCAGGCCTGAGCCAGCTGGCGGAATTTGGCCAGATGGCCTTCCTCATCCCGCAGAATGGCGCACAGGTGAGCGTACAGCGGCTGCTTTTCCCGGCCCAGACGCTCCATCAGGGCCAAGGCGCGGGTGTAGGTTTTCACCGCCCCGGTTTCCATCTGACAGGCCACCAACAGGGCCTCGGCCTCGGATTGAATATCCATGTTTTCTCCTTTTGCGTAAAAAAGCCCCGCACACCGCAGCATGCGGGGCGTACAGCTTACTTGTCGGCCAGGTATTCGTTCAGCTTGGCTACCAGCGCGTCGGCGTCGGAGCCGTGGGCGGCGCAGGCGTCCACAATGGGCTCGGCGGTGGCGCAGGGGCAACCCAGACAATGCATGCCAAACTCCATAAAGATGCCGGCGGTGCCGCGGTCCATATTCAGTACCTGAGAAATGGGCATATTCTTATCAACAGTCATGGTTTGTGCAATCTCCTTTCCTACTTGTGTCCACAGGGACCTGCCTATCTTATCATTGCCCGGACGGACTGTCAACTTTCTTTCAAATTCAGGCATCCGTCGCCAAGGGTTTGAATATCCGTGCGGTAGAAGGCGGCCAGGGCGCTGGTCATGTGGTCCGCGTCCTTTACGCCGGCGGTTTCGTAGCAGGAATGCATGGCCAGCTGGGCCAGGCCGATATCCACCGTGTTCATGGACACCTGGGAATTGGCGATGTTGCCCAGTGTGGAGCCGCCCAGCATATCCGACCGGTTGGAAAAATGCTGCACCGGCACGTCCGCCCGGCGGCAGATTTCCGCAAAGACGGCGCAGGACACCGCGTCGGTGGTGTACTTCTGGTTGGCGTTGTGTTTGATGACCACGCCGTCGTTCAGAAAGGTGCGGTTTTGCGCGTCGTACTTGTCCGGATGGTTGGGATGCACCCCGTGGGCGTTGTCAGCGGATACCATAAAGCTCTGCGCCATGGCCCGGCGGGCTTCCGAATCACTCATGCCCAGGCAGGCGCACAGCCGCGCCAGCACGTCCTTCAGGAAGGTGGAATCCGCTCCCTGTTTGGTGCCGCTGCCTACCTCCTCGTTATCAAAGACGGCGTAAACATTGGCGTGGCCCTGGGCGGGCGCGTCCAAAAAGGCGTTCAGGGACGTCCAGGCGCATTCCAGGTCGTCAATGCGGGGACAGGAGAAGAAGGCCCCGTCCCCCCACAGGCTGCCCGGGGTGCGGTTGTACAAAAACAGGTCCGCGCCCACAATGTCCTCCGGCTTTACGTCGCAGGCGGCGGCGATATCCGCCATCAGCCTGCCCGGCTCCGTTCCCTGGGCGTACAGGGGCGGCAGGTCGCTTTGGGCGTTGTATTTGTAGCCGTCGTTGACCTCCCGGTTAAAATGGATGGGCATGTTGGGAATCAGCACCGCGTCCCGGTTCAGGTCCACCAGACGGGTTTCCAGCCCCGCCGGGGTGCGCGCCATTACCCGGCCCGCAATGGACAGGGGCCGGTCAAACCAGCTGGACATAATCATGCCGCCATAGCGCTCCACATTCAGGCGGATGTAGCGGCCGCAGGCGATATCCTCGCAGCGGGGCTTCAGCTTAAAGGTGGGGGAATCGCTGTGGCTGGCCACAATCTGGAAGTGGGTGGGAGCCGCTTCCGGCAGGGTAAAGGCGATGACCGCCGAACGGTTGCGGGTAACATAATAGCGCCCGCCGGGCTGCAGGGACCAGACGTCCTTTTCACACAGCGGGGAAAAGCCCTGCTTTTCCAGCGAAAGGGTCATGTTTTGCGCCGCCTGAAACGCGGTGGGGGATTTTTGCACAAAGGTCAGAAAATCACGGATGGGTTTGATCATGAAAAAAGCCTCCCCTTGGAAAGATCGCCTCTATTATAGCCCCTTGACGGGGCGGACGCAAGGCGGTTGACAGCCGCGCGAGGCTGTGATATGGTGATAAAAATTTGGAGTAAGCGAGGAGCGGATGGAATGGAAAAGGACATCATCAGCTATATTGCCCAGGCGGATTCTCAGGTGGCCGAATTGACCCGGCGGGAGCTGGAACGCCAGCAAAACGGAATTGAACTCATCGCGTCGGAGAACTATCCCAGCCCGGCGGTGCGCATGGCCATGGCCAGCATTTTTACCGCCAAATACGCGGAGGGCTATCCCGGCAAACGGTATTACGGCGGCTGCGAAGTGGTGGACGAACTGGAGGAGATGGCCCGGCAGCGGCTGCTGCGGCTGTTTCACGCGGACGGCTGGCATGCCAATGTGCAGCCCCACAGCGGATCCCAGGCAAACATGGCGGTATTCGCCGCGGTTTTGCAGCCCGGCGACCCGGTGATGGGCATGTCCCTGGAGGCGGGCGGCCATTTGACCCACGCCAACCCCCAGGGCCTGGAGGGCAAGCTGTACAACGCCCGGCAGTACGGGGTGGATCCCGCCACCGGCCTGATCGACTATGACCAGGTGCAGCGCATTGCCTTGGAGCATAAGCCCAGGCTGATTGTATGCGGCGCGTCCGCCTACCCCCGGGTGATTGACTTTGCCCGTTTCCGCCAGATCGCGGACAGCGTGGGCGCGTATTTGATGGCGGATATCGCCCACATTGCGGGGCCGGTCGCGGCGGGGCTGCATCCCTCACCCATTCCTTACGCGGATTTTGTAACCTCCACCACTCACAAGACCCTGCGGGGACCCAGAGGCGGCATTATCCTGTGCAAGCCGGAATTTGCCAGGGCCATTGACCGGGCGGTGTTTCCGGTATTGCAGGGCGGCCCGCTGGAGCATATCATCGCGGCCAAGGCGGTGTGCTTTCACGAGGCGGCCCAGCCCGCGTTTGTGCGGTACCAGCAGCGGGTGCTGGATAACTGCCAGGCGCTGGCGGAGGGCTTCCGCCGGCGGGGCTTCCAGATGGTGACCGGCGGCACGGACAACCACCTGTTGCTGCTGAACACCTACGGCAGCCTGGGCCTGACCGGCCGTCAGGCGGAGGACAGGCTGTTCCGCTGTCACATTACCGTAAACAAAAACACCATTCCCGGCGAAACCCTGAAGCCCAGCGAGGCCAGCGGCATTCGCATCGGCTCCGCGGCGGTAACCACCCGGGGCATGGGGGTGGAGCAGATGGACGAAATTGCCGGGCTGATTGCCAGGGCCCTGTCCCAGGAGCCGGACGAGGCGCTGGCCCGTCAGGCCGTGGAGCTGGCCGGACGCTACCCGCTGTTCCAGTACTGATGTGTGAGGCCGTCCCTAAAAGGCTGGCTCGGCAGTGGCCTTTTCTGACGAAGAAGCTGTTTTCGGCAGAGCCGCGCACGCGGGCCAGCCGGTCAATAGGAATGCGGTGAGAGGGGCTGCGGCCCCTCTCGCAATGTCCAGAAGGGGTTGCCTGTATGTATGTTTTGCTGGGAAGTGTTTTTATCATTGCGGGAACGGTTATGCTGGCGAGTCCCAAAACGATTTTTCAAATGATGGAAGGTTGGAAGGGCACCGGCGATCAGGAGCCATCCCCTTTGTATTGCGCCAGCACCAGACTGGGTGGATTGGCCTTTTTGCTCATTGGAATCGCGGGCATTGTCGTTTCGCTGCTTTATCTAACATAATGCTTTTTGTTAAGCACTATGAGATTTTTCAAACAAACGGGCGGGCTTCCCACTGGGAAGCCCGCCCATCTTGGATTTAGCACGCCTTTTCGTCAGGCGATTTCAGCCGGGTAAAAATCATGCGCCCGGCGCTGGTCTGCAAAACGGTGGTAACCACCACGGCCACGGTTTCCCCTACATGGCGGCGGCCGTTTTCCACCACAATCATGGTGCCGTCGTCCAGATAGGCCACGCCCTGCCCGGGCTCCTTGCCTTCCCGCACGATCTGCACGTTCATTTCTTCCCCCGCCATCAGCATGGGCTTGACGGCGTTGGCCAGGTCGTTGATGTTCAAAACCCGAATGCCGGTTACCCCGGCCACCTTGTTCAGGTTATAATCGTTGGTGACCACAATGCCGCCCTTATCCCGGCACAGGCGCAGCAGCTTCACATCCACCTCGTCAATGTCGGCATAATCGGTTTCCTCAATCACCAGCGGGATGCTCAGCTCCCGCAGCTTGGCCAGCACATCCAGGCCCCGGCGGCCCCGCGCCCGGCGCAGGCTGTCGCCGCTGTCGGCAATGTGCCGAAGCTCCGCCAGCACAAACTGGGCGATGACGATATCCCCCTCCAGAAAGCCGGTTTTGACAATGTCCAGGATGCGGCCATCGATGATGACAGACGTGTCCAGCAGCTTGGGCGGAATGCCCAGCGTCACGGGCTGAACCGCTTCCTCGTCCTCCTCCAGATCCGCTGCGTCCAGCAGGCCGATTTCCTCCGGGTCGCGGCGGCTGTGGCGGCGGACGCGGTGACCGCCCTTTCCTTCACGGTAACGATGCATACCGATGCGCATGCCCACATAGCCTAAAATCACATACATCAGCGCGCTGAAGCTGACGGTCAGCAGGCTGGCCCCTACGGACAAAATCAGCTGGGTCAGCAGCGCCGCCACCACCAGACCGGCAATCAGCCCGGCCATCATCAGCAGGCCCTGCCGGGTAGGAATGCCGTCCCACCAGCGCTCCATGCTGGACATCATTTGCATGCAGCGGGTATACAGGGCATAGGATAGGGCAAAAAAGACCAGCCCGCCCAGAAGAATCAGGCCGCAGTACGCAATCACAGGACCGTAAACCTGGTTCATAAACGTGGGATACTGCCGCCCCAGCAGGGGAATCAGCAGCGCGGCAATGCACGCGCCTACTCCCGCGCCCAGCAGCGTAATAATCGAACGGATAAGCCGCTCCAAAAACTTGCTGTTTTTCGTCATACCAACGATTCCTTTCAGTGCAGCACGGCCAGCGCCTGCATCAGCGTATCCACGCCGGTCATCCGCACGCCTTCAATAGGGGTAAAACGCTTTAAATTCTGCTTGGGTACCACCAGCTCCGTAAAGCCCAGCCGCACGCATTCCGCAACGCGGCGCTCAAACTGGGATACGGGCCGTACCTCGCCGCACAGGCCCACCTCGCCCATTACGCTGAGGTTTGCCGGCAGGGTAAAGCCGCTCAGGCTGGAGGCCACCGCCACGCACACCGCCAGGTCGGCGGCGGGGTCGCTGAGGGCCAGACCGCCCGCTACGTTAATGTACACATCCTGATCAAACAGTTTTTTGCCCGCCCGCTTTTCCATTACGGCCAGCAGCAGGGCCACGCGGCTGGAATCCATACCGCCCACGGTGCGCTTGGGCACTGCGTAGAAGGACCTGGCCGCCAGGGCCTGCAAGTCGCACAGAATGGGACGGCTGCCCTGCAGGGTGCAGAACACCACGCTGCCGCTGGCCCCCCGGGCACGCTGGCTTAGCAGGCTTTCGCTGGGATTGGGCACGGGCACCATGCCCTGCTGGCGCATTTCAAACACGCCCAGCTCGTTTACCGAGCCAAAGCGGTTTTTGACGGCGCGCAGCAGGCGGTATTCATGCTGGCGGTCGCCCTCAAAGTACAGCACCGCGTCCACCATATGCTCCAGTATGCGCGGCCCGGCCAGACTGCCCTCTTTGGTGACATGGCCCACGATAAACACGCTGGTTCCGCTCTGCTTGGCAAAGCGCACAATGGCTCCCGCGCTTTGCCGCACCTGGCTGACGCTGCCCGGGGCGGACGCGCTGTCCTGGGATACCATGGTCTGGATGCTGTCAATGATCAGCACATCCGGCTGCATACGGCCGCATTTTTCCAGCACGCTTTCCACATCGTTCTCCGTCAGCACATACAGCTTGTCCTGCTGCACGCCGATGCGCACGGCCCGCATTTTGATCTGGCGGGCGCTTTCCTCGCCGCTGACGTACAGAACCCGCATGCGCTGGCTCAGGGATGAGGCCACCTGCAATAGCAGCGTGCTTTTGCCGACGCCGGGATCGCCGCCGATCAGGATGGCGCTGCCGGGCACCAGACCGCCGCCCAGAACACGGTCCAGCTCCTCGTTGCCGGTGGTGGAGCGTTCCTCCGCTTTTTCCTCCACCTGGGACAGGGGAATGGGGTCATCGTGATGGGTGGTTTGGTATTTGGCGGCTTTTTCCGCCGTTTTACCGGTTACCGGGGTTGTCTTGCGTTCCTCAAAGGTATTCCACTCGCCGCAATCCGGGCAGCAGCCCAGCCAGCGGGGCGCTTCGTACCCGCAGGAGAGGCATACATAACAGGTTTTTTCCTTGGCCAAGGCGCGCTCCTGTTCCGCCGCCCAAGACGGCTGATTGATGGTGGTTTGCCGCCGGGTGGCTTGTGCCCATCATAACGCGAAAAGGGCGCTTTTGCCATAGCGAAGCGGCGGGAATGCTGTCGAAGGAGGCGGGAAACGTTCGGCCCCAATCGACAAAAAATACGTTACTCAGAACCAGTATAACATAAAACCCGGCTTTGCACAGCGGTTGAACGCAAATTTACAGCCCGCTCACGGATGAAAAAATTTTTTTGAAACAGGGCCTTGACACCCATAGGGAATTATGCTATAGTGTTAGTGGTTAGTCAGCACTAACTTCCACGAAAATCGTTGCGGCTTCGCCCACTTTGCTGCAACGATTCTTTTCAAGACGATAGTTAGATCAATCTAACTTTACAAAGGAGGCAGGATATATGTCCGAGGAACTGGTCATTCGCTGCTGTGCGCCTACTTTGGCCAGCATTAAAACCGGCAGCCTGTTTTCCTGCTGCTTTGCCTCCCGGCAGGAAATGCTGTCAGAAGTGCGGTCGCTGAACAACCGGCTGGGAAGCAAGGGCCTGCGGGTACTGCCCATGCGCTACCGGGATGGAAAGGGCCTGATTTATGTGTACCGGCCCCGCCGGTTAAGCCGGGATTTGCAAAATGGGAAGGCCCGGCGGCTGCTGGAGGAACGGGGCTATGCCTGCGCAAACCCCAACCACTGCATTGTGCGGCTGATGCAGCGCCTGGAGGGGGGAGAAGAGTTTCCCCATGAAATCGGTTTGTTTCTGGGTTATCCGCCGGAGGATGTGGAAGGCTTTATCTGCCGCAAGGATCCGGCCAAATGCGTAGGCTGCTGGACGGTCTACGGCGATGAAGCCGCCGCCCGGCGCACCTTTGACCTGTACCGGAAATGCACCTGCGTCTACCTGAACCAGTGGGCAAAGGGACAAAGAATGGAGCGGCTGACGGTAGCCCAGTCAATTTGAAACAAAGAAAGGAAAGAAGAAACATGAAAATTGCAGTTGTGTATTGGAGCGGAACCGGCAACACGGAGGCCATGGCAAACGCCGTCGCCGCAGGAGCCAGGGAGCATGGCGCCCAAGCGGAGCTGTTACCCCCCGATGCCTTCGCCCCCGACCAGGTGCCCGGTTATGACGCCATTGCCTTTGGCTGTCCCGCCATGGGCGATGAAGTGCTGGAGGAGAGCGAATTTGAGCCCATGTTTGCCTCCTGCGAGACGCAGTTCAGCGGCAAAAAGATCGCGCTGTTTGGATCCTATAGCTGGGGAGACGGCGACTGGATGCGCTCCTGGGAGGAACGCTGCCACACCGACGGCGCGGTACTGGCCTGCGACAGTGTGATTTGCCAGGACGCTCCCGACGATGATGCGATGGCTGCCTGCCGCGCTCTGGGAGCCGCTTTGGTCGGCTGATTTTGACTGTTCTCCGCCTCAAAGGCGCTGCTTTGAGGTGTGAAAATAGAACCCCCGCGGCCCGTCCTGCCGCGGGCAGGGACGGCGTTTCCGAATGCAAGACGGCGTCCCAAGTGTGCGAACTCCTGAACCTCAACCTCCTTTTGAGCCCATGCGGGTAACCGCGTGGGCTCTTCCTAATATATAAGGAAAAAACGGCAGGGATTTTTTGGATGCAGTCGTTATATTTTAAGGAAAGTACACCAAAAGTTTTTCTCTTTTTCGCTGCAGAATGGGGTGTGAGAGGTCCATGAAGAAACCCGTTGGTTCAACGCTGCTGATCCTTTTGATTTGTGTGATGGTCGCTGGTTCTTTCGGCTGTTTTCCAAAGGCAGCCGGGGCCGAGGAAAGAAGCCGGGGAGAGTACAGCGATTTTGATATCCATGAATTTTGGTATGGTTCCCTGGCGGAAAAAGCGGCCTTATCCCAAAAGTGGGTTCCGATTGCGCAAAAGCTGGAGGCGGAGGACCCTTCCTTTTCCACACATTACCCGTTTCTTTACGCGTTCACACGCTACCGGTACGGGCTGCCCGCTGGGGACGATGTGCCGCTTGACGCGGCGCTGAAAGCCGCAAAGGCGGCGGCGATCGCGTTGGGAGCCAACGAGGCGTCCTACGATGCTCGGTCTGTAGAAGTCCTGTTTGATGTCACGGACGCGGACCATCCCATTTGGAAAATCATCATTTATGAGCCCAAAGCGGAATTTCGTTTTCAAGAGGGAGCCATGCTGAGATTTCGGGTGGAGATTCATGCAAAAACAGGCGAGATTGAGGAAGCCTATGTCATCCATCGGGACATGGCGGTGCTGGACTGGCGGCTGTAAGGGCGCTAAAAAAAACAGGGAGGGATATCCATATGAAAAAAAGGCTGATGGTTCTGCTTGTTATCCTGCTGCTTGCGGCGGCTGTTTCTTTGGCGGAAAACGGTGAAATCCCTTTGCCGTCGGCTCCCGCAGAACCCACAGACGGTTGCGTTTCTCAGGAGGAGGCGGTGCGGATCGCCAGGCAAAAAATGGCTGACGATTATCAAAGGCCGATATCCGACTTTGACTTTCATAAGGTGAAAGCCTGTTTTGTAAAGCTGGAAAACGGTCAGAACGCGTGGAGCGTCATGATTGACCATCCTAACGAAAAGCTGGATGTGGGAATGGCGGTCATCCTTTCCCCCAAGGACGGTGCAATTCTGGCCTGTATGACCAATGAGGAAAACGAGCTGAACCTTGTTCTGCTGGAGCAGTGGAAAAAGCAAAAGGGCGATTTGCGCACCTGGTCCGCGGAGGATAAGGCCCTGTTCGACTGGCTGTATGGTTCTGCCGAAACCTGTGCGGATGTGTCCGAATATCCTGTCAGCATGGAAAAAGCAACGCGAATTGCGCTGTCGGCGCTTCCAATGTCCCTTCCAAACCCGGAAATTTCCTGTACCTTCAAACGGTTTTCAGAAACAACGAAAGGTCCGGCGCAGGCCGTCTGGCTGGTTGCGATAGGAGAAGACGGGCAGGAAGCCTATGTGGTCTATGTTTCAGCCGTGGACGGAGCCGTTATGGAGATAATAAAGGAAAGCAATCTGGGCTAATTCGTCCGATGAAACAAAAGGCGTTTACAACTGTAAAAATCAAGGGAATTTCTGTTACAAGTCTAACACCTGTGTGACGTTTCTAAGCCTATTTGTCCAGAAGAATCAGGCGTTTCGCCAAAAAACTGTTATGCTTTGCTTAGAATTAGGCCGTTGACTTGACCAGCGTTCTTCCCTATGATGAAGAAAGCAGATGTGTGGGAGGGGACGCGGCCATGGCAAGACGAAAAGCGGAATATATTTTTGTACCGGATAAGCCCAAACGCAACGGGTTTGGCTGCCTGTTTACGGTACTGGCCATGGTGCTGGCGATTGGCTTGGCCGGCTTTTTCTATAATATGGCGACCAACAACCGGATTCAGCTGATGGAGGAAAAGGTATCCGTGATGGGGCTGAACCGCGCCTATGAAGGGTTTACCATCCTGCATATCAGCGATTTGCACGCGTCCGCCATGGGCGGCAACGCGGATATGTGGACCAGCGTCCTGTTTGGAAAGAAATGGGACGCTGTGGTGATGTCGGGCGATATGGTGGGCAGCGGCGGCGATTTTGAACCCCTGCTGTCCCTGATTCATATTTTGCAGCAGCTAAAGCCCTCCGCGCCCATTTACCTGATTGCCGGGGACGACGACCCCGCCGCCGTGCCGTCCGCTCCCCGGGGTACGCCGGAGGCTTTGGCGGATTGGGTTCGGGTAGCCCAGACGGCGGGGGCCATTTATCTGGACGCGCCGGTGGCCCAGACCGTGGGCAAAAAAACGGTGTGGTTTGTGCCGGAAAGCCTGTATGGCATGGACGCGGCGGGCAGCGCCGCGAGCCTGCAAACCCAGAAGGAGGCCATGGAGGCCCAGGGCCAGCAGTATGAGGTAGAGGGCGGGGCGGCCTACCGGGCCCTGTGCTACCGGCTGGACGCCATGCAGCGCACGGTGGAGGCTCAAAAGCAGATGCTGTCCAGCGATTTGCAAATCGCGGTCAGCCACGCGCCGCTGGAAAAGGAGTATATCCGCACCAGCATTGAATGGGCGGACGACAGTCAGGCGCTGAACTTTAAAGCCATCGACCTGCTGATGGCCGGGCATTATTGCGCCGGGCAATGGCGGCTGCCGGGAGCGGGGCCCATTTATGTGCCGGAGGTCGGCTGGTTCCCCGGGGATGAGGGCATTGTGGGCATGCAGCGGGTGAATTCCATCAATCAGTATATTTCCCCCGGGGTAGGGGCCAGCGAGTATTATCCCATTAAGGGCCGGTTTTTGAATAACCCTGCGGTGACGCTGCTCAAGTTTACCGCCACCATCTACTAGAAAGCCGCTGTCCAGGATTTGCGTGCCCTGCGGGGCCGCAAATCTTTTTTGCCCTTTTTTCAAAAAAGAGGTTGACATTTTGGGCGGAATCGGATATACTCATTCCTGCGCTAAAGCAATGGGGAATTGTGTAATGGCAGCACCTACGACTCTGACTCGTATTGTCTAGGTTCGAATCCTAGTTCCCCAGCCATTTTTTTTGGCTCCATGGTCAAGCGGTTAAGACGTCGCCCTCTCAAGGCGAAATCAGGGGTTCGATTCCCCTTGGAGCTACCAACGCAAGCATGTGGATGCTTGCTTTTTTATTGCGTAAATCAAAGAGATAAATTCGTAAAAAACAGTCATGGCGCAGCCGCTTCGGTTTCCTATATAATAAATAAAAGAAAGAATCATCAACAGGAAACGGAGACAAGCCAATGAGCGATACCTTCCGGCTGATTGCGGCCAACCTGCTGTCCGGTCTGAGCATGCTGCTGAATACCATCAGCATTACCATGGGAACCAAACGAAAAATGATTCTGCTGCAAACCTTTCAAAACATTTGCGCCAGCTTGGGCCAGGCGCTGCTGCATGGCTATGCGGGGGCGGTTCAGGACGGCGTGGCGGCGGTGCGCAACCTGTTTGTGCTAAAGGGACTGGATAAAAAGCCGGTAAAGGTGTTTTTTGTGGCGCTGGCTTTTGTACTGGGCATGGCGCTCAATAACAACGGCTGGCTGGGCTACCTGCTGGTGGCGGTGGCTACCGTGTACGCCGCCGCGGTGGTTTGCGACCAGGCCAATGAGAAAACCCTGAAGCTGGTTATGCTGTTTACCTCCGTTGTGTGGGGCAGCTACGACTTTGTACTGCAAAACTATGTAAAGGCATTGGGCAACGCGGTGTCCTTTGGCATGGCGGCGGTTTATCTGCTGCGCCATCCCCAGGGCAAATGGTGGGGAAAGGAAACCCCGCCGGTTTAACCCTGCCGGAGCTTTTTAAACCGGATTGCACCAATTCGTTTGGAATGTTCGGTTTTTACGAACGTAACAAAAAAACATTTCGATAAAGTTCGGAAAAACGCTTTACAAACGACTTTAAATCGTGTATGATGAATGACGTCGTTCCCAATTACCGCACAATGACCGATTTGAGGAGGAAATGTTCGTCATGAAGAAGTTTGTAAGCCTGCTGCTTGCGCTGTGTCTGGCCCTGAGCCTGTGCATGGTATCCGCCAACGCCGAGGGCGTTCCCGTTGATCAGATCAAAATTGGCTACATTACCATTGGTGATGAAAACGAGGGCTACTCCGCCAACCATCTGAACGGTTTGAAGAAGGCGCAGGAAGCGCTGGGCATCTCTGACGAACAGGTTCTGTGCAAATACAACATCCCCGAAACCGAAGCCGCCTACGAGGCCGCCGTTGACCTGGCCGAGCAGGGCTGCAACATCATCTTCGCCACCAGCTTTGGCCATGAAAGCTATGTGTTCCAGGCCGCTGAAGAATATCCCGACATCCAGTTCTGCCACGCTACCGGCACCGCCGCCATGAACAGCCCCCTGAACAACGTTCACAACTACTTCTACGCCATTTATGAATCCCGCTACGTCAGCGGCGTTGTGGCCGGCATGAAGCTGCAGCAGATGATCGACGAGGGAACCATTACCGCCGACCAGGCCAAGATTGGCTATGTGGGCGCTTTCCCCTTCGCCGAGGTGATTTCCGGCTTTACCTCTTTCTTCCTGGGCGCTCGCAGCATGTGCCCCAGCGCCACCATGGAAGTGCGCTACACCAACAGCTGGGCTGACATGGCTCTGGAAAAGGAAACCGCCGAAGCCCTCATCGCCAACGGCTGCGTGCTGATTTCCCAGCATGCCGACACCACCGGCGCTCCTTCCGCCTGCCAGGCCGCCGGCGTGCCCTGCGTAGGCTACAACATCTCCATGCTGCCTGTGGCTCCCGACTCCGCGCTGACCTCTGCCGCCGGCGACTGGGGCGCTTATGTGACCTACGCCATCCAGTGCGTCATCAACGGCGAGGAAATCGCCCGCGACTGGTGCAAGGGCTACGCCGAGGACGCCGTGCACACCACTGAGCTGAACGAGAAGCTGGTCGCCCCCGGCACCGCCGAAAAGGTCGCCGAGCTGGAAGCCGCCTTCAAGGCTGGCACCGTCAAGGTGTTTGACACCTCCACCTTCACCGTGAACGGCGAAACCCTGACCACCTGCACCGATTGCTACGGCCTGGAGGGCATGGAAATGGTGTCCGACGGCGAGTTCCATGAGAGCGCCGTGCGCAGCGCGCCCTACTTTGCCATCATCATCGACGGCATCACCGCTGTGACCGAATAATCAAAGAACGTCCCCTTGCTTCGGCAAATAGCTCTGCCGCCTTCAAAAAGCGGCAGGGCGTTCTTTCGTATCACCCCTGATTTTTCAATGGAGGAATCACTCTTGCAGAACCAAAGCAACGACATGATTGAAATGCGGGGCATTACCAAGCATTTTGGCTCCGTGGTGGCCAACGAAAACGTAAACCTGACCGTGCGCCGGGGCGAAATTTTAAGCGTGCTGGGCGAAAACGGCAGCGGCAAAACATCGCTGATGAATATGCTGGCGGGCATCTATTTTCCGGATGCGGGCCATATTTTTGTGGAGGGGCGCGAGGTGGTCATCTCCTCCCCCAAGGACGCTTTCGCGCTGGGCATTGGCATGATTCACCAGCATTTCAAGCTGGTGGACGTGCTGACCGCCGCCGAAAACATTATTCTGGGCTTGCCGGGCAAGCTGCGGCTGGATATGAGGCAGGTAAAGGCTGATATTCAAAAGCTGCTGGACAAATACGGCTTTGAACTGGATTTGGACCAGAAAATCTATGAAATGAGCGTGTCCCAAAAGCAGACGGTGGAAATCGTCAAAATGCTGTACCGGGGCGCGAACATTCTGATTCTGGACGAGCCTACCGCCGTTTTAACCCCCCAGGAAACCGACCGGCTGTTCCAGGTGCTGCGCAATATGCGGGATCAGGGACATTCCATCATTATCATTACCCATAAGCTGAACGAGGTGCTGGCCCTCAGCGACCGGGTGGCGGTGCTGCGCCGGGGCGAATGCATCGGCACCGTGCTGACCCGGGACGCTACCGAGCTGAGCCTGACGGAAATGATGGTGGGCAAAAGGGTAAATCTGGATATTGAGCGGCCCAACCCGGTCAACCCGGTCATGAAGCTGAAGCTGACCGATGTAACCGCCGTCAATCACGAGGGGCGGCAGGTGCTGTCCCATGTGGATTTTGAAGCCTACACCGGCGAGATTCTGGGCATTGCGGGCATTGCGGGCAGCGGCCAGAAGGAGCTGCTGGAATCCATTGCCGGGCTGCAGCCATTGGTCAGCGGACGCATTCAATACCGCAACCGCAAGGGCCACATCAAGGAGCTGACCGAGATGAGCGCCCAGGAAATTCGTGAAATGGGCATCCGGCTGGCCTTTGTGCCGGAGGACCGTCTGGGCATGGGTCTGGTAGCCTCCATGGGCATGACCGACAACATGATGCTGCGCAGCTACCGCAAGGGCCACAGCATCTTCAGCGAACGCAAGCAGCCCCGGGATCTGGCCGAACGCATCATGCACGAACTGGAGGTGGTCACCCCCGGTGTGGAGTGGCCCGTGGGCCGCATGAGCGGAGGCAATGTGCAAAAGGTGCTGGTGGGCCGGGAAATCGCTTCCTCCCCTCAGGTGCTGATGGTGGCCTACCCCGTGCGCGGTCTGGATATCAACTCCTCCTACACCATTTACCATCTGCTGAACGAGCAAAAGAAGAACGGGTCCTGCGTCATTTGTGTGGGCGAGGATCTGGATGTGCTGCTGGCCCTGTGCGACCGCATTCTGGTACTGGCCGAGGGCCATGTAACCGGCGTTGTGGACGCGCGCACCGCCGCCAAGGAGGACATCGGCCTGATGATGACCCGCAACGTGAAAAAGGAGGACGGGCAGGCATGAAGGAACCACTGATGCATATTGTCAAGCGGGATGACGCGACCCTTTTGCGCGGGCTGGTCGTTCGGCTGGCCGCGCTGCTGCTTTCCCTGCTGGTATGCGCCGTTGTGATTTACGGCCTGACCGGCATGAATCCCCTGAGCGTATACGCGGGCCTGTGGGACGGCGCGGTGGGCACCAGCCGCCGCCTGTGGATTACCCTGCGGGATACCGCTGTGCTGCTGTGCATCGGCTTTGCGGTGATGCCGGCCTTCCGTATGCGGTTTTGGAATGTAGGCGCTGAGGGGCAGGTGCTGATGGGCGCCATGGCCACCGCCGCCGTCATGATTTACGGCGCGAACCTGCCCGCATGGCTGCTGTATACGCTGTGCCCCCTTGCGGGCGTCGCGGCGGGGGTGCTGTGGGGCGTGATTCCCGCCTTCTTCAAGGCCCGCTGGAACACCAACGAAACCCTGTTTACCCTGATGATGAACTATATCGCCACTCAGGCGGTTTCCTTCGGCATTGTTTACTGGGAAAACCCCTCCGGGTCCAACCATGTGGGCCTGATTAACAACGATACCAAGGCGGGCTGGCTGCCCTCCGTCGGCGGTAACAAATACCTGCTGACCTGTCTGATTGTGCTGGCGCTGGCGCTGATTCTTTATGTATACATGCGCTACAGCAAGCAGGGCTATGAAATTGCCGTGGTGGGCGAAAGCGAAAACACCGCCCATTACGCGGGCATCAACGTCAAAAAGGTGATCCTTCGCACCATGGCCATTTGCGGCGGCCTGGGCGGCGTGGCGGGCTACCTGCTGTGCACGGATGTGGGACACACCATCTCCACCGGTCTGGCGGGCGGCCGCGGCTTTACCGCCATTGTGGTGGCGTGGCTGGGCAAGCTGAACCCCTTCAGCATGATGCTGGTCAGCTTCCTGCTGGTGTTTATGCAGAAGGGTTCCTCTCAGCTGGCCACTCAATTTGGCCTGAATGAAAACGCCAGCGACATTCTGACCGGCATCATTCTGTTCTTTATTCTGGGCTGCGAGTTCTTTATCAACTACCGGGTGGAGCTGCGCAGGCATGAAAAGGAGGCGGCCAAGGCATGAGCATTCTCATTACCTTTTTGCAAAAGGCCATCGCTCAGGGCATTGCCATCTTGTATGGAGCCAATGGCGAAATCCTGACCGAGAAAAGCGGCAACCTGAACCTGGGCGTGCCGGGCATGATGTACATGGGCGGCGTAGCCGGTTTGATGGGAGCGTTTTTGTATGAAAACAGCGTGCAAAACCCCATTCCTGTGGTGGGCATGCTGATTGCCCTGCTTTGCGCGCTGCTCTGTTCCGCTCTGGGCGGGCTGATTTACAGCGTGCTGACCATTACCCTGCGCGCCAACCAGAATGTAACCGGTCTGGCGCTGACCACTTTTGGCATGGGCTTCGGCAACTTTTTTGGCGGCTCCCTGTCCAAGCTGGCTGGCGGCGTGGGCCAGATTTCCACCGCGGCCACCGCGTCGGTTTTCCGGGCGCAGATCCCAGGGTTATCCCAAATACCGGTCATCGGCCCCGTGTTTTTCAGCTATGGTTTTCTCAGCTATGTGTGCATTCTTCTGACGGTATTGCTCAGCTGGTTTTTGTACAAGACCCGCGTTGGTCTGAACCTGCGGGCCATTGGCGAAAGCGCGGCCACGGCCGATGCGGCGGGCGTAAACGTATCCGCCTACAAATACCTGAGCACCATTGCGGGCGGCATGCTGGCGGGCTTGGGCGGTCTATATTTTGTTATGGAATACACCGGCGGCACCTGGACCAACAACGGCTTTGGCGACCGTGGCTGGCTGGCCATTTCCCTGGTGATTTTTGCCCGCTGGCGGCCCTTGCAGGCCATTTGGGGCAGCATTCTATTTGGCGGGCTATACATTCTCTATCTATACATTCCGGGGCTGGATCGCGGCGCGCAGGAGATTTTCAAGGCGCTGCCCTATCTGGTTACCCTGGTGGTACTGGTCATCACCAGCCTGCGCAAGCGGCGTGAGGATCAGCCCCCGGCGGGCCTGGGCGTAGCCTACTTCCGCGAATCCCGCTGACCAGGGGCAGTGCCCCTGGACCCCGGACCGCTTCGCGGCGGGGGCAAGGCCCCCTCTGAACCGCTTCGCGGGGGCTTGGGTGAGTGTGTTTGGCGCAGAACATTTTGTTTTTCCGGACACGGAAAACCAAAATGCCTTGCGCACGCCGCTGGAGGCAAGGCCTCCATCTGGACCGCTTCGCGGGGGCTTGGGTGAGTGTGATTGGCGCAGAACATTTTGTTTTTCCGGACACGGAAAACCAAAATGCCTTGCGCACGCCGTTTCAGAAACATTGGTATTCGTCGAAACGTTGTATATGCCATACAAGAAAGCCGAAGCGGGCGAATATTGCTTTGCAACAGCCGAAATGATGATGAGGGTACGCAAAATGGCCGGATTTTCCAAGCAAGGAAAATCCGGCCGTTTGCTATTGCTTTATGCCCGCTGGTCAGGGCTGAGTGGTTTCGGCGGCTTCCTCAGTCGCTTCCGGTTCTACGGTCGTTTCCGGCTCCGCGGTAGCTTCCGCCTCGGCAGCGGCCAGTTCTTCATCAGCGGCGGCGGCTTCCAGTTCCTCTACCTGCGCCACAGTCAGCAGCACGTCGGTATATTCCACGGTAGCCTCGTTGCGCCAGCCGGTCATGACGTTGGTATACAGCTCCTGCTGCTTATCCGCCAGCAGTTCGGCGCGGCGGGATTCACGGTCCGCGTCAGACAGGGTTACGGGGCCGGCCTCCACATCGGAGATATACTTGACAATATGCACGCCGAAATCGCTCAGATAGGGAGCGGAAACACCGCCCAGGCTGTCGATGCTCATAGCGGCTTCCACAAACTCGGGCACATATTTGGTGGAGTACTGGCACACTTCATAGCCGCTGGTCTTATAGGGCTCGTTTACCATGCCCTGATCGGTGGGTTTGCCATCCGTGTCCACGGCATAGGTGGCGATCAGCTCGTCAAAGTCCGCGCCATCGGCGATCTTCTGGTTGATTTCATCAATGGTGTCCGCCAGGGAGGCAAAGATGGCGGCCTTGGCCTCGTTTACCTGCTCCTCGGTCACAGGTTCCTCCGTGGGGGCGGGGGTAGCGTCGGCTTCCTCGGTGGTCTCCGCGGTATCGGCGGTTTCTTCCTCGGCGGTGGCGTTCTGCTGCTCCTCATAGCGGGCCTGCAGGTCGGTATAGGTCTGCATCAGGGTTTCGTCCACAGGCAGCAGAATATGCTTTACCGCGCGGAAACCGGCGGGCTTATAGGCGGGCGCGTCCAGCGCGGAGCCCATGCCGTAGGCGGCCAGCATCTGGCTGTATTCCACCTGGCTTTCGTAGTCGCAGTAGGCCTGCAAATCGTTTTCATACAGGGCCTTATCCGCGTCCACCTGGGCCTGATAGGCGGTATCGATTTCTTCATCGGTAACGGTAGCGTCCTGAATCATCATATCCTGCAGCTTTTGCAGGGCGCTGTTCTTGTGGTAATCCTCCGTCAGGCTTTCCTTGGTATAGCCGTTGTCGGCGTAATACTTTTCAGCGGCGGCGCGGGCTTCGGCCTTTTCCTCATCGGTGCTGTCATCCGTCAGGTCGGGGTAGTTGGCGCTGATGTAGCTGCTCATGGCGTTTTCCCAATCCGTGTCCAGCTGCGCGTCCGCGGCGGCGGCGTCTTCCTCGCTCAGGGGATAGAAGCCAAACTCCTGGGCTTTATCCATCAGCAGGGCGGCGTCCACGGCGATGTCCACCGACTTGGCCATCCACCACTGGGTGTCCAGATCGTTGGTGGAATCCACATAGCCGTAGCTGGTGTACAGGTTGAAGTAATAGGCGGCGTCCGCCCAGGTAATGTCCTTGCCGTTCAGGCGGGCTACAACCGCGTCGTCAGCGGGCTGCTGCACGGCGGTTTCTTCGGCCATGGCCACAGTGCCCAGCAGCAGGCACAGGCACAGAACCAGGCTTACCAGTTTTGCAAACTTTTTCATGTTCTACAACGTTCCTTTCCACATGTTCAGGTCCAGACGGCCCGCCTGAAATGGCGGGCGGCTAGCCCGGCTGTGTTTCATTATGCCACACAAAGGCGGCTTTCGCAAGGAATTTAGCGCCTTCGTCCAGAATGTTACAGACTATTCACAGGTTTGCCATGATTCAGACGAAAGGGTGGGGCAAAATGCGTGTTTTGGTAGAAAAAGCCCGGCGGCGGCTGACGCTGTGGGACGGAGAGAAGCGGGTGGCCCAGTGCGCCGTAGGGCTGGGACGCTGTCCGGATGGTCCCAAACGCTGCGAGGGCGACGGGTGCACCCCGGAAGGAACGTATTTTATCTGCCTGGTGAAAGAACAGGGCAAATACGGCCGCAGTTTGGGCCTTAGCTATCCGGGACCTGAGGACGCGCGCCTGGCGCTGCGGGAGGGCCGCATCAATGAGGAAACCTGCCAGGCGGTGCTTCATGCCTGCCGGGAAGGCCGCCGTCCCCCCTGGGGCAGTCCGCTGGGCGGGGAAATTTACCTGCATGAAGGCGGCGGCAGCCGCGACTGGACCCAGGGATGCATCGCTCTGGACAGCGGGGATATGGACTGGCTGTTTCCCTGCTGGCGGCAAATTGAGCAGGTGCGGATTGTGCCTTAGCGGACGTGAAAACGCCATGCCTTCATGAAAGAAAGCATGGCGCAGACTGTCGAAAAGCCCATGATTGACCGCCAGCGCCCGCGAACAGCGCTTCGCTGGTTCGCGGGAAAAGTGCTGCGGCACAAGGCCTAGGGGCACTGCCCCTAAAACCCCGGCAGGAGACAGTGCCTCCTGCACCTCCACTTTTTTGCCGATCTGAGCGCCATGCCTTCATGAAAGAAAGCATGGCGCAAAAATTTTCTTTAACCGCGAATCACCGCGCCAAACTTGTCGGCGCATACGGCCTGAACCTTGTCCATGGCCTTTTGCACCTCCTCGTTGGTCAGGGTGCGGTCGGCGGCGCGGAAGGTCAGGGAGAAGGCGATGCTCTTTTTGCCCAGACCAACCTGAATGCCCCGGTAAACGTCAAACATCTGAATGCTCTCCAGCAGATTGCCCGCGGCCTTTTTCATGGCGGACATCAGCGGGCCCACGGCCACGGCCTCATCCATGACCAGCGCCAGGTCGCGCTGCATGGCGGGGAAGCGGGGCAGGGGCTTCATTTCACCCATGGGCATAAAGCTGGCCAGCAGGGTTTGCAGGTTGACTTCCGCAACCACGGCCCGCTTGGACATGCCGTAGCGCTCTCGCACGGCGGGGTGAATTTCACCCACCTGAGCGAATACAACATTGCCCCGCACCAGCCGGGCCACCCGGCCGGGATGGTAGTAGCAGTCGCCGCCGGCCTCCACCTCGCAGGTGACGCCGCTCATGCGCAGAATGGCCTCCACGGCGGTTCGCACGGTAAAGAAGTCCACATCCGCGCCGTAAGCGCCCAGGCACAGGGTCTGGGTTTCGGTGGGCAGGCCCTCCTCCGTGGGATGGTGGTGGTCAAACACGGCGGCCATTTCATACAGGCTGGCGCTTTCGGTGGAATGGTTCATGTTAAAGGCCAGGGTTTTGCACATATCGCATACCAGCGTGGGCCGCATTACGGCGGTATCCTCGCCCAGAGGGTTGCGGATGGGCATGGGGTCGTTGCGCAAATCGCCCTCCGGCAGGCCCAGCTTTTGAATTTCCTTTACGCCGGTAAAGCTGTAATTCATAATTTCCAGATAGCCCATGCCGGTCAGCAGCCGTGTGATGCGGTTTTTCAGGGCCTTCATGGGGCTTACGCCGCCCTGGGTGGTTTCGCCCCGCAGGTTGGTGGCGCCGATGTGCTCGTAGCCGTAAATGCGCAGGCATTCCTCGCAAATGTCGGCCTCGCCGTCGATGTCCTCGCGGAAGGCGGGCACGGTCACGGTCAGGGTATCGCCGTCCCGCTGGCAGCCAAATTGCAGCTTGCGCAGAATGCGCACCATATCGTCGGCGGGAATGTCCACACCCGCCCGCTCCTGAATGCGGGCCACGCTGGCGGTAACCACCTGCTGGGGCTTGGGAGCGGGGTACAGATCGATGCAGCCGGTAACCACATCGCCCGCGTCCAGCAGGTTGACCAGCATACAGGCCCGGTCCAGGGCCTCCATAACGGTTTCGGGAGCCACGCCCCGCTCAAAGCGGCCGCTGGATTCGGTGCGCATACCAAGGGCGCGGCTGGTCAGGCGGATGGCGGTGCGGTCAAAGCTGGCGCACTCAAACATCACATCGGTGGTGCCTTCGGTAATTTCGCTTTCCTCGCCGCCCATGATGCCCGCCAGACCGGTGGCCCGCTCCTGGTCGCAGATGACCAGGTCGTCGGTGCGCAGGGCGCGCTGCTCGCCGTCCAGGGTGGTCAGGGTTTCGCCCTCATGGGCGCGGCGCACCACAATCTGCCTGCCCCGTACCTTGCTCAGGTCAAAGGCGTGCATGGGATGGCCGTATTCCAGCATCACATAGTTGGTAATATCCACAATGTTGTTGATGGCGCGCAGACCCGCGGCGTGCAGGTGCTTGCGCAGCCACATGGGGGAGGGGGCGATGCGCACGTTTTTGATGACGCGGGCGGCGTAACGGGGGCACAGGTCGGGGGCTTCCACCCGTACCTTGACCTCGCTGTGAATATCGCCGCCGGATTCGGTTACCGTCAGCCTGGGGGCCTTGTACTCGGTATCCAGCGCCGCGGCGGTTTCACGGGCAATGCCGATAGCGCACAGACAGTCGGGCCGGTTGGCCAGAATTTCAAAATCCACGGCGGTATCGTCGATGCCCAGAATGGCCTTTACATCCGTGCCCACAGGATAATCCTCGTGGAAGATCAGCAGCCCGGCCTCGCCTACGCTGGGGTACAGCTCCACAGGTACCTTCAGTTCGGCAGCGGAGCAGAGCATACCCTCGGACACCATGCCCCGCAGCTTGCCCTTTTTGATTTTAACGCCCCCGGGCAGATGGGAGCCGTCCAGAGCCACGGGTACCAGCACGCCCGCCGCCACGTTGGGCGCGCCGCATACAATGTGCAAAGGCTCGTCGCCGCCCACATCCACGGTGCACTGGTGCAGGTGGGTGCCCTCCACATCCTCGCAGGTAAGCACACGGCCCACCACCACTTTATCCATGCCGCCGCTGACGTCCTCCACGCCCTCCACGGCGGTGCCGGTCATAATCATGCGTTCGCTGTATTCCGCCGGCGTTACGGGAATATCCACATACTGCCGGATCATATTCATACCCAGTTTCATTGCTTCATACCCTCCTTACCGCAGTTGGCTGAACAGACGGGCGTCGCCCTCGTAAAGCAGACGCATATCCCGGATGCCGTAGCGCTGCATGGCAATGCGCTCCAGGCCGATGCCAAAGGCAAAGCCGGAATATCTGGTGCTGTCGATGCCGCACATTTCCAGCACCTTGGGGTTGACCATGCCGGAGCCCAGCACCTCAATCCAGCCGGTGCCCTTGCAGATGGGGCAGCCCTTGCCGTGGCAGGCCACGCAGGTCATGTCCACCTCGGCGCTGGGCTCGGTGAAGGGGAAAAAGCTGGGGCGGAAGCGGGTGGTGGTGCCCTCGCCGTACAGCTTGCGGGCAAAGGCCTCCAGGGTGCCGCGCAGGTCGCTCATCTTCACATGCTCGTCCACCACCAGTCCCTCCATCTGGTGGAATACAGGGCTGTGGGTAGCGTCCACCTCGTCGGCGCGGTATACCCGGCCGGGGCAGATGATGCGGATGGGCAGAGGGCGGGTCAGCATGGCCCGGGCCTGCATGGGGCTGGTGTGGGTGCGCAGCACGATGTTATCGTCCATGTAGAAGGTGTCCTGCGCGTCCCGGGCCGGGTGGTTCTTGGGCAGATTCATCAGTTCAAAATTGTAATGATCCAGCTCCACCTCGGGGCCTTCCATCACGTCAAAGCCCATACCGGTAAAGCACTCGATCAGTTCGTCCATCACCAGGGTGATGGGGTGGGCGCTGCCTACTTTGGGCAGGGCCCGGGGCTCGGTCACATCAATGGTTTCGGCCTGAATGGCGGCTTCCCGCTCGGCGGCCTGAATGCGGGCCTGCGCCTCGTCCATGCGCTGGGTCAGGCGCTGACGCACCTCGTTAATCTGCGCGCCTACCTGGGGCCGCTCCTCGGGGGATAATTGCCCCATGCCCTTGAGCAGGGCGGTCAGCTCGCCCTTTTTGCCCAATACCTTTACCCGCAGCGCTTCCAGGGACGCGCTGCCGTCCAGCGTGTCCAGCTCTTTTTCCACACGCTCACGGATGTCACGCAGGGTATCCACAACAGCCATTTCTTTGGTTCCTCCTTTTGCTTGCGTCGGTTGATGATGGGTAAGAAAAAATCCCCTCGTCCCCTATGGGACGAAGGGATTACACTCCGTTGTACCACCCAAATTCCGCACGGGACAAACGACCCTGTGCGCTCTGGCCGCCGGTAACGGGGCGAACCGTCCTCCCCTACTGTTTTTTTCAGGGAAAAAGCTCGGAAGCGAATGGCCCGCGGCTGCCGCAGGCGGCTTTCAGCACGAGGCCGCCCTCTCTGACCGGTTGCCTGACGCGGACGTTGTTCTTCGTCATCGCATGGGCATTATATCATGGCGCGGCTGGTTTGGCAAGGGTTTTGTCCTCCGGCAGGGGAATGGCCCCGTCCCAGTTGGCGGCGCCGTTTTCCGTGGGAACCAGCGCCAGCCCGGCGTCCCAATCCTGCCGCGTCAGGGACCCAATCTGCATGGTTACAAAAACCACATGGCAGGCCCCGTCCTGGTCCTGAAGCAGCTGACCCCCGGAGCCGGACACAAAGCCGGCCTCGTTTGCAAGAGGCCGTTTGTCCATGCGCCGCAGCAGGTAGAACTGCGTTTTGTCCATACAGGACCGGGCGGCCTCCAGACTGTCAAACTGCAAATCCAGCGCCAGACAGGGGGCCGTATCCATCCGGTCCGCCTGAAGCAGACGGGCGGTGCAGCCGTCCAAGGGCACAGTGGTCAGGGGCTGGCTTTGCAAAAGGGAATCGTCCACCGTTTTGGGCAGGAAGGAGCTGCTGATCATTTCCCGGTCCGACCAGCCCTCCTGCGCCTGCATCATGCCATGGTCCACATAATAGGCCAGGGGGCTTTGCTGATAGGCCTGGGCAAAGCTGTCGGACAGGGCCAGCTGATGGCCCACCACGGCAATCTGCCCGTCCATAACCGCCTGTTCCAGACGGCTCTGCTGCTCCGCGTCCTCCGGCATCCAGGCTTCCTCCCGGTAGATGGGAACCAGCAGCTGGTACTGGGTCCAGCGGATGCTGAGCACCACCTGAGACGGCCAGGCTCCCTGCACATAATAAACCGCCTGATCCTGCGCCTGCTGCCCGGCGGGCACATACAGGCCCTCCATGGGCGGCTGCGCCAGCTGCGCGTCCACCAGCGGGTCCATCAGCGGCTCCCAGACCACATAAGCGGGCGTTTCGGCCTGATTGTTGACGGTGGTGGTGAACGTTACTGTCTGATAGCCCACAGAGGGCTGCCAGTCCGTAAACACCGCCTGCGCGTAAGCGGCCTTCCCCGTTGGCTGGGGAACGGGCGTGACCAGCGGTTCCTCGGTTCCCTGGGTCAGGGGCAGGGTGGTTTCGTCCCGGGCGGGGCTGGCGGTCAGGGCCAGAGCTGCGGCGCACAGCAGCAGGGCCACGGCGATGCCAAGGACCCATCCACGCCGCATGGACGCGCGTACCCGGGGCGGGTCCAGCTGGGCCTTCAGCAGGGCCTGCCTGATTTTCTGCTCGGTTTCCGGTCGCACGGTAAATACCTCCTTTTCCGTGCGGAGGCGCAATTCCTGATCAGTCATCCCGTGACGCCTCCTTTAAGCGTTCTTTCAGCATTTTGCGGCCCCGGCTCAGCCGCATGGAAACCGCCGTCCGGGGCAAATGCAGCACCGACGCGATTTCCGGGGCGCTCATGCCCTCGTAATAATACAAAATCAGGGGCCGGGCATACTTGGGGTCCAGCGCGCGGATATCGTCCATCAGGCTGTCGGCCGCCTGCAAAACCGGCGTCTCCGGCAGCAGGCAGACGGGCGTTTCCCGTTTGCGGCGGCGCAGCAGGTCGTAGCAGCAGCGGGCCGTAATGCGCATGGCCCAGGGCTTCAGGCTGTCCGGGCTGCGCAGGTCGTCCGCGTGGCTCATGGCCTTCATCATGGCGCCGGACACGGCGTCCTCGGCATCGTGGCCGTTGCCTACGATGCTGACGGCAAGCCGGAGCAGGCTGACCCGCAGCTGCCATAGCTGCTCTCCCAGCTGTTGCTTTTCCACGTCGGTTCCTCCCTTGGTATGATCCTGACGCTTACCAGACGCGCGGGCTTGGGAAAATGTAACCGCTTTTGAAAAATTTTTCGCGTGGCACGGGACGGTCCATGAATCCGGGACTCATTTCCCGCATGAAGAACGGCGCTTTGGGGAATGCTTTGACTATCAAAGCAAGGAGGAGGTGAAGGGAAATGTCCTTTCAGAACAAGAAACAGTGCATCCACTGCGAGGTAAACAGCTGCAAGCACCACAACGCGGACGGCATGTGCGGACTGGAAAGCATCAAGGTCGCCCCCCGCAGCAACTGCCACAGCGGCACCTGCGACGAGAGCGAATGCGCCAGCTACGACAAAGAGTAAACAAACAGCGCCGGGTTTTCCGAAGTGGAAAGCCCGGCGCTTCAGACTGTCGAAAAACCCTTTTTGGGGAGTTGTCAGAGGGGCCGCAGCCCCTCTGACTATCATCGTATCGCCTGGCTTTGCCAGGCGGGCGGGGAGTTTTCGGCTTTGCCGAAAACATTCCTCCAGTCCTTCGGCAGAAAAGATCGCCGTCAGGCGAGCTTTTTTGACGGACAGCAGCGCCGGGTTTTCCGAAGTGGAAAGCCCGGCGCTTTGTCATTACAGCCCAAACAGCCGCAAAATGTCCTTGTAGGTAAAAAACAGCATAAGCCCCAGCAGCAACGCGTAGCCGCACAGATGCACGATGCTTTCAATGCGCTGGTTCACCGGCTTGCGGCGAACGGCCTCGATAATCATAAACACCAGGCGGCTGCCGTCCAGCCCGGGAATGGGCAGCAGGTTCATCAGCCCCAGATTGATGGAAATGACCACCATCAGGTACAGGAAGATTTCCAGCCCGCCCTGCTGGGTCTGCTGGGCCACCAGCTGAATAACGCCAACGGGACCGGCGGTCTGGTCCAGCCCCTCGCCGGTGGTAAACAGCTTGCCCAGCGCCTGCAAAATGGCCGTGGAGGCCGACTTGCAGGTGCTCCACGCCGCCGGAATGACGCTGCCCGCGGGCATGGGGCTGTAGCCGGACTGGATGGTAATACCGATCATATAGCGGTTTTGCTCGCTGTCATAATAGGGATGAATGGTCAGGTCGTGCTGGCCGTCCTCCCGGGACACGGTCATTTGCACATCCTGCCCCTCGCCCAGGCTGCCGATGGCGTCGCTGACGTCCTGGGCGCTTTTGCCCTGCATATCCACGCCGTTGACCGACACAAACGCATCCCCCGGCAGCAGCCCCGCCTGGGCGGCGGGCTGGCCCGCCGTAACGTCCGCCACCACCGGGGTGGACAGCACCACGCCGTAGGCGGCCATCAGCACGACGGCTACCACAAAGGCCAGCACAAAGTTCATCAGCGGGCCGCAGGACACGCTGATCATGCGCTTCCACACAGGGGCGTTGCTATAGCTGCGAGGGTCGTCCTTCTGGGGGCCATCGGGGTCGTCGTCCGTATCGCCGTAGAACATGCAGTAGCCGCCCAGGGGAATGGGCCGCAGGGAAAACACGGTTTCGTGCTTTTTGCTGTGCCACTGAAACAGCTTGGGGCCAAAGCCAATGGAAAATTCCTTAACCGGAATGCCGCACATACGGGCCGAGGCAAAGTGGCCAAACTCGTGCACGGTAATGAGAATGCCCAGCAGCAGCAGGGCCAGCAATACATACAAAACGGTCATGAAACGTCCTTTCTGCGGGGGAGGGTCAAAAACGGCTCAGGTATTGCCGCGCCGCCAGACGGGCCTGACGGTCCGCCGCCAGCACATCGTCCAGGGTGTCGGCGGGCAGGTGAGCCACATGGCTGAGGACCTCCTCCACGGTGTCAAAAATACGCCCGATAGGTACGGGCTCGGGGGAGCGCAGCAGATGGAACACCGCCTCCTCGTTGGCGGCGTTCAGCACGCAGCCGGCCGCGCCTCCGGCCTGCATGCATTCCCGGGACAGGCGCACGCTGGGGAAGCGCTCCTCGTCCGGGCGCTCAAAGGTAAGGCCGCTCAGGCTGAACAGGTCCAGGGGCTGGCCGCCGGTGGGCAGGCGCTCCGGATAGGTCATGGCATACAGAATGGGCAGGCGCATATCCGGCGTGCCCAGCTGGGCAATCAGCGCGCCGTCGGCAAAGGTAACGCCGCTGTGAACCACGCTTTGAGGATGAACCACCACCTGAATCTGCTCCGGCCGCGCGTCAAAAAGCCACCGGGCCTCCATCATTTCCAGCGCCTTGTTAAACAGGGTGGCGGAATCGATGGTGATTTTCTGCCCCATCACCCAGTTGGGATGTTTGAGGGCCTGGGCCCTGGTAGCGCTGCGGATGGCCTGCCGGTCCCAGGTGCGGAACGGCCCGCCGGAGCAGGTCAGCACAAGGCTCTGGTAAGGGTTTCCCCCCGCGCCCTGCAGGCACTGGAAGATGGCGCTGTGCTCGCTGTCCACGGGCAGCAGCCGGTTGGGGCCCTCCCTGCGGGCGGCTTCCATCACCAGATGGCCGCCCGCCACCAGCGCTTCCTTGTTGGCCAGCAGCACCCGCTTGTGGTGGGCAAAGGCGCACAGCACGCTTTCCAGCCCCACCATGCCCACCACGCTGACCAGCACGTCGTCGCAGTCGCAGGCGGCGGCCCGGGTGAGCGCCTCCTTGCCGAAAACCCAGTCGCAATAGCGCAGATCCTGGGGAATTTCCTCGAGGGGGATGGGTTCCACCAGACCCGCAACCTGGGGCCGGAAGGCGCGAACCTGCTCAAACAGCTTTTCCCGGTTCTGGTTGGCGGTCAGCGCCACCACCTGAAACCGGTCCTCATGGAGTTGGGCCACCTGCAGGGCCTGGGTGCCGATGCTGCCCGTGGAACCCAGGATGGCCAGTTTACGCCGAATCATAACACAGCCCCTTTACACAACCAGAATCACCCGGTAGCAGTATATGATGATGGCGACGAAAACAATGCTGTCCAGCCGGTCCATCATACCGCCGTGGCCGGGAAAAATGTGGCTGAAATCCTTAATCTTGCAGTGACGCTTGACCATGCTGGCAAACAGATCGCCCATTTGGCCGGCCACGCCGCCCACCAGACCCACCAGCATATTGGCCCAGAACGGGGGAAAGACGATCCCGGGGCAGAACGCGCCGTACAGCCAGCCGGTCACCAGCGCGCATAAAATGCTGCCCAGCAGCCCGCCGATGCAGCCCGCGATGGTTTTGTTGGGGCTGATATGGGGGCACAGCTTGGGACCGCCGAGCAGACTGCCGGTGAAATAGGCGAAGGTGTCGCCGCCTACGGCCACCGCAAAAACCAGCACCAGCAGGAAGGTTTGCATCTCGCGCCCCTCCGCGCCCAAAACGCCAAACAGGCACATGCCGGGAAGCACAATGCTCAGCATGGGCAGCACGCTCATTTCCAGATCAATCAAATCCGGGTCCTGGCGGCGCATGATGCAAAACAGCACGCAGAAGCTGAGCAGCGTCAGAATGGGAATCATAGCCGCGGTGGAATAAAAAATCATCAGCGGCATGGATACCGCCAGCGCGGCAAAGCTGGGCCACCATACCGGCGCGTGACCCGCCGCGCACAGGGCGTGCAGCTCCTCATACAGGCCCATGGCCAGGCAGACAAAAACGGTCACGGCCACCACCCAGCCCCCCAAGCGCAGCACCAGCACCAATAGCGCAATCAGAAACGCGCCGGTGGCCGTGCGCTGCGCCAGGGAGGATTTTTTCTTTTCCGGGGCTTCGCTCATGGGGGAAACACCTCCTGTTATTCTTCCCGCTTGCCAAAGCGGCGCTTGCGGCTTTGAAATTCCGCAATGCACTGGTGGTACTGCTTCAGGTCAAAATCCGGCCACAGCACCGTGGGAAAAACAAATTCAGCGTAAGCGCACTGGTACAAAAGAAAATTGGACAGGCGCATTTCACCGCTGGTGCGGATGAGCAAATCCACCTCCGGCATACCGGCGGTGTACAGGCGGCTGGACAGCTTGTCCTCGGTAATATCGTCCGGGGACAGGCGGCCCGCCTGCACGTCCCGGGCCAGGCTGCGGGCGGCGCGGGCCAGCTCCGCCCGGCTGCCGTAGTTAATGGCGATGTTCAGGCAAAGGCCCGTGTTTTGGGCAGTGCGGTTTTCCGCGTCCATCAGAGCGGCCCGCTGCTTATCCGGCAGGGCGGATTTATCGCCCAAAATCAGAATATGCACATTTTTTTCGCACAGTTCGTCGATTTCGGAGGCGAAAAAATCCAAAATCAGCTGCATCAGGGCGTCCACCTCGGTTTGGGGACGGCCCCAGTTTTCGGTGGAAAAGGCGTAAAGCGACAGGGCCTTGATGCCCATATCGCTGGAATTGCGAATGATGGAGCGCAGGGTTTCCGTACCGGCGCGGTGGCCCATGGCGATTTTGACCTTGTGCTGCCTGGCCCAGCGGCCGTTGCCATCCATAATGATGGCCACATGCCGGGGCAGCCGGTCCAGGTCGATTGGCACGTACAGGGTAGGCGTGGTCATGACTGGTTCCTTTCCACGGGCCTGGGGTCGCCCGTCAAAAAACGTGAAACGATGAGCCTGCGCCCATCCTCCTCCACCGCCACCACACGGGTGCTGGCATAGCCCAGCGCCTCGCCCTGATCGGTGCGCAGCGCGTCCTCGGGCAGGGGAAGCCGGCGGGCGGGAGCGGCGGTGGGCACCACCTGCACCTGGGTAATGCCGCTGGCGGATAAAAGGGCCAGCGCGGCGGATGTGGGCAGACCCAGAAGATGCTCAAAGGTAAGCTGCATAGGGATTTCTCCTGAAAAAAGGCTTGTCCGTCTTGGACGGACGGACCATGACGTTTGCGGCGGGCTGCTTCCCGCCGCAAACGTATAGTGGATAGGGTGCGAAAGCGCAGACGCTCCAACGGAGCGGATGTGCGTCCCCCCTGCCGGAAAGCCAAGCCGCACGACAGCGAACGGAGGGAGGGGTGATACCCTCCCGCAAGTGAGCGGCATACAAGAATGAGGGTTCTAAAGCATGGGCGTTCAGCTGGAACGTCCATGCGTCCCCCTTGCCGGAAAGCCAAGCCGCACGACAGCGAACGGAGGGAGGGGTGATACCCTCCCGCAAGTGAGCGGCACACAAGAATGAGGGTTCTAAAGCATGGGCGTTCTGCTGGAACGTCCATGCGTCCCCTCACACTTCCATGATTTCCTTTTCCTTTTTGGCGCTCAGGTCGTCGATGCCCTTAATGGCCTCGTCGGTCTTTTCCTGCATTTTCTTTTCAGCCTTGGTCCGGTCGTCCTCGGTGATTTTGCCGTCCTTTTCCAGCTTCTTAAACTGGTCCATGGCCTCGCGGCGGATGGAGCGGATGGCTACCTTGCTGTCCTCGGCGCTTTTGCGCACCAGCTTGGTCAGCTCCTTGCGGCGCTCCTCGTTCAGTTCCGGAATCACCAGACGGATCAGCTTTCCGTCATTGGAGGGGTTCAGGCCCAGGTCGCTTTTCAGAATGGCTTTTTCCACCAGCGGAATGGCCTTCTGGTCCCAAACGCTGATGACCAGCATACGGGGCTCGGGCGAGGTAACGTTGCCCATCTGGTTCAGGGGCGTCTGGGTGCCGTAGTAATCCACCGTTATCCGGTCCAGCAGCTGGGGATTGGCGCGTCCCGCACGGATGGAGCGCAGATCCTCCACAAATACATTGGTGGTTTTCTTCATTTTTTCAACGGCGTTGTCAATAACCTCACGGTACATGGCGGTTCCTCCCTTGCGATAAAAGAATCAGACAGATATTCATATTGTATCGCAGATGCCGCCAAAAAACAAGACGGATTTACAGCCCGCGCAGCCGCCGCCAGCGAATCAGCCCCTGGGCGACGGCCTGCCCAAACTGCAGCTGATACGCCGGGTCCAGCAGCATTTTCTCCTCCTGAGCGTTGCTGATGAAGCCGCATTCCACCAGCGCCGATGGCAGCGGGCCCCGCAGCACATAATAGTCCCCCGCCAGGGCGCTGCGTTCTCTGGCGGGATGCAGGGAATCGATGATGGCGGCCTGCAGGGTTTCGGCCAGGACTTTTCCTTCTTCCGCCCCGCGCTGGTAAAACACCTGGGGGCCCTGCTCCCGGCGGCTGCGGTATTCGTTCATATGAATGCTTAAAAACACCTGGGCTCCCGCTTCACCGGCCAAGTCCACACGCCGCTGCAAATCCTGCCGCTTGCGGGCGCGGGTGGCCGTATCCCCGTCCGCCAGGCATACGTCCTGCCGCCGGGTCAGCACCACCTGAGCGCCGTGGTCCAAAAGCGCCTGCTCGATGCTCAGGGCCATTTGCAGGGTGATTTCCTTTTCCCACAGGCCGCTTTCCAGGGCTCTGGCCCCGCCGTCATAACCGCCGTGGCCCGGGTCCAGCGCCACCACCAGCCCGGCCAGCTCCTGGTCCGCCGGCACGTCCGCCTCCACGGGCACGGCGGGCTGTGCTGACAGCCCCGCGGCGCAGATCAGCAGGGTGAGCAGGACGCACATGCGCAGCCGGCCACGTTTCTTTGTTACAAAATCCTCAACAAACTGTTTCATGTGGAAACCTCCCCTCATGGGCCTGTGGGGTTTTCATCATGTGGAAAACACCGTTTAACGCTATTCGCCTGGGGAGGAATTCATGCAGACTTTCCACACTTTCCACATGGTTTTCCATGCAAAAGAGGCTTATTTTGCAAAAGAAACGGCTTTTATGTGGAAAAACGGCCTATGAAAACCAGATGTGGACGGAAAGTTTTCCACATAGAGGACGGATGTGGAAATGCATGGGCAAAACGTGTGAAAAATGTGGAAAACTCGTGGAAAAGCTTCATAATTTTGATGCGGACAATACGATTTTCTTAACTTTTCCACACAAAAAATTTCAAATTTATGGAAGGGATTCGACGCTGCAGAAAAGAAAATAGATAGGAAAAACACCCATTAGAAGGATGAATGATGAAAAAGATTCTGTGTGTTCTACTGACCATTCTGCTGAGCTTGAACGGCCTTGCGGCCTATGCCCAGGAGCCCGCGCCCACCCGGCGGACGCTGCAGTCCGGCAGCCGGGGCGACGATGTGCTGACGATGAAGCGCCGCCTGCGGGAGCTGAATTACTTTTCCACGGACGATTTGAACGACCGGTTCAACCAGTCCACGGAAAAGGCTGTGAAACAGTTTCAAAAGGAAAACGGGCTGAAGCAGACCGGAAAGGTAGACGGGGAACTGTGGGCGCTGCTGTTTTCTGATCAGGCGGCGGCCCATGCGGACCCGACCCCTACCCCCAAGCCCACGCCCAAGCCGACCAAAGCGCCGCCCGCCGCCACGCCGGTGCCCACCGCGCCGCCCATTGCCACGCCAGCGCCGCAGGTGGACTGGCCCCAGCGGGACGAGGAGGGCTACCTGCTGGAGGGTGAGCCCTTTGTTTACGAAAACGATGAGGAAGGCTACTGGGCCTATCTGAGCGCCAGCCTGCAAATCATCATTCAGCGCTGCCATGACGACGACATTCCCCTGACCTGGTTTGAAACCGACATCCGCATGCGGGACGGAGAGCGTTTTTTAAGCGTGGAAACCAACCCCAAACGTCCGGGAACCCGGTTTCGCTACCCGTATGACATTGCCACGGACAATCATTTTGTGCTGGGGTTCAGCGACGACTTTTACGGCCACCGCATCAACCGGGGCCAGACCATCGGCGTTGTTATCCGGGACGGCCAGGTGATTGGCGACAGCACCTACCGCAAGCGGCTGCACAATCTGCCCAATCTGGATATACTGGCCCAGTTTGAGGACGGTACGCTGAAGGCCTATTATTCCTATGAGTATAGCGCGCAGGAATTGCTGGACATGGGCGTGGTGAACGTATTCTGCTTTGGTCCCGTGCTGATTCGGGACGGCGAAATTGACCCGCTGGTTTTGCAAAAGTACTACGAAACCAAATCGCCCCGTCAGGCTCTTGGCATGATTGGGCCGGGACACTACCTGCTGCTGTCAGTGCAGGGCCGCATGAAGGAAAGTGCGGGCACCGGCCTGATTCGCATGGCGTACATGCTGAAGGAGCGGGGCGTAACCGAGGCGCTGAATCTGGACGGGGGCAATACCATGGCGCTGGTCTTTCGCGGGCGCATGCTGAACAAGCTGGCGACATGGAAAAACAAAAAATTTGTCCGCACGGTTACATCGCTGATTGGCGTAGGCGTTGACCCGGCGGTGGAAAGCCGTTAAAATAAACCGGCCGTGAGTGCGCGGCCAGTTTTTTGGATAGGGGAGGGCGCTTTTTGTGCGAAAACGCTGCCTGATTTTGCTGGTGTGTTTGCTGCTTCCCTGGGGCGCAAGCGCCCAAACCCGCCTGTATACCTTTGCGGAGGACGCGGCGCCGGAGACGCTGCGGCAGGCGGATTACGCCGTGAACGATCAGGAGGTGGTCATTTCCCTCACCTTTGGAGGGGATTGCACCCTGGGCGGGGAAACGGCCTATGCGTCCTCCAGCCGCAGCTATGCCTCCCGGGTGGCGCAAAACGGTATGGATTGGCCCTTTCAGCAATTGCAAACCCTGTTTGCGGCGGACGACGCCACCATTGTAAATCTGGAAGGGGTTTTGTCCGCCAGCCGGGAAGGAAAGGTCAAAAAGAAATTCAATTTTCTGGGGGATCCGTCCCTGGCGGGGGTGCTGACAGCCGGAAGCGTGGAAGGGGTTACCCTGGCCAACAACCATACGCTGGATTACGGGCAGCGCGGCTATGAGGACACCAAGGCGGCGCTGCTGGACGCGGCTGTTGCCTATGTGGACGAAACGACCCTGATGATTGTGGAAAAAGACGGTCAGCGGGTAGGCTTTACCGCGTCGGTGTTTTCCACCGGCAGCGGAATCCGGGAACGGTTGACCCGGCAAGTGGCGCTGCTGCGCGATTTGGGCTGCGGAGCCGTGGTGCATTTGATGCACGCGGGCACGGAATACAAGGCCCGCTATTCCGCCCGGCAAAAGGGCATTGCCCAGGCGGCCATACAGGCCGGGGCGGATCTGGTGGTGGGCAGCCATCCTCATGTGGTGCAGGGGGCGGAGGTATACGACGGCGTGCCGGTGGTATACAGCCTGGGTAACCTGAGTTTTGGCGGGAATGGCAATCCCCGCGATTATGATATGCTGCTGCTGTCCGTCCGGATTCACCTGTCCGGGGGCGAAAAGAAAAAGCTGGAATGGACGCTGTGGCCCGGGCGCGTCAGCAGTGAAAAGGGGCGCAATAATTTTCAGCCTGTGCTGTTGGATGGCGAGGAAGCCCGCCGGGTCATGGAAAAGGTTCAAAAGCGGTCCGATACCCCTCTTGAACCCTATCAGGAGGGCTTGGGAGCCGTTCAGAAGTAAGCAGCGGACTGGGAGCAAGGCATTCCTGCCGCTAAGACGGTAAAATTTAAAAACAGCTTTCAATGAAAAGCCGTGTGCTTTATCACCCGGGAGGCAAGCATGAAAAACATATTGATCGTTCTTGGCGGCGGCAGGCCGAAGGGAAATACAAGACAGCTGGCGGACGCTTTTGCGCAGGGGGCCCGCGACGCGGGTCATCAGGTGGAGATTGTTTCGCTAAACCAGGTGGAAGTCAGAGACTGCACCGGCTGTAACGCTTGCCGGTATGGCAAACCCTGCGTGCAAAAGGACGGCTTCAACGACCTGGTTCCCAAAATCAAAGCGGCGGATCTGCTGGTTTTTGCCTCGCCGCTGCTGTTTTGGACGCTTTCCTCCAAAATCAAAGCCTTTATTGAGCGCTTTTATTGCCTCGCGGAAAAAGACGAAAACCCGCCCTGCGGCCGCTATGAGAAATATCCGGTAAAGGACGCCGCCTTGCTGATGACGTCGGCGGACGATTATTTTTGGACCTATGAACAGGCCGTGTCGTACTATCAGTTTGCCGTCATTCATTATATCGGGTTTCACGACAGGGGCATGGTGCTGGCGGGCGGCTGCGGGGACACCAATGGAAAGCCCTGCATCAGCCAGACAGACCACCTGAAAACGGCTTACGAGTTTGGAAAAAATCTTTACCAATGAGTGTTTTTCTTATAGGGATAGAATAAAGGAGACTGCTGGCTCGCGGCAGTCTCCTCTTTTTACGCCCTGCGTTTTTCGCTGCAAACCGCAGCGTGCTTCCGTCAGGAACCCCTGTACGCTTCATTCATCTCCAGACACTTTCTTGCCAGTAAGCTCCGCAACAGCGCCATTGTTTCTTTCGTATTCGTCCAGGTGCCGTATCAGGATATATTCGATGTAATTGGTCATGGAGCGGTGCTCAATAGTCGCCAATCGGCCGATTTTCTCATAGGTTTCTTCACCAAGCCGCAGCGTGAAAACGCGCTTGTTTGTGGCCATTTTCTTCCTCCTGTACAGTTATGGTTCTATTGTACTCTGTTTTGGTGTATGTGTATGCTACCACTTGACAGCATTCTGATATCATTTTATGATGAACAAAAGGAAAATTCAGGGATGAAAAGGAGCATTTCAGCATGGATTATCAGTTATTGGGCCGGCGAATCCACGAACTGCGCATGCAGCGCGGCTGGACGCTGCAAGAGCTGGCGCGGGAGGCGAAGCTTTCTCTTTCCTTTATGGGACACATTGAACGCGGAACCCGAAAACCCAGTCTGGAAACCATTGTGCGGCTGGCGCAGGTATTTGGCGTATCGATCGACAGTTTGCTGCTGCCAGACCGTGTTCCGGCCAACCGTAACTATGCGGCGCAGGAACTGCTGAAGGCGGCGCTGGCCCTCTGCCAGCAGGAAGAATCAACCAAAAACACTTGACAAGCCGGCGTGACGGGGTGTATACTGGTCAGGCTGTCAAGGAAAAATGCTTGATGGCAGGAGGGCACATCCGTGAAATCGTTGGACGCTCAGGGAACCGAACGCCTGGAAAAAAGCGTGGAAACCGGCAATCTGTGCGCCTTTTACGGCGGCCTGCTGACCAGCCGTCAGCTGGAGGCCCTGCGCCTGCACTACGAGGAGGATTACACCCTGGGTGAAATCGCCGAGCAGCTGGGCGTAAGCCGTCAAAATGTTCACGAACTGATTGCCCGTTCCATCCAGAAATTGCAGCGCTACGAGGACGCGCTGGGGCTGGTGGCCCGGTCCAAGGCGACCGTCCGCAGCCTGAACCGGGTGCGGGCGTTGATTCGCAAATCCGCCGCCATGACGGACGATTTGAATCAGCGCGGTTGTCTGGACGAGGCCTCCCGCATGATTGAAACCATCATCCGCCAACAGGAAGGAGAGGAAAGCGAACATGGCATTTGAAGGCTTAAGCCAAAAGCTGTCCAGCGCGCTCTCCAAGCTGACCGGCCGCGGCAAGCTGACGGAGCAGTCGGTCAAGGAGGGCATGCGCGAGGTGCGCATGGCCCTGCTGGAAGCAGACGTAAACTATCTGGTGGTCAAGGATTTTTGCAAAAAGGTAACCGACCGCTGCGTCGGCCAGCAGGTGCTGGACAGCCTGTCCCCCGCCCAGCAGGTAATCAAAATCGTCAACGAAGAAATGACCGCTTTGATGGGCTCCGAAAGCGCCCGTCTCACCTGGTCCTCCAGCGTGCCCACCATTTATATGCTGTGTGGCCTGCAGGGCGCGGGTAAAACCACCATGGCCGCCAAGCTGGCCAATTATCTGCAAAAAACCGGCAAAAAGCCTTTGCTGGCGGCCTGCGATATTTACCGTCCCGCCGCTATTCAGCAGTTGCAGGTGGTGGGCAAACAGGTAAATGTGCCTGTGTATGAGCACGGCACTCAGGACCCTGTCAAAACCGCTCAGGAGGCCATCGAGTACGCCCGCCATTACGCACGGGATGTGCTGATTATCGATACCGCCGGCCGCCTGCACATCGACACCCAGCTGATGGAAGAGCTTCGCCGCATCAAGGCTGCCGTGAAGCCGCAGGAAATTCTGTTTGTGGTGGACGCCATGACCGGCCAGGACGCCGTAAACGTGGCCAAAACCTTTGATCAGGAACTGGGCATCGACGGCGTTATTCTCACCAAGCTGGACGGCGATACCCGCGGCGGCGCGGCCCTGTCCATCAAGGCCGTGGTGGGCAAGCCCATCAAATTCAGCGGCACCGGCGAAAAGCTGAGCGATATCGAGCCCTTCCATCCGGACCGTATGGCCAGCCGCATTCTGGGCATGGGCGACGTAATGACGCTGATTGAAAAGGCTCAGGAGGCCTTTGACGGCGAGGAAGCGGAAAAGCTGGCCAAAAAGGGCATGCAGGAACTGACCCTGGACGACTTTTTGAGCCAGATGCAGCAGATGAAAAAAATGGGCGGCCTGCAAAGCATGCTGAGCATGCTGCCCGGTATGGGCGCAAAGCTGAAGGACGTTGAAATTGACGACGACGCCATGAAAAAGCCGGAGGCCATCATCCGCAGCATGACCCCCCGGGAACGCCGCAACCCAGGTATCCTGAACGCCAGCCGCCGCAAGCGCATCGCCGCAGGCAGCGGCACCACCGTGCAGGATGTAAACGCGCTGGTGCGCCAGTTTGAACAGGCCCGCGACATGATGAAAACCATGATGAAGCGCGGCAAAAAAGGCCGTATGGGCATGCGGATGCCCTTCTAGGCCGCCTTATCCCCCGCTGACGATCACCCACGGTGATTTCAGATACATGTACTTTAGAATATTAGGAGGAAACCAGTCATGTCTGTAAAGATTCGTTTGAAGAGAATGGGTATGAAGAAAAAGCCTTTCTACCGTGTTGTGGTCGCCGACGAGCGCAGCCCCCGCAACGGCCGCTTCATCGAGGAAATCGGCTACTATGATCCCATGACTGAGCCCGCCACCGTCAAAATTGACGCGGAAAGCGCCAAGAAGTGGCTGCAGAACGGCGCTCAGCCCACCGATACCGCCCGTGCCCTGCTCAAGAAGAGCGGCGTCATCGAGGGCTAAGACCGATGAAAGAATTGGTTGAATACGTAGCCCGCTCGCTGGTGGACAACAAGGACGCCGTGCGGGTGGAGGAAACTGTGGGGCCGGAAGCCACCATTCTGGAACTGCATGTAGCGCCGGAAGATATGGGCAAGGTGATCGGCAAGCAGGGGCGTATCGCCAAGGCGATCCGCGCTGTGGTGCGCGCCGCCACCGCCAAAAACGCAAAGCCCGTCTTTGTGGAAATTCAGTAAATCACACAGGGCGCACAAGCGCGTATGCGTTTTGTGCGCCCGTTTTTTGTCATGGGCAAAGGAGCTTGCATGAAGCAGAACTATCTTCTTCTGGGAGAGATTGTGCGTCCCCAGGGCATTCGCGGCGAGGTAAAGCTGCGCCACTACACGGACGACCCGGACCGTTTTTTGGATTTGGAAACCGCTTATCTGCAAAAGGACGGCGCTTACCAGCCCGTGCGCGTTACCGGCGCACGGGTGCAAAAGGACGACGTTTACCTGACCCTGGAAGGGGTGGACGACCGCAACGCCGCCGAAAAGCTGCGGGGCGTGCAGCTGTGGGTGGACCGCGCCCACGCCAAAGCGCTGGAGGAGGGGCAGGTTTATATCGCCGATATTCTGGGCGCGCAGGCCTACGACACCCAGGGCCGGCTGCTGGGAACGCTGACGGAGGTGCTTACCCCCGGCGGCGTGGATGTGTTTGTGTTCGCCACCCCCGATGGCACGCTGATGGTGCCCGCCCTGAAGGACGTGCTGTTAACCCTGGACGCGGATCAGGGCCGCATTGTGCTGAACGATGAACGCCTGCCCGAGGTAGCGCTGTATGAGAATCGCCATTCTTAGTATCTTTCCGGAGATGTTTGACAGCTTTTTGCATACCAGCATGATTGGCCGCGCCATAGACGAGGGCCTGCTGGACATTCGCGCGGTGGACATTCGTCCCTACAGCGGCAAAAAGCACAAAAACACCGACGATTACCCCTTTGGCGGGGGCGCGGGCATGGTCATGATGGCCCAGCCCATTGTGGACGCCGTGCGGGATCTGCGCGCCCAGGGCTATACCGGTCCCTGCATTTATCTGGGGCCCCGGGGGCAGCCGCTGGGGCAGCAAAAGGTGGAATCCCTGGCCCGGGTGGACGATATGATTCTTTTGTGCGGCCATTATGAGGGCGTGGATCAGCGGGCGCTGGACATGGTGGTGGATGAGGAAATCTCCCTGGGAGATTTTGTGCTGACCGGCGGCGAACTGGCCGCCATGGTGCTGACGGACGCGGTGGCCCGCTATGTGCCCGGCGTGCTGGGCAGCCAGGAAAGCACCGGTGAGGAGAGCTTTACCGGCGGCCTGCTGGAATACCCCCAGTATACCCGTCCCCGGGAATACGAGGGCCGCGCCGTGCCGGATGTGCTGCTAAGCGGCGACCACGCCAAAATACGGGCCTGGCGGCGGCGGCAGTCCCTGCTGGTAACGCTGCAAAACCGCCCCGACCTGTTTGCCGCCGCTCCCATGACCGATCAGGAGCGCGACTGGGCCATACAGGTTGTGAAGGAGGATTCCTCATGCTGCTGAGAAAGCTGACGGCGGCCTTGCTTCCGCTGCTGCTGTGCGTGGTTTTCTGCGCCGCCCTGCGCCTGCTGGACGGCTGGCTGGGGGCAGGCGGCTTCTGGGTCTTTGCGCTGAAGGGGGTCCTGCTGGGCGGACTGCTGGCGCTGGTTCTGCCCATTGCAGGAGTGCGTGCCCATACCAACGGACTGACCCCCTGGCTGTTTACGGGCGCGGGCGTCCTGCTGGCGGTTCTTTTGTACCAGTACATGGAAACCATCGGCACCCTGCATTCCGCCTTTTTGTCCTCCCTGCTGACTGTCAACGGTCAGGTCGTTCTGGTGGAAAGCGCCTTTATGGGCTATCTGACGGCCGCCGGGGCAATCTACCGGTGCTGAGGGGCTTGGGAAGTGGTCTGGCGTTTTTTATCATCAGCCGGTCGATGTATTCGCCGCTGGTTATGCCCAGACGAGCCGCTTCCTGCACGGCCTGCAGGTACGCTTCCCGGTTCAGCAGCAGGCATACGCTGATTCGTCCCGCCAGGTTGGGCGTGGTTCCAAGGCCCTGCATATCCTTAAAAAACTGGCTTTTCATGGGCTTCTCCTTCGTCGCTTGAGGAAAACAGAGGAAGGGCGGCCTGCCGCCCCTATAGCAGCATATGCGCTCCATCCCGGGCCGTTCCTGCATATGGGGATGCACAAGCAGGGGAAGTGTGGTATAATCAAAGTATGGGTTTCCCCTGGGGACAGGCGGTAAGGAGGATGTGCCTTTGGCGGCAGTGCTTCGGTTTCTGATTACAGCGGCGGCGATTCCGCTGTGCGCCCGGTTTATGGACGGGGTTATTTTGCTGGATATGCAAAACGCCATCGTGCTGGGGCTGATTCTGGCCGTGCTGTACACGGCTCTTCGTCCCCTGGTGCGGCTGCTTTTATCCGTGATTAATTTTTGCACGCTGGGGCTTTTGTATGTGGCGGTAGACGCATGGATTGTGCAAACCGCCGCCAAACTGGTGCCAAACAGCGTGGCCTTTGCAAATTTCTGGTGGGCGCTGGCGGTCGCGTTAGCGGTCAATGTGGCCCGCACCCTGGTAGATGCCGCCAAAGGCGACCTGAAGCGCTGAAAAAAAGTACCACTTCAAAAGAAAGAGGAAGACCACATGCATATTTTTCTGGTCAATGACGATGGCATTGGCGCAAAGGGGATTATGGCGCTGATGGACGCGGCGGCGGACCGGGGGCATCAGGTAACCATGTGCGCCCCCCGCTATCAGCAAAGCGCCGCCAGCCACCGTTTTACCCTGATGGAACCCGTTTATGCCGCGGAATACGCCCTGGGCCGTCCGGGCTGCCGGGGCTTTTCCATTGCCGGCACGCCCGCGGACTGCGTGCGGGTGGGCCTGCAGCACCTGATTGACCGGCCGGTGGACATGGTCGTCTCCGGCATCAACAACGGGTATAACGCGGGCATCGCCGTTCACTACAGCGGCACGGTGGGCGCGGCCATGGAAGGGGCGTTTCATCACCTGCCCGCCATCGCTGCCTCCATTCACCACAAGGCCACGGACGAAATGATTCGCCATCTGGCCCGCTACACCATTGAAACGGCGGAAAAGTATGCGCGCCTGTCCATCCCCCGCTGCACCATTTTAAACATCAACGCTCCCTGCGTGGAGCCGTCCGCGCTGAAGCCGCCGGTTTACGCGCCTCTGGATACCGCCTATTTTATAGACGGGTATGAGCGCCGGGAAGCGCCCCGGGCGGGCAGCTATTTCTGGCTGGAAGAAGGCGGGGCCCGCGAACCCTACGACCCGGGCTCCGATGAGGATTATCTGGATAAGGGCCACATCACCCTAACCCTGATTGGCAATTTTATCACCCGGGACGCTTCTCTTTTACAGAGTCTGATCGACGGCTGACGGAAGGAAGGAACACCAACGTGCAGGACGCTCAGGAATGGATTCAGCGGCTGAATCTTCACGGCAAGCCCCTCAGCAAGGGCCACCGCCGCATTGCTCAATATATCGCCGACCATTATGACAAGGCCGTATTCATGACTGCCAGCGCCCTTGGGGTGGAATGCGGCGTCAGCGAAAGCACCGTGGTGCGCTTTGCCATGGCCATGGGGTACGAAGGCTACCCGGAGCTGCGGGAAGCGCTGGCAGGGCTGGTTCGCCAGCGCCTGACCAGCGAGCAGCGCTTTGCCATTGCCTCCGAAATCGACCAGCGGGAGCTTTTGTCCACGGTGCTGAAAAACGACGCCAACAACATTCGCAAAACGCTGGAGGGCCTGTCTCAGACGGACTTTGACAACGCCGTGACCCGGCTGTTAAACGCCCGGCGCATTTATGTGATGGGGCTGCGCTCCGCCGCGCCGCTGGCCCAGTTTTTTTACCATTACCTGCACCAGATTCTGGAGGAAGTGGTGCTGGTGCAAAACTCCATCGGCGATGTGTTTGAGGAGATTGCCCGCATCAACAATCAGGATGTGCTCATTGGCATCAGCTATCCCCGCTATTCCGCCCGCACGCTGGAATGCATGCATTTTGCCCACCAGAACGGGGCGCAGGTCATCGCCATGACCGACAGCGAAATGTCGCCGCTGCATGACGCGGCGGATGTGTGCCTGTGCGCCTCTACCAACATGGCCAGCTTTGTGGACAGTCTGGCCGCGCCCCTGTCCCTGATTAACGCGCTGATTTTAAGCGTGGGCCTGCACCGCCGGGACGAGCTGAACGAGCATTTCAAGCAGTTGGAGGGGATATGGAACGCCCACAGCGTCTATATCAACAAGGGAAATGAATAACGTTGCCGTCATCGGCGGCGGCGCGGCCGGGCTGATGGCCGCCTGCTCCGCGGCGCAGGCGGGGGCCCGGGTAACCCTGCTGGAGCGCAACGAAAAGCTGGGCAAAAAAATCTACATTACCGGCAAGGGGCGGTGCAACGTTACCAACCTGTGCGACGCGGACGCCTTTCGCAAAAACGTGGTCAAAAACCCACGGTTTCTGTTCAGCGCCCTCAACGCCTTTCCTCCATCCGCGCTGATGGACTGGCTGGAAAGCCGGGGCTGTCCTCTGGTGGTGGAGCGGGGCAACCGGGTGTTTCCCCAAAGCCAGAAGGCCAGCGATATTACCCGCACCTTTGAAAAGGAACTGCGCCGTCTGGGGGTTACCATCCGGCTTAACAGCCGTGTGGCGCGCATTGACCTTAGGGACGGCCGAGCCTGCGGCGTAACCCTGGAAAGTGGCGAAGCCCTTGCCGCCGACGCGGTTCTTTTGTCCAGCGGCGGGCAAAGCTACCCCTCCACCGGCTCCACAGGTGACGGCTGGGGCTGGCTTTCGGCACTGGGCCATACGGTTTACCCCCCGTTGCCTTCTCTGGCCGGGCTCACCAGCGGCGCGGACTGGGTGCGCAGCTTGCAGGGCTTATCCCTGAAAAATGTAACCCTGTCCCTGCATAAGGGGAAAAAGAAGCTGTTCGGCGACCTGGGGGAATTGCTGTTTACCCACTTTGGGATAAGCGGTCCCCTGGCCCTGACCGCGTCGGCCTATATCACCGAGCTGGACGAATTTGACCTGCGGCTGGACCTGAAGCCGGGTCTGACCCCGGACCAGCTGGAAAACCGCGTCCTGCGGGATGTGTCCGCCGCGCCCCGCAGGCAGCTGTCCACCCTGCTGGCGGGCCTGTTTCCAGCCCGGCTGGCGGAAACCATGGCGGTTTTGTGCGGCCTGGACCCGCAAAAGCCTGCGGGTATGCTGACCCGGGAGGAGCGCGCCCGTCTGCTGCAAAATACAAAAGCGCTGCCCCTTCCCATCGACGGCGTGCGCGGCCTGGCCGAGGCTGTGGTGACCCGGGGCGGCGTCAGCGTAAAGGAAGTAAACCCGGCCACCATGGAAAGCAGGATCACCCCCGGCCTGTATATCGCCGGGGAAATGCTGGATGTGGACGCCCTTACGGGAGGGTTTAACCTGCAAATTGCCTTTTCCACGGGCCGGGCGGCCGGGCTGGCCGCCGCCTGTGAATCCTGATACGGTTTGGAGTTTTATGGTATGCAATACATCGTCCTGGACCTGGAATGGAACCAACCCACCAGCTATCAAAGCGCCGCCTTTCGCAAGGTGGGCGACCGGCTTTTGTTTGAGGTGATCCAGTTTGGCGCGGCCAAATTAAACGACCGGCTGGAAATCACGGACAGCATTTCCATTCCCGTACATCCCACCCACTATCTGACTATTCACCCCCGGGTAAAGCGCATGACCGGCCTGAGCAACGACGTGCTGGCCGACGCGCCGCAGTTTCCCGAGGCCATCGCCCGGTTTATGGACTGGTGCGGCGATGACTGCGTATTTTTGACCTGGGGCTGCGACGATGTAAGCGTATTGCAGCAGAACGTGGATTTTTTCGCTTCGCCTTACGTTTTGCCAAAAATGTACGACATTCAGCGCCTGTATGCCGACGCGGCGGGCAAAAGCGGCCAGACCGCGCTGAAAACCGCCATGGAGGCGCTGGGCGTGCAGGAGGACGAAAACCGTTCCTTCCACAACGCCATGCACGACGCTTACTACACCGCGCTGGTGCTGTGCAGGCTGCCGGAACCCCTGAAGGTGCTGAACTACCAGGAGCAGCCCCGCAAGCTGTGCCACAACGAGCGCCGCAGCCGCTTCCGCGTCACGGATATGGTGCCGTCGGTCAGCCAGGCCCTGGCCAGCGACGCGTTGACCGCTCCCAAATGCCCTGCCTGCGGCAAGGCCACCCGGCGGCAGACCGAATTGGTGCCCCAGGCTCCCGGCAAGTATGTGGCCCTGAGCAAATGTCCCCAGCATGGGCAGATGTTTGTGAAGGTGCGCTTTTCCCAACTGCCGGATGGGCAAAAGGGCATGCACCTGAGCGTGCTGCCCGCCAACCACCAGACCCGCGCCTATGTGCATACCAAGGAATTGCAGTACCTGTACAAGCGCAAGCGCGGCGACTACCAGAACGTGGATGTGGAGGACCTGTCCGACACGCTGCACACCAACATGCCCTTTGAGGACGCTTGATGCCCCAGGAGGATTGACCATGAAACAGATTCGCATTCAAACGCAGGAAGCCGCCGGTTTTTTTGATCCGGGCACAACTGCCGGCGAAGCCGTGCGCGCGCTGCTGACCCCGGAGGCGGCCGGTCAGGTGCTGGGCGTTATGCGGGGCGGCAGCTGCGTAGAGCTGAACCAGCCCCTTTCCGAAAGCTGCGTACTGTCCCCTCTGACGTATCAGGACGAGGAGGGCCGCCGCATTTACGAGCGTTCCCTGCGGTTTTTGTTTCTGCTCAGCCTGAAGCGGCTGTATCCCGCCAAGCGGGCCCGCATGCTGCATTCGGTAGGGCATGGGCTGTATATCCGTCTGTCCGGCGATGATCTGACCCTGGAAATGGTTCAGGCCATCGAGGCGGACATGCGCGCCATGGCGGCCCGGAATCTGCCGTTTCAAAAGGAAAACTGGACCCGGGAGCAGGCCATCGCCTATTATGAAAAAGAGGGCTGGCAGGACCAGGCGGAGCTGATGCGCTACCGCCCCAAAAAGCAAATGACCATGTACCGGGTGGATTGCCTGTGCGAGTATTTTTACGGCGCCATGCTGCCCTCCACCGGGTATATCAGCGTTTTTCAACTGAAAATGCATTATCCCGGGGTGGTGCTGATGTCCCCGGACCCGGCCGATCCCACCCGGCCCGCGCCCTATGTGTCCCGGGCCAAATTTCTGCGCGCCTTTTCCACCTCCCAGCAGTGGTGCGGCATTTTGGGGGCCAACAACGCCGCCGATGTGAACCGCATGATTCAGCAGGGCCGCATTCGGGAGTTTATCCGCGTGGCCGAGGCGCTTCACGACCGTTCCATGGCCGCCATCGCGGATGAAATTGTAAAGCGCGGCGCGCGCATTGTCATGATCTTTGGCCCTTCCTCCAGCGGCAAAACCACCTTTGCCAACCGGCTGGCGGTACACCTGCGGGTGGTGGGGCAGGTTCCCCACCTGATCAGCCTGGACGACTTTTACCGCAACCGGGACGAACTGCCCTTGGAAGCGGACGGCAAGCCCGACCTGGAAAGCGTTTCCGCTTTGGACGTGTCCTACCTGACCCAGTGCCTCAGCGGCCTGATGGCGGGGCAAACCATGCAAATGCCCAGCTTTGACTTTACCGTCAGCCGCCGCTCCCCCCACAGCACGCCGCTGACCCTTGGCCCGCGGGATCTGCTGCTGATGGAAGGCATTCACGGCATGAGCGACGCCATTACCTGCGAATTGCCGGAGCAGCTGACCTTCGGCGTTTACGTCAGCGCCCTGGGCTGCATCAACCTGGACGATCACAACCGCATCCGCACCACCGATGTGCGCCTGCTGCGGCGCATTGTGCGGGATATGCGTTTCCGCAACACCCCGCCCGCCGATACCATCGATATGTGGCCCAAGGTGCGCGCCGGAGAGGAAAAGTGGATTTTCCCCAACCAGGAAAAGGCGGATGTGATGTTTAACACATCCCTGCACTACGAGCTGCCCGTGCTGAAAACCGTGGCCTACGAGCCGCTGCTGGCCATTCCCCAGAGCGCGCCCCAATACCTGGTGGCCCGCAGGCTGCTGAAGATTCTGCACTTTTTTTTGCCGGTGGACGGCGCGGTTATGGACGAAATTCCGCCGCTTAGCATCCTGCGGGAATTTATCGGCGGCTGCGCGTTTTACGATACGCATTGACAGAAGCCTCCCAAGCGTGTATATATATCACTTGATTTTACCCTGCCTGCGAATGAGGAAAGGATGGTCCCTCCAATGGAAATTGTGGTTGCCGTCATCGAAGGGATTATGCAGCTGCTCAGCGCAATGATTTCCGTGCTGCTGGTCTTTCAGCTGTTTCTTAGCATCTTTGGATTCAAATGCAAAACCAAGGATTATGAGGATCACGAGCCCCAGATGAAATTTCTGGTGCTGATTCCCGCCCATAACGAGGAAGCGGTGATCGCGGATATGATCAACAACCTCAATTCCATGGATTATCCCCGGGAATTGTATGACTTTTACATTCTTGCGGATAACTGTACCGACCGCACCGCCGAGGTGGCCCGCAGCATGGGGGCCAACGTGCTGCTGAGCCGCCGGGAAAGCCCGGACGAACCCACCGGCAAGCCCATTGTGCTGCAAAAGGCTCTGGAGACGCTGGACGGCTATCAGGACAAATACGACCTGGTCATGTTTTTTGACGCGGATAACCTGATGGATTTGAACATGTTCCGGGAGGTCAACAGCCAGTACCTGAGCCATCAGGGCAAGGCGGACATCATCCAGTGCTACCTGGGCTGTAAAAACAACAAGGGTCCGGTAGCCCTGTCCGATTACCTGTCCTACACCATCACCAACCGTTTTATGCAGTACGCCAAATACCGGCTGGGGCTGAACGCAGGCATCGGCGGCACGGGCTTTGCCGTGTCCGCGCCCTACCTGCATCAGCGCGGCGGATGGACCTCCATGTCCCTGACGGAGGATTTTGAATTGCAAATTGAGGCCACCTGCGAAGGACGCAAAATTTTGTGGAACAACCAGGTGCGTATTTACGATGAAAAGCCCACCCGGCTGAAGGCCTGCTTCCGTCAGCGCACCCGCTGGGCGCAGGGCCATTGGTATGTGGCCTTCAAAAACACCCCCCGGCTGTTCAGAGCCCTGTTTCAGGGTAAAATCAGCTTCTGGGAATTTTTGTCCACCCTTACCACCATGTATAACCTGATTCCCTTTGTATTTTTGCTGGCCGAGGCTCTGCTGGGGCTGCTTATGCAGGTTTTCGTGTGGACCGGTCTGGTCGCGCCGGGAGCGTCTATGGTATCCCTGAGCAGCTTTTACACCTTTAACGCCCCCGGCATCCTGCTGTTTGTGTATTCCCTGTTCTTTCTGTACTATGTGGGCGACTGGATGGATAACCGCCGCCGCCCCCATTTGCTGGAGCTGCCCTGTCTGATCGTCAGCGTGCTGATTAACACCTTTGTCAGCGGCCTGACCCATCTGCTGGGGCTGATGAAATTCCGCCAGCAAAGCAACTGGGTGAAAACCGATCACTCCATCAAGCGCAGCAGCAGTATCGCCGCCAAGCTGATTGATGAGGAAAAAGAAAAAGTTACCGCAAACATGTAAACTTTCCGTAATATCTGCAATAATTTTGAAAATAAATTGTCAAAAACCCTTGCGCGGCGTCTGCAAAATGTTGTATACTAAAAATGCCCAGCATATGGGAAATTTTACGAAGAACCGATCGCCCCAAAAGGCGAAGGTAAGGAGGATTTTTATGCGTAACCAACGGCTTCTCCGCGCTTTGGCGTTTGCGCTGGCGATGGTTCTGTGCCTGACCGTATGCGCCGCCGCCATGGCGGGCGATTACCGCAAGCTGGTCTTTGGCGACCAGAACGACGACGTGCGCGAACTGCAAAACGCCTTAAAGAAAAAGGGCTTCTATTCCGGCGCGGTGGACGGCACGTTTGGCGCGTCCACCAAAAAGGCCGTGGAGAAATTTCAGGCCTATGTGGGCATCACCGTGGACGGCAAAGCGGGCAACAAAACCCTGACCGCCCTGTATGAGGGCAAAAGCGCCCTGAACGGCGACGCCGACCGCGAAAAGCTGCACCAGGCGGACGTGGTGGTAAAAAATCCCCGCACGCTGTACTACGGCTGCACCGGTTCCCGGGTACGCCAGCTGCAGCGGGCCCTGCACAAGGCGGGCTGCTATAACGGCGCCTACGACGGCAAATACGGCGACCTGACCTATGAGGCTGTGAAGAAATATCAAACCCAGCGCGGCCTGCATGCCGATGGCATTGCCGGTACCAAAACCCTGAACAGTCTGTATAAAAAGACCAACATCAAGGTTGCCTCCGGCTTTATTCTGGATATTGGCAGCACCGGGCGGGAGGTAGACCGCATCAACAACCTGCTGCAGGCCTACGGCGCGGCAGGCGGCACCAGCTACACCGAGCAGACCAAGGAAGCGGTCAAGAACTGGCAGCAGGCAACCGGCAGGGATGTGACCGGCACCATCACCGAATCCCAGTACAATTCCCTGGTTTTGAACCAGAACAAAAACAAGTAAACAAGTCCGCCCTCTTTCCCTTTTCGGAAAGAGGGCTTTTGATACCCAAAACCTGTCAAAAACGCCCATTTTAAAAGGATTTGGGCATTTGTCCCTCCCTTTCTGCATTATAATAGGTAGAAAGCCCTTTTCAAAAAGGCAAAAAAATGTTATACTAAAGAGGGGTAAACCGCCCATTCGCTTAGGCGTCTTGCGGCGGTTTTCCTGGTTTGTACAATCGGCGTTTTACGCTAAAGGAGTGGAATTTGGTGACCGATCAAAACCCTGAAATGCAGCCGGAAATTACCGATATCAACAACAGCGCCACCGCCGTGGACAAGGATCTATACGACGAGACGCAAATTCAGGTGCTGGAAGGGCTTGAGGCTGTGCGCAAGCGCCCCGGCATGTATATCGGCTCCACCGATTTTCGCGGCCTGCATCACTGCGTTTATGAAATTGTGGACAACGCCATTGACGAGGCGCTGGCCGGTTACTGTACCGAAATCAACGTTTTTCTGCATAAGGACGGCAGCTGCGAGGTGCGGGATAACGGCCGCGGCTTTCCGGTAGGCATTCATCCCAAGCTGCACCGTCCCGCCGTGGAGGTGTGCCTGACCGTGCTGCACGCCGGCGGCAAATTCGGCGGCGAGGGCTACAAGGTATCCGGCGGTCTGCACGGCGTAGGCGCCAGCGTGGTAAACGCCCTGAGCCGCCGCCTGAAGGTAACCGTCTATCAGGACGGGAAAGTTTATCAGCAGGAATATTCCCGGGGCAAGGTGCTGTACGACCTGAAGGTGGTGGGCGAAACCGACCGCACCGGCACCACCATCCAGTTCTGGCCCGACAGCCGCAGCGAGGATAACCCGGACGGCGTGTTTGAAACCGGCGATTTTCAGTTTAATATTCTGAAAGTCCGTCTGCGGGAAATGGCCTTTTTGAACAAGGGCATCCGCATTACCCTGACGGACGAGCGCACCGACCCCGCCACCGAGCGGATTTACCACTACGAGGGCGGCATCATTGAATTTGTCAAATACCTGAACAAAAACAAAGAGGTTCTTTTTGAGGAACCCATTTACATGGAGGGCGTCATTAAGGGCACCAGCGTGGAAGTGGCCCTGCAATACAACGACACCTATCAGGAAAATATCTATACCTTCGCCAACAACATTCACACCCCGGAGGGCGGCACCCATCTGACCGGCTTCTCTACCGCCCTGACCCGGGCCATTAACGAATACGGCCGTCAGTTCGGTTTCCTGAAGGCCTCTGACAGCAACCTGAAAAGCGAGGACGTGCGGGAAAGCCTGGCCGCCATTGTCAGCGTCAAGCTGGTGGAGCCCCAGTTTGAGGGCCAGACCAAGAGCAAGCTGGGCAACAGCGAGGTGCGCGGCATTGTGGATGGTCTGGTGTACAACAAGCTGTCCACCTATTTGGGTGAAAACCCCGCTACCGCCCGCATTATTCTGGAGCGCTGCGTAGGCGCCGCCCGCGCTCGTGAGGCCGCCCGCAAGGCCCGTGAGCTGACCCGCCGCAAAACCGTGCTGGAAAGTGCCAGCCTGCCCGGCAAGCTGGCCGACTGCACCGAGCGGGATCCTGAAAAGTGTGAAATCTTCCTGGTGGAGGGCGACAGCGCCGGCGGCAGCGCCAAGACGGGCCGCGACCGTTTCTTCCAGGCCATTTTGCCCCTGCGCGGCAAAATCCTGAATGTGGAAAAGGTGCGCATCGACCGCGCCCTGTCCAATAATGAAATCAAGGCCATGATTACCGCCTTTGGCTGCGGCTACGGCGATGAGTTTAACATTGACAAGCTGCGCTATCACCGCATCGTCTGCATGACCGACGCCGATGTGGACGGCGCGCATATCCGTATTTTGATGCTTACCTTCTTCTACCGCTACATGCGGCCCCTGATTGAAAAAGGCTATGTGTACATCGCCATGCCGCCTCTGTACAAGGTGACCAAGGCCAAGAAGGAATACTATGTCTACGACGACGCGGAACTGGAAAAGCTGCTGCAGGAAATCGGCCGTGACCCCAAGCCGGACATTCAGCGCTACAAAGGTCTGGGCGAAATGAGCAGCGAACAGCTATGGCAAACCACCATGAACCCGGAAACCCGCACCATGATGCAGGTAACCGTGGAGGACGCCATGGCCGCCGACGAAATGATGAGCCTGCTGATGGGCGACAAGGTAGAACCCCGCAAGGAGTTTATTGAGGACAACGCCAAGCTGGTTACGGACCTGGATATTTAGCCGCTTTCGTGGGGCTCTGCCCCACACCCCGGCAGGGGCATCATGCCCCTGCACCCCGCATGTTGCCCCACTTTATTCTCCGTATTTTATCTTTCCCCGCGCGGAACCCCCTTTTCATTACCACCCACCCCAATCGCGACCCGGGACCAGGGCTTTCAGCCCTGGACAGGGGTGCAGGGGGTGAATCCCCCTGCTGCAAGGAGTTGATTTTCTTCCATGGCTTCCACCATCAACGATAAACTGATTCCAATTGACCTGGAACAGGAAATGAAAAAGTCGTTCATCAGCTACGCAATGGCGGTTATCATTAACCGCGCTCTGCCGGATGTGCGCGACGGCCTGAAGCCCGTCCACCGCCGTATCCTGTACGCCATGAATGAATTGGGCATGACCCCCGATAAGCCCTTCCGTAAAAGCGCCCGTATCGTGGGCGACGTTCTGGGTAAATATCACCCCCATGGCGATAGCAGCGTGTATGACGCGATGGTGCGTCTGGCGCAGGATTTTAATATCCGCTATCCCCTGGTGGAAGGGCAGGGCAACTTTGGCTCGGTAGACGGCGACGGCGCGGCCGCCATGCGTTATACCGAAGCCCGTATGGATAAGCTGACCCTGCACTTGATCGGTGAAATTGATAAAAACACCGTGGACTTTTACCCCAACTTTGACGAAACCCTGTTGCAGCCCAGCGTCATGCCCAGCCGTTTCCCCAACCTGCTGGTAAACGGCTCCAACGGCATTGCCGTAGGGATGGCCACCAACATTCCGCCCCATAACCTGGGCGAGGTGATTGACGGCTGCATGTACATGATCGACCACCCGGACTGCACCACCGATGATCTGATGCAGTTTATCAAGGGCCCGGACTTTCCCACCGGCGGCCTGATTCTGGGGCAAAGCGGCATCCGCGCAGCCTACCATACCGGCCGCGGCCGCATTCTTGTGCGTGCCAAAACCGAAATTGAAACCATGGGACCCAATCGCAGCCGCATTGTGGTAACGGAAATTCCCTACATGGTCAACAAGGCCAAGCTGGTGGAGAAGATTGCCGAGCTGGTGCATGAGAAGCGGCTGGACGGCATCTCCGATATTCGGGACGAGAGCGACCGCAAGGGTATGCGTATCGTGATCGAGCTCAAGAAGGACGTGCATCCCCAGGTGGTGCTCAACTACCTGTATAAGCACACCTCCATGCAGGAAACCTTCGGCGCCAATATGCTGGCCCTGGTCAACGGCGAGCCCAAGGTGCTGAGCCTGCGGGAAATGCTGTTCCACTACATCGCCCACCAGAAGGACGTGGTCACCCGCCGCACCCAGTACGACCTGGACAAGGCTGAGGCCCGCGCCCACATTTTGGAGGGCCTGCTGAAGGCCCTGGACCATATTGACGAAATTGTGTCCATCATTCGCTCCAGCCCGGATACCGGCGTGGCCCGCACCAATTTGATGGAGCGGTTCGCCTTTTCCGAAAAGCAGGCTCAGGCCATTCTGGACATGCGTCTGGCACGCCTGACCGGTCTGGAAAGGGACAAGCTGCTGGCCGAATACGAGGAATTGGAAAAGAACATCGCCTACTTTAAGAGCCTGCTGGCGGACGAGCATCTGCTGATGGGCGTTATCAAGCAGGAAATGGGCGAAATCCGCGATAAGTTTGCCGATCCCCGCCGCACCGAGCTGACCGTTCTGGAGGGCGAAATTGACATTGAGGACCTGATTCAGTCCGACGACATGGTGGTTACCATGACCCACTTCGGCTATGTCAAGCGTCTGCCCAAGAGCACCTACCGCGCCCAGCACCGGGGCGGCAAGGGCGTAACCGGCATGGCCACCCGTGAGGAGGACTTTGCCGAGCGCATGATCATCGTAAACACCCACGAGGAGATCATGTTCTTTACCAACAAGGGCCGGGTGTACAACCTGAAGTGCTACCAGATTCCCGAAGCGGGCCGCACCGCCCGGGGCGTGGCCATTGTCAACCTGCTGCAAATTGCCGGCGATGAAAAGGTTACCGCCATGATTCCCGTTCCCCGCGGGCTGGACGAGCATTATCTGGTCATGATGACCCGCAGGGGCATGATCAAGCGCACGCCTTACAGCGAGTTTGCCAACCTGCGCAAGGCCGGTTTGATCGCCATTACCCTGAAGGACGACGATGAGCTGTGCTCCGTCAACCTGACGGACGGCAGCATGAGCCTGATCATCGGCAGCCGTCTGGGCCGGGCGCTGCGCATTCACGAAAGCAGCATCCGCATCATCGGCCGCAGCGGCATGGGCGTACACGCCATGAAGCTGCGTGACGACGACGAGATCATCGACATGAGCCAGATCAGCGACGGACAGCAGATTTTGGCCATTACCACCAACGGTTACGGCAAGCGCACTGATCCGGAGCAGTTCCGTGAGCAGGGCCGCAACGGCATGGGCATCAAGGCCATTACCCTTACCGACAAAACCGGTGAGCTGGCCGCCCAGCTGGCTGTGAACGTGGACGAGGATATTCTGCTGATTACCGATGGCGGCGCGATCATTCGCATGGCCGTGAAGGATATCCGCGAAGCGGGCCGCAGCACCCAGGGTGTGCGCCTGATGCGCCTGGCCGAAGGGTCCAAGATTGTGGGCGTCGCCCGGGCCGAGCAGGAGCCGGACGAGGATGAGGAATCCGCCGAGGCCATGGAAGCCGCCATCGAGCGCATGGCCGCCGAGGAAGAAAACGTCATCGACGGGTCCGAAAACAGCGACGATATGTAAAGGGTATTAAGGAATGAAAAGCGTCCCACGCATTCGGAAAAAATGCGCGGGACGCTTTTGCGGTTTCTATGAATTTTTCCGTCACGGCGTCTGATAACCGTTTCCATTCCATACCAGCGGCTTGCCTGTCTGGGCGGAAAAATACATCCGCCCGAAGCCTTCCTGACCGGCCGTTTCAAAATCTACAGCCCATACCGGCAGCAGCTGTTTTCCATTCTGGGTAAACAGGGCGTATTCCAGCTGAACCTGGGTAATGGACGCAATGGGGCCTGACTGGCTCATTCCGAGGCTATCCTCAGCCTTGCCCGCCTCAAGGCTGGCAAGCACGTTTTCCTGAACCGTGGCAAAGGAAACCAGCTCCAGATCGGCTTCCACTTCCTGATAATCATGAAATGGAACCAGCGCATACCAGTGATCCCTTCCCCGGTAGTCCAGGGTAAGGCTGTCGCTGGACACCGGCAGACCGTTCAGCCTGGGGGCAAAGCACAATAGAAAGGTTTGCCCGTTTTCCCAGGTAGCAACCTCCCCAAAATCCAGCGCGTAATCCGCCAGTGTGCGGTCAAACAGGGCGTTTATAACCCCTTCCGCCGTCTGACGGGCTTCCTGATAGGAAAGGCCCTGAATCTCCGGCACGGTTCGTCCATAACGCCTGCTTTCCTGAAATTTGCCCAGCGACTTGTTTTGCTTTTCCTCCTGCTGCGGGTCCGCGGGCATGACCAGACTTATGCTGTCGCTTTGGACGGAGCGCACCCCGTAACCGGACAAACGGTCGTTATCCAAGGCGGGGCGCTCGTTCACCTGATAGCTGGCAACCGTCTGCCCATTATCAGGCAGCAGAATCGCTGCGTCAATCTGAAGGGCCTGGCCTTTCGCCGTGGTGTACGTCTGATGCCAGCCGCCCGCGGTTTCCTGCCGCAGCGCGTCCAAATGGGATTCCGCGCGGGCGCTGGACAGCAGGCAGACCGCCGCGCACAGCAGCGCCGTCCATGTTTTTTTCATTGGTTCATTCCTCCTGTCTTTGGTTGCGGATACCAATAAGACGAATCAGCCTGGCAAAAGGTTCTGCCCGGCGGCCATAACTTTACAAAAATCGGGTTTGGGAGTATCATAGGCGTAGATATCGCCTGATCAAGGAGGTTTCCTCTGCATGAACGCAATGGAAGAAGCCCGGCTGTGGGCTACAGATTTTTATTTTGACGAGCAAACCCGCATCCAGGCCGGTGAATTGATGAATGACCCGGACCAGTTAGCCGCCGCCTTTGGCAGTGAGCTGGCCTTTGGCACCGGCGGGCTGCGGGGCATTCTGGGCACGGGCTGCGCCCGCATGAACCGCTATACGGTCGCCCGGGCCACCATGGGGCTGGGGCGCTACCTGCTGGACCATCATCTTTCACGGGGCGTAGCCATCGCCCATGACAGCCGTCATGGGTCCGAGGAATTTACCGCCGTTACCGCCGGGGTGCTGGCCGCCATGGGCATTCGGGTCTATGTGTTTCCCACGCTGGTTCCCACGCCCATGCTCAGCTTTGCCGTGCGCATTTTGCACGCGGACGCCGGGGTGATGATCACCGCCAGCCACAATCCCGCCGTTTATAACGGCTATAAGGTTTACGGCGCGGATGGCTGCCAAATTACCGATAAAGCCGCGGCGGCCATTACCAGCCGGATTGAATCCGTCCGGTATACCGATCCTGCGCTTCTGCCCGAGACACAGGCCCGCGGCGCGGGCCTGTGGGTGGATATTGACGATACCGTCAACCGCTGCTTTGCCCAGGCCTGCCTTTTCTGCCGCCCCGATCCGGAAGTGTGCGCGGACCTGCATGTGGTCTATACCCCGCTGAACGGCACCGGGCTTCTGCCTGTTACCGAGGTGCTGGGGCTGATGCAGGGCGTAACGGTCAGCCGGGTGCAGGCCCAATGCCCCCCGGATGGAGATTTTCCCACCTGCCCCAAGCCCAACCCGGAACTGGACGAAACCTTGCAGATGGGTCTTCTGCAGGCCGTGGAGGAACAGGCGGACCTGCTGCTGGCCACCGACCCGGACTGCGACCGGGTGGGCGTTGCCGTGCGCAAGCCTGACGGGACCTACGCCCGCCTCAGCGGCAACGAGGTGGGGCTGCTGCTGCTGCAATATGTGCTGAAAACCCGCAAAGCCCAGGGTACGCTGCCCGACCATGCCGTAGTGGTCAAAACCATCGTTACCTCCGACTTGGCCTTCCCCATCGCCAGAACCTATGGCGTAAAGGTCAGGGAGGTGCTTACCGGCTTTAAATACATCGGCGAGGTCATCGGCAAGCTGGAGGAACAGGGCCGGGAGGGCGATTTTGTCTTTGGCTTTGAGGAAAGCTGCGGCTACCTGTCCGGTACCCATGTGCGGGACAAGGACGGCGTGATGGCCTGCATGCTGGTGTGCGAAATGGCCCAAAGCTGCAAAGCCATGGGGTCCAGCGTATGGGAGGCCTTGCAGGAACTGTACCGCCACCATGGCTATCTGGGCACCCGCCTGATGAATTTTGACATTGCCGGGGCATTGCCCATGCAGCAGATGAACGCCACCATGGCGCGGCTGCGTCGGCAGCCCATCCGCGAACTGGCGGGCCACGCGGTAACGGAGGTAAGGGACTACCTGACCGGGCTGGACGGTCTGCCCGCCAGTAACGTGCTTGCCTTTGTAGCCGGGCCGGTTAAGGCCATTGTGCGCCCCTCCGGCACTGAACCCAAGGTGAAGATTTACCTGTCCGCCCAGGCGGACGATTCTGCCGGGGCCGAGGCGCTGCTTACCGCTTTGGAGGCGGATATTCACGCCGCCCTGCACGCCTGAACGAAAGGATTCTCCTGTTCTATGCGCATTGCCCAAATCAATGTGGTGGCTTCCTTAAGCACCGGCCGCATCGCGGTCCAGCTTTGCCGAATGGCCGGTCAGGCCGGACACAAGGCGCTGCTGTGCTATTCCCGGGATACGGCCCCAACCGATATTGCCAGCTACAAAATCGGCGGCAAAATCAGCCTGGCCACCCATCTGGCCCTGTCCCGGCTGACGGACCGCTCCGGCTTCTTCAGCCGCCACGCCACCCAAAAGCTGGTTCGCCAGCTGGAATTGTACCAGCCGGATCTGGTGCATCTGCATAACCTGCACGGCTATTACCTGCACCTGCCCACCCTGTTTGCCTACCTGAAAAGCCACGACCTGCCCGTGGTATGGACGCTGCACGACTGCTGGGCGTTTACCGGCCATTGCGCCTACTACACCATGGCCCAGGGCGCTCAGCCTCTGGACGGCAGGCGCCGCCGGGCGCGGCAGACGGCTCTGGGCTGCGACCGTTGGCAGGATGGCTGCGGCGGCTGTCCCCGGCGGGGCAGTTATCCCGCCAGCTGGTTTTTGGACCAAAGCGCCCGCAACTGGCGGGATAAACGCGACCTGTTTACCGGGCTTCCCCATATGGTGCTGGTCACCCCCAGCGACTGGCTGCGGGATCAGGTGCTGCAGTCCTTTTTGAAAGACTACCCTGTTTACACCCTGCCCAACGGGTTGGATACCGCTGCCTTTCAGCCCTGTCAGGACGAGGCCTTTATGCGGGATATCGTGCGTTACTACGGTCTGGAGCAGACCGGCGGGCGCAAGCTGGTGCTGAGCGCCGCCGCCGTGTGGGACGAGCGTAAGGGATTGGACGATCTGATTGATTTATCCAGGGCGCTGGGGCCGGATTATTGCGTGGCTGCCGTGGGTCTGGATGAATACCAGATCGCCTCCCTGCCCAAAAACACGGTGCTGGGACTGAAGCGCACCGGCAACCTGCGGGATTTGTGCGCCCTGTACACCGCCGCGGACGTGTATGTATCCGCCAGCCATGAGGAAACCATGGGCATGACCCTGCTGGAAGCCCTGGCCTGCGGCACGCAGGTGCTTTGCTATGACGCTACGGCCCTGCCGGAAATTGTCACCGATCAGGTGGGCGAGGTGGTTCCCCTGGGCGATATCGCCGCCCTGGCGGACGGCGTGCGCCGCCTGTGCGCCGCCCCCATGGACGCGTCCGCCTGCCGCGCCCGGGCCGCTGAATTTGACGCGGACAAGCGTTTTTCCGCCTACCTGCGGCTGTATGAAAACATGTACCGCCATAGTCCCGCCTATGCGCAGGCACTGGCCCGCGCCCGGCGGAAGGATGAATCGGAGGAGTAACCATGCGTAGGCTTCTGGCACTGCTGCTGCTTTGCTGCCTGCTGCTGACCGGCTGCGGCGGCGCGGACGTCCTGCCGGACCTGCGCCTGCTGGAACCTATTTCCTATCAGGAGGAACCGCGGCCAACGGAACAGACGGCGGCGCAAAATCCGTCCACCCAGGTGGATATATGGCTGGACGCCAGCCAGACCATGGGCGGAATCAATACCTGCGGGGACAGTCTGTACCCCCATTCCAGCCGAAAATACCGGGAGGGCGGCTTTCATTACCGGTTTGAAAATACGGTGGGCTGGTACGAAACCCTGCTGCGCTGCATGCTCGCATCGGCGGAGGAAGCCCGGGTGCGGCTTTTGCGCTATGGGAACGAACGCCTGCCGGACGCATACCTGACGGCGCAGGGTCTGCCCGCCAACGCTTCCGTGCGGCGGGATATGCTCACTTTGGCCATTGATCCCATACCCACGGTGTTTTCCTCCTTTTCCGGGGAACGGATGGACGACAGCCTGTACGCCCTTGCCTCGCCCCTGATGAAAGGGCTTGTAAACGGGGTGGACGTTTCTCTGCTGGAAAATCCCTCTCTGGCGGAAACCATGGCCGCCGCGCTGGATGAACAGATCGCCGCCATTCAGGCTGGAAGCGACCCTGCCCTGACCGCGCTGCAAAATGATACGGATTATCCCCTGCTGTACGCGCTGGAAAATATCGACCTGAGCCGTCTGTCCGTCATTACCTGCGACCCGGCTTCCATTCGCCGCCTGACGGAGATGGACCGCTCCGGGCAAACCGTTCCCCTGCTGCGGGACCTGTTTCAGCGGGTGTTTGACGCGAATGGCTGCGTGGGCCTATACGCCTTTACCCTGGACTATCTGGGGCAGGTCAGCAGCTTTGCCACGGTGGATTTGGCCGAACCCCTGATCTGGGGCCAGCTGAAATACGATGGCAACCTGCATCAGCCTGTCGCCGCTATGCCCATGCCCCGTACCCTGCTGACGCTGGTAATCGGCCAGCCGCAGCAGGTGCAGGCCTTTACGGACCGGCTCAACGCCCAAATGGCCGCCGCGCCCGCCTTGCAGGAGCTTCGCGGCCCCCAGAAGGGCGAACTGGTTTATACCCTGAACGGGCAGACCGTAACCCGGCAGCCCTTTGGCTTCCAGTGGGAATATACCTGCATTCAGCGGCCCGGTATGGGCTACTACACCCAGCATACCGATGGAGCGGCGGTTCAGACGGACCGGGGCGGCGTTACCCGAAGCGGCAGCCTGCAAACCGTATCCATTCCCCAGAAGGGAACCTCCACCCTGACCCTGACCGTGCCGCTGGAGGCCCTGCCCCAGGGCGTAAACGCCGACTTCAGCCGTCTGTCCAACCTGACCGTTACCGTGCAGGACGCTTTGACCCTGACCCAGGTGGTTCCCAGCGGAACGCAAATTCCCGACGGGGCCCAGTCCATCGCCCTGCGGGACAAGCTGTACCTGTTTACCCGCCAGCAGGGCCTTTCCACCGCCGCCTTTGGGATTCAAAACGCGGCTTCCGACGGACATACGCTGCAAATCACCCTGACAGCGAATGCGGACCAGCTAAGCCCCGGCTACTACCGGCTGTGCCTGAAGGCGGATTATGCCGCCGAACAGGTGGAATGGCAAACGCCGGATTGGGTCAGCCGCCTGAACGCCAGCTTTACCAACGAGCAGCGGTCGGTCTGGGTCAATTTCAGCCGGTTGATTCACCGGTACGAGCAGGGCAGCTCCACGGTGCCCCGCCAATTCCAGCACGCCTGGGGCGCCGCTACGGACCGCCTGTACCACGGCGAATCCGTGCCCGATATTCCCCCGCTGATGAACGCCCCGGGGCTGAAGGGTCTGCTGGAGCAGATACAGCAGGCCGCCTCCCAGGAGGAAAGTCCTTTCCTGCGCTATGTGTTTGATGTTTTTGTAACCAACGACCCGCAATAAGGGGGCTGTCTTTTTTGATTCGCTACAGCAACCGTTGCAAATGCCTGCTGTGCTACCTGCTTGCCTTTGCCCTGCCCCTTTTGTGGCTGGCAGCCGCTGTATGGTTCCTTTACCCCTGCCGGCTGGCGGGCACCGCGCCCAATGTGGCCGCAAACCTTCTTTCTCTTTGTCCGGGGCTGGAAAAGCTGCTGCCTTCTCTTACGCAAACGGCCCAGCTCTGCGCCATGCCGGAAGGCCTGGGGGGACAAGCCTTCCGTGTAGCGCTGGTGGCCCGGGAGCGGGTCTGGCTGGCGTTTACAACGGGCTGTGCCCTGCTGGTCTGGGGGCTTACGCTGCTGGTTCAGCTGGGCTGGCGCGCGCGTTTCAGCAGCGCTGTGGGAGCTGCCAGCCAAACCGGCAGGGCCATTCGCTCCTACCGGCTGCGCATGATCCTGCTGGCGGGAATCAACGGCCTGATGGCCGCTCTGGTCTGGCTGGCGGGCGTTCGTTTTATTGGAGACCGGGGACTATGGGATGTTCTCACCTATTTTTTGCCTTACCCGCTGCACCTGCTGGCCGCGTGGCTGGTCTTTCGGCTGGCCGCCCCGGCGGCCATCAGCGGCAGGCACGGTTTTTTTAAGCGCCTGTAAAGGAGACTGCCTATGGGCTGTTATGTAATTGCCGTTGGCGGAACCGGCAACAAAATTCTGGAAAGCCTTGTGTACGCCGCCTGCGCCGACGTTTTTGGCGGCGTCTCCCATCTGGATATGCTGTCGGTGGATGTGGACGCTTCCTGCGGCAACACCACCCGGGCCAAGCGGGCCGCCGAATGCTACCAGAATGTGCGGGAAGCCCTGGAAACGGGCGCGCCGCCGCATCGCTGCTTTCACACCGCTGTAAACGTGCGGCAATGGGACATGAACCTGAGCCGCCGGGCCGCCTCCGTGGAAAAAATGGCGCAGAACCACAGCCGGGACCGTTTGCTGGCCCGTACCCTGTTTACCCCTGCGGAAGCCCGGCTGGAATACAGCGAGGGTTTTCGCGGCCATCCGGACCTGGGGGTTCTGTTCTTCGCGGATTTGCTGTCCTCGCTGGAAAAGCGCCGCCAAAGCGGCCAGCCGGATGAATTGAACGCCATGCTGGACCGCATGGAGGCGGATATGCAAAATGGGCGGGAGGTGCGCGTGCTGCTGTGCGGCAGCATTTTTGGCGGCACCGGGGCCAGCGGCATTCCCGCCATTTCCAAATATTTGCGCAGCCGTTTTTCCGGGGATCTGTTCACCCTGGGCGGGCTGCTGATGCTGCCCTATTACAGCGTGCCCAGGGCCGACGTGGACGAAAGCCGCGAAATCGCCGTCAGCAGCGACACGTTTTTGGACAAGGCCCGCACGGCCCTGCAATACTACGGCATGGACGGCATGATTGGCAGCGGCGGCCAGGATGGCATTTACGACGCGGTGTACCTGCTGGGCCTGCCGCCGGAATTTTTTATGCCTACCCATCGGTACGCCACCGGCTCCCAGGCGCAGGAAAACGACGCTCACCTTCTGGAATGGCTGGCCGCCCGCTGCGCCGTTCACTTTTTGTCCACAGGGTTTCACGGGGCGGACCGGCATAACCGGGACTGTTATTACTACCAGTGGAACACCCCGCAGCTAAGCTGGGCCTGCTTTGACCAGGACGCGCTGTTTTACCGGGACCGCTACGGGGCCATGCTGAAGGCCGCCGTGGTGTATCTGACCGAATGCTACCCCACCCTGCACGGCGGCGTAACCGCCGCCAAACGAAGCTGCCTGCGGGTTAACTACTGCGCGCCCTATTTTTCCGCGCCGTTCAGCGCCAGGCAGCGCGCCCTGGGGGAACGGCGGCTGGATTCCCTGTACCGCTTTTTTGCCCTGTACGCTCAATGGCTGCGTCAGGTGCTGACCAGTCTGCATCCGGATTTGGTCGGCCCCTCTGACGGTCTTTTTCAGCGGGAATCGCTGGATATTCTGTCCAGGCTGTTGGACGGCGGCTGCGCGGATCAGCAGGCCTGCGAGCAGCTACAGCGCCGTTTGCACCAGTTGGTGGCCGGTCCCCTGCGGGACAGCCGGGATATCGGCTGGGTTATTCGCGGTCTTGGCGGCGGCGAGGGCTATACCGGCGACCAGATTGACGGCGCGTTCAGCGCTTTTGTATCCACTTTGATGAATGTGGTGATGGAAAATCCGTAAAAAAGGAGGCTGCGTCCGAATGGCCAAAGCAATCAATCCACAGGATCAAACCGCCTATCTGACCTTTTTGCCCCCTTTGAACGACGGGTTTCACACCGGCTACCACAGCCGGCAGGGTCTGGTGTGCGACCACAACCAGCACCCCGGCGAATGGCTGGAAAACCTGGCCCGGTACATGAAAACCTCCGGCCAGGACGTAGGCTTTTCCATCCCGGATGTGCTGGCGGCGGAGCAGCAGCTGCGCCGCTTGAGCCGACTAAGCCCTCAGGAGGCCGCGTCCCACCAGCAAATGACGGATTACCGGGCGCTGCTGTGTCTGCTGCTGTTATGGGATCTTTGGCCGGACAAGGATCGTCCCCTGCTGGAACTGCGCTGTTTAAGCGATCCGGACACCGCCTTTTGCCAGGCGGTCACAGACGCGCTGTCCCCGCGCCGCGCCCCGGAGGGGCTGTGGGTTTTTACCCTGCGCATGCCCCAGGCTACCGAAAGCGACGCCCAGCCTATCGCCCTGCTGTCCCATGAGATGATTCTGGTTCCCGCGGCGGACCCCGGGCCTTTGACCCGGCTGCTGCCGCCCCAGGCGCGCTGGTACGACCGCAGCGCCTGCCGCTGGCTGGACCCCTGCGCTTACCTGAACCGGCGGGACGCCCTGTGCCTGACCCACCGTTTGGAAGTCCTGAAGCAAATGAACGAACAGGCCGCTCTGGGCAGCCCGCTGTACGACCCGGACGCGGGCCTGTGCGCCCTGCTGGACCGGTTGATTGGCGATATTCAGGCGGCCCGCCGTCCCTGGCTGCAAGCGCTGGATTCCGGCAGCGCCCGTCAGGAGCTGCGCACCCTGCTGCTGGCCGTCTATACCACGGAGGGCCGTCTGGATGTACAGGCCCAAACGCTGGATCCCGCACGGCTGTCCATGGATGGCAATCCGCTGCTGCACAGCCTGATGGGCAGCCAGCCGCCTGAGCCCGGAGCGGCGGCCTGCCAGGTTTATTCTTTCCATGGTCAACCCTTTGCCGTGCAGTCGCCCGTTTGTCTGCTGGAACCGGATATTTCCGACCCGGCTGTGCTGCCCGCCCTGCAAAGGGAACTGGACCTGCTGGAAAAGCACGACCCGGAATGGCGCAAAGCCGCCAGCCGGAAGCTGACCCTTTTATCCCGGCAGCTGGCGGCTGCTGCCGGCGCATGGCCTCAAGGGGCGGATTGTCTGGCTGAATGGGCCCGCCAGCTGGACCAGCTTCCCACGCCCGCCGCTGTGCAAACCCTGCTGCGCTATCCCATGGAGGACTGTCCCTCCACCCTTGTTTCCCTGTTTTCAGACGCTTTGGGGCTGACGGACGCGGAAGCGGCCGCCGCGCCCTTTTCCGACTGCATGACGTTGACTCACGCGCCCTGTCTGGACGGCGGCAACATTCCGGTAGCCGGTATGGGGGAGCCCTGCTATGCCCTGCCGCCCCTTTCGCCCCGGCTGTGCGCCTGTCTGGCCGCCTGCGCCGAGGCCGATGATTTATACGCCCCGGTGCTGCAAGGGCTGGACTATGTGTACGACGCCGGTCAAAACGCCGTTACGGCCCGTTTTACCCTGACCCGCCGCACGCCCGGTCAGGGAGCGGCTCTATCCAGCGCCATTACCTTTGAGCGCGCCTACCGCCTTTCCAGCCAGTTTCAATCCGGCAATGCCGTGGTGATAGACGATTTGCCCCAGGTAACCGTCTGGCCCAATGTACGCCTGACGGCCGGTCTGTGGAAAAGCTATTATGTCTTTACGGCCCATTCCTCTCAGCTGGACGCCTGGGCGCTGGATGAGCAGGGCTGGGTACAGGGGCGGCTATACGCCCGGGACGGCCTTAGCTGGCAAACCGCCTGTGTGTCCCGCTTTCCCGCTTATGTGGCCCTGCGGCGGGGCGCGCTTTCCATGGGCGCTCTGGTCAACGATATTCCCCGTCAGGTGCTGAAGCGGGAGGAACCCTGCGCCATCGCCATTGATTTTGGCAGCATCTCCACCACGGTGATGCTGCGTCAGGGGGAACGGGTGCAGCCCGCCCTGCTGCCCGCCGGGCTGCACCGGCAGCTGCTCGCGTCCCCCCATCCCATGCCCCTGGAGGAGGCTTTTTTGCCCGCCTGGGCCCTGCAAGACCATCCCACCTATTACAGCGTCATGGACATGTTTACCGATCAGCCGGATCACTGGACGGGTGTTTTGCGGGATGGCCACATCTACTACCCGCAAAGCACCGGCGAGCTGATGGACAAGCAGGCGGATTCCCTTTATTACGATCTGAAATGGGGGCAGGAGGAGTACGCCCGCAAATGCCTGCGGCTCTTTTTGAAGCAGGTGATGCTGCAGGCGCTGCTATCCACCCGGCTGGCGGGGTCGTACAGCGCGTCCTACCGGGTTTCCATGCCCAACGCCATGCCCCTGCCCAAGCGGGAAGCCTATTTGGACATGGTGCGGGGGCTTTCGCGGGAACTGGCCGAGGAAACCGGCCTGCCACTGACGACCGGCATCCCCCCGGTGCTATACGCCACGGAGAACCAGGCGGACGGGCGGTATTTCCGCAGCCGCAGCGAGGTAAACGCGCAAGCCGGTTATCTGAATCTGGATATCGGCGGCGGTACGGCGGACCTGAGTCTATGGCTGAACAACGCCTCTCACGCCAGCATGGAATGCTCCCTGCTGCTGGGCTGCCGGCAAATGCTTTTTGATTCCCTGATGGACCGCCATCCCCGGGAGATGGAGCAGGACTTCGATCAGGACGGTCTGCGGGATTCGGTTTTGCAGCTGACCCAGCTTTACAAACGGGAAGGCGCGACCCAGCGGGGGCGGCACAAATGCATGCTCTTGCTGGACGATTTGTTTGCCGTACACGCACCGGACATTCGCCGGTGCATGGCGCAGGCCCGGGCTGACGGCCGCATTACCTATGTGGAAAGTCTGCTGCTCTTTGAGCTGGGTTTTCTTTTGACCTTAGCGGGCGAAATGCTCCAGCGGGCGCACCGGGACAAGGCGTTATCCCCCCTCCTTCCACGGCGGATGGAGCTATGTATCGCCGGAAACGGCGGTCAGCTGTTCAAAATTTTCTCTGACGAGCAGCTTTCCAGGCTATGCGATTTAGCCATGCTGCGGCTGGATACGTCCCATCCGCTGCGTTTGCTTTACCCCATTCAAAGCCGCCATCCCAAGCAGGAGGTGGCCATGGGTCTGCTTGAGCAGGACGGCGGTCTGCAAAGCGCCATTCAGGCCGCCGACCGCTGGAACGGCACCTTTGAAGGGATGGATGCGCCCGATGTGCTGGCGGATTATCTGTCCGCGTTTTACCGTCTATTCCCCCAGGCGGCCCACCGGCTGATGCCGGGCGCTTTTCAGGAGGACGCGCTGACCGCCGCCAGTCTATCGGAGCTAACCGCCATTCGTTCCAATCTGCAATCCCGTTATCCCCGGGATGATTTTTCCTTCTACGTCGCGTGCTTCGTCGCCCTCAAGCGTCTATGGCTCCTTTAGCAGGGGCAGTGCCCCTGCACCCCGGGACCGCTTCGCGGGGAGGGCAAGGCCCTCTGCGGGGCCGCTTCGCGGGGGCTGGGCTCAGCTTGTTTGGCGCAGAACATTTGGGTTTTCCGGACACGGAAAACCCAAATGCCTTGCGTTCGCCGTGGGGCAAAGTATTTGTTTGGTTGGGCAAAAACGTATTCACCCAAAAAGCGGTTTGGTTTTCTCTGCCTGGAAAACCAAACCGCTTTTTTTCATCCCATCTACAGATAGGCTTTCATTTTTTCCACATTGCTTTCCTGGGTATCCAGCAGGCGCTGGCCCAGGGCGCGGGGTTCATCGTCCTGACCATCGTAATCCCGCAGATGGCGAATGGTTTTGACAATGCCCATGGTCGTGCCCTGAATCATCATCTCGGCGATTTTTCCCCGGGAATCGTCCATGGACATCTGAATGGCGCTCATCAGGTCCGCGGACAGCTTGGCCATGGGGCCGGTTCCGCCGGGCATGTCGCCCCGGCGGCGAATCAGCTGGTCCGCCTGGCCGCGGATATGCTCGTACTCCGCCCGCTCCCGCTTCAGTTCCTTCAGCAGCTTTTCTTCCGCGTGGCTTTCCACCGCGTCAATGCCTTCGCAGCCCATATCCGCCGTTTTGTACACATATTGCAGCATTTCCATTTCCGGCAGCATGTTTCCTCACCTCACGGGTAGGATGCGCCTTACAGCTGCTTATAATGCACAATAATATCCTCGCAGCTTCCGTCCGGTATATGAAAGCCGCCGGGAATGGTTCCCAGCCGCTGATACAGATGCAGCGCGTGCGTGTTGGACGCTACCACCGCGTTAAACTGCATGAGGCGGAAGCCATATTCCCGGGCCTTTTCCAGACAGTCCTTCACCAGCTTTTCGCCAATATGTTCGCCCCGGATATCCCGCCGCACCGCATAGCTGGCGTTGGCGATATGGCCGCAGCGGCCCACATTATTGGGGTGCAGAATGTACAGCCCCACCACCTGTCCGCTGTCCTGATCCTGAGCGACGCCCGTATAGGTCTGTCCCTGAAAAAAGGCGTCGCCTTCCGTGGCGGCAGTTCCTCCATCTGAGGAAAAGCCACCCCGTCCCGCACCACCTGATTCCCGATCAGGCAGGCCGCCTCACAATCCTACGGCGTGTAGGCGCGAATGCAAATATTCATTTCGTTTCCTCCACCCAGCCCCGGCTGCGCTCCACGGCTCTATGCCATCCGTACAAGGCCAGTTCCCGGTTATACGCGTCCATCCTGGGCTGAAAAATCAAATCCGGTTTCACCATGGAGGCGGCTTCCTCCTTGCTGGCGTACAGCCCCACGCCAATGCCCGCCAGCAGGGCCGCGCCCAGCGCCGTGGTTTCCAGCACCACGGGCCGCACCACCGGCACATCCATAATATCCGCCTGATACTGCATCATAAAGCTGTTGGCGCTGGCCCCGCCGTCCACATTCATCTGCCTGGGCTTTTGTCCGCCGTTATCCGCCGTCATGGCGCTGAGCAGGTCGCAGCTCTGGTAGCAGATGGCCTCCAGCGCCGCCCGCACAATATGGGCCCGGTTGGTGCCCCGGGTCATGCCCACAATGGTGCCCCGGCTGTACATATCCCAATAGGGCGCGCCCAGACCGGTAAAGGCAGGCACCAGAAACACCCCGGCGGTATCGGGTACGCTTTCCGCCAGCTGTTCGCTTTCTGCTGCGGAATCAATCATGTGCATTTCATCCCGCAGCCACTGCACGGTCGCGCCGCCCATAAACACGCTGCCCTCCAGGGCGTAGGTAGGCTTGCCGCCCAGCCGCCAGGCCATGGTGGTCAGCAGCCCGTTCTGGCTTTGCACCGGGGTATCGCCCGTATTCATCAGCATAAAGCAGCCGGTGCCGTAGGTGTTTTTCACCATGCCCGGCTCAAAGCAGGCCTGCCCAAACAGGGACGCATGCTGGTCCCCCGCCATGGCGGCCACGGGAATGGGCCGCCCCAGAATTTCCGGCCTGAGCTGGCCGATTACCTGTGCGCTGTCCACCACCGATGGCAGCACACTGCGGGGAATGTGCAGCATTCGCAGCAGGTCGTCGTCCCATTGCTGGGTATGCAGGTTAAACAGCATGGTGCGGCCCGCGTTGGTCGCGTCCGTTACATGAGGCCGCCCCTCCACCAGATGCCAGGCCAAAAAGCTGTCCACCGTGCCAAAGCACAGTTCGCCCCGCTCCGCCTGCTCATGCAGGTTCAGGGTATCCAGCAGATACGCCAGCTTGGTGCCGCTAAAATAGGCGTCCGGCACCAGTCCTGTCTTTTCCCGAATCATACCGGCACATCCGTCCCGCACAAGGCGTTCCACATAAGGCGCGGTGCGGCGGCACTGCCACACAATGGCGTTATGCACGCAGCGTCCGGTGGCTTTTTCCCACAGCAGGGTGGTTTCCCGCTGATTGGTAATGCCAACGGCGGCAATATCCGCCACGTTTACGCCGCTTACCTCCACCGCCTTTTGCAAGGCGGCCACCTGGGTGTTCAGAATATCGTCCGGGTCATGCTCCACCCAGCCGGGCTGGGGGTAGTGCTGCTTAAACTCAATGGCGTGCGCCGCCAGAGTACGGCCATTCTGGTCAAACACGATGGCCCGGCTGGATGTGGTGCCCTGATCCAAAGCAACCAGATACTTCATGGCTTGCCCTCCTCTGTAGTAAACAAGATTTCCTTACGCCGCGCCATTTCCTGCACGCGGTCGATATAAACCTGCACATTGGTCACATTGGGGGCGCGCTCGATGCGCAATTCCCGGTCGGGGAACACCCGCTTGCTGATGGCTCCCGCGCCCATGGCCAGAATGGAGGTGTTTTCCTCCATGATGTCCACGTTATACAAACAGGCCTTGCCGGGACGGGCATATCCCACATTCTGCTGCTGTCCAGCCATATATTTCTGCCGGTACAGGTAATAGGGCGCAAGACCCAGGTCGGCGGCGGTCTGCTCGCCCAGCCGCACCATGTCGGCGGCAGCCTGGCCATCCGGCAGGGGCGTTTTTTCCAGATTCAACCGGCTGGACCGTTTAATCGCCAGGGTATGCACCGTCAGGCTGTCGGGCATCAGGGCGCGGATGCGTTCCATGGTATAGGCAAAATCCCGAGCCGTTTCGCCGGGCAGTCCGGCGATAACGTCCATGTTGATATCGTCAAAGCCCATTTCCCGGGCCAACAGAAAGGCTCCCTCCGCCTGGGCGGCGGTATGGTCCCGCCCAATCAGCCGCAGAGTCCGGTCGTTCATGGTCTGCGGGTTGATGCTGATTCGCCCGATGCGCAGCCGTTTCAGCGTTTCCAGCTTGCCCCGGGTAATGGTGTCGGGCCGTCCCGCCTCCACCGTGTATTCCACAGCGCCCGGGAACAGGGCCATGGCTTCGTCCATCAGGCGGGCAAAGTCGCTTTCATTCAGCGCGGACGGCGTGCCGCCGCCCACATACAGCGCCCGAAGCTTAAGACCGCAGCGCTTCAGCAGAACGGCTCCCTGCCGCATTTCCCAAAGCAGCGCCTGCAAATAGGGCGCGATCATTTTGCCCTTGCCCACGGCCTCGCCGGGAAAGGAGCAGTACGCGCAGCGGGTGCGGCAGAAGGGGATGGAAATGTACACATCCGCCTCGCCCACGTTGGGGGCGGGCAACTTTTGCTGTTCAATCACGATGCGGCGCAGCAAGTCCGCTTTTTCGGGGGTTACGTCAAAAATGCGCTGTACATTGGCCTGACCTACTTCCAGGATGCAGCCCTGGGCCAGCTGCTCGTACAGCAGCCGGGTAGGCCGTATGCCGGTCAGGGAACCCCAGGGGGGCTGCACGCCGGTCAGCTGCTTCAGCAGTTCATACAGGGATAATTTGCACAGCCGCTTGCGCACACGCTTTTCCACAATGGCCCGATGCTGCGGGTCGTCCCCCGAGTCCGGCAGAGAGGCCTGACGGCTGAGGCTCTGCCCGCGAAAGGCAAACCCGGACGTGGCGACGCCGTCTTGCTCGACATAGGTATGAACCAGGGGTTCCCAATCCACGCCCGTTTCCGGATTGACCACAAAAGCCTCCACCCGGTAAAACAGCTTCAGCACGTCGCAAAACTCGTTGGCAAAACCGGCCTGCGGGGTGTGCAGGGCAATGCGCAGCGCTTCCATCATTGGGCCGCCTCCACATCGGTGCCTACCACGCCCGTTTCGTCATGGCCCGGATAAACCGTCATTTTGGGGTGCAGGTGAAACAGGGTGCGCAGGGACTGTTTCAGCTTCATAAAGCTGCCGTCGGGGAAATCCGTGCGTCCATAGCCATGGGCAAACAGGGTGTCGCCTGTCAAAATGCCCTGTCCCTCCGGCAGCAGATAGCACACGCTGCCCTCGCTGTGGCCGGGAGTATGCAGCACCTGCAGGGGAATGCCCGCCAGCTCCAGATTTTCGCCCCCCTGCAGCAGCACGCTGGGCCGGGTGTGCACCACCACCTCAAAGCCAAAGGGAATGGACAGGTTTTCCTGAGCGTCTCCCAGCCGGCGCGCGTCCGCCTGATGCACATACAGCGGAACGCCATATTTTTCACACACTGCGTCCACCGCGCCGATATGGTCGCAATGGCCGTGGGTCAGCAGCACGGCGACAGGGCTGCGGCCCTCCAGAGCGGATAAAATGCGCCCTTCCTCCGCGCCCGGGTCCACCACCAGACATTGACCGTTTTCCGTATTTTCCACCAGATAGCAGTTGCTTTGAAAACTGCCTACAGGGATGCACTGAACTTGCAACTTTGGCATAAAACGTCCTTCTTTTCTAAAACAGTTTCCGGGAATCCAGCAAAATGGTCACGGGGCCGTCGTTCACCAGGCTTACCTGCATATCCGCGCCAAATACGCCCGTATCCACCCGTATGCCACGGCCGCGCCAGCCGGCCACCAGTTCTTCGTACAGGGGATCGGCAGTTTCCGGCCGGGCGGCGGCGATAAAGCTGGGCCTGCGCCCTCCCCGGGCGTCTCCCAGCAGGGTAAACTGGCTTACCGCCAAAATTTCGCCGCCAATATCTATCAGGGAGCGGTTCATTTTGCCGTTTTCATCCTCAAATACCCGCAGGTTGGGCACTTTCTCCGCGATATAGCGCAAATCCTCCTGGGTATCGCCATCCTGCACGCCAATCAGCACCATAAAGCCCTGGGCAATCCGCCCCCTGACCTCTCCCGCCACGCTGACGCTGGCCTGGGTTACCCGCTGTACAACCGCCCGCATAGGGGCCTCCCTTCCCGGATCAGGTAGATCCGCGGTACACTTCGATAATGTCGCTGCGCTTGCGCAATTGAATAAACACCCGGTCCACCTGCTCACGGCTCTTGACCTGAATGACCATGGTAATGTTGCAGGTTTTGCGCTTTTCATCCCGCTTGGCGGACACGGCCACAATGGGCACGTCCATATTGCCGATGCACATGGCCAGCTCGCCCAGCAGGCTTACATGGTCGTAAGCGATGATGTTGATGGAGGCGTTAAACTCGCTGACGCCCGCGTCGTTGGCCCAGCTGACCTCCACCAGCCTTTCCGGTTCGGCGTTAACCATGTTGGTGCAGTCCGCCTTATGCACGGTTACGCCGCGGCCCCGGGTAATATAGCCCACAATTTCATCGCCGGGCACCGGGTTGCAGCAGTGGGCAAAGCGCACCAGCATGCCGCTTTCGCCCTTTACATAGATGCCGTGGGTCGGCTTGCCCACATGGACCTGCGCGTCGGGCACCTCGTTCACCTTGGGCAGGGCGGGAGCCTCGGTCTTGCGCTGCTCCTCCATCAGGCGGCTGATCACATACGCGCTGGCAATGCCGCCATAGCCCACCGCGCCGTAAATATCGTCCAGGTCGCTGAAGGCGTAGCGCTTCAAAATGGGCTCGTAATATTCCGGCCTGGTCAGGCTGGCCAGACTGGTTCCCCGGCGTTTGGCCTCATGGTCCAGCATGTCCTTGCCCTTGGCCACGTTTTCGCCCCGCATTTCCCGCTTCAGGAACTGGCGGATTTTGGCCTTGGCCTGCTGGGTTTTGACCACCCGCAGCCAGTCGGTGCTGGGACCCTTGGACGCGGAGGAGGTAATAATCTCCACCCGGTCGCCGGTTTGCAGCTCGGTTTCCAGCGGCACAATGCGGCCGTTCACCTTGGCCCCTATGCAGTGGTTGCCCACGCCGGAGTGAATGCGGTACGCGAAGTCGATGGGCGTTGCTCCCCGCTGCATGCTCACCACATCGCCCTTGGGGGTAAACAGCAGCACTTCCTCGCTGAAAAGGTCGGTTTTCAGGGAATCGATAAATTCCTGACTGTCCCGGGTATCGCCCTGCCAGTCCAAAATCTGGCGCAGCCAGTACAGCTTGTTATCCAGATCGCCCCCGGCGGACGCGCCCTCCTTGTAGCGCCAGTGCGCGGCCACGCCAAATTCTGCCACCCGGTGCATTTCCCAGGTGCGAATTTGAATTTCAAAGGGGAAGGGCATACGCCTGCCGCCAATGACCGTGGTGTGCAGGCTCTGGTACATGTTGCCCTTGGGTACGCTGATGTAGTCCTTAAACCGGCCGGGAATCTGGTTCCACAGGGTATGCACAATGCCCAGCACGGTATAGCAGTCCTGCACCGTATCCACCAGCACCCGCACGGCGATCAGGTCATAAATCTGGTCGAAGGTTTTGCCCTGCTGCTTCATTTTTTTATAAATGGAATACAGGTGCTTGGGCCTGCCGTCCATTTCGTAATGGATATGCTGGGCGTCCAGCTTTTCGCTCAGCTCGGTAATGACCATGCGGATGTTTTCTTCCCGCTCCACCCGGCGCATGCCCACCTTTTGGGCAATGTCGTGAAACGCCTCCGGGTCAATGTACTTGAAGCTCAAATCCTCCAGCTCGGATTTGATGGAGTTAATGCCCAGCCGGTGCGCCAGAGGGGCGTAAATATCCAGGGTTTCGTGAGCGATGGCCTTTTGCCGGTCCTCGGGCTGAAAGCGCAGGGTGCGCATGTTGTGCAGCCGGTCCGCCAGCTTGATCACCACCACGCGGATGTCCTTGGACATGGCCAGAATCATCTTGCGCAGGCTTTCGGCCTTTTGCTCCTCCCGGTTGGTAAAGTCCAGCTTGTCCAGCTTGGTAACGCCGTCCACCAGCTGGGCCACCTCGTCCCCAAATTCCTGCCGGATGGTGTCCAGGGTTACGCCGGGGCAGTCCTCCACCGTATCGTGCAAAAAGCCCGCGGCAATGGTGGGCGCGTCCAGCATCAGGTCCGTCAGAATACTGGCTACGGAGGCGGGATGCATAAAGTAAGGCTCGCCGCTTTTGCGCACCTGGCCCTTGTGGGCGTTTTCGGCAAACTCATAGGCCTTTTTTACCAGCTCGCGTCCCGGGCCGGGATCGTGTTTTTCCACACGGGCCAGCATTTTTTCCAGCGGCATACACTCGTTGGTAATATAGGTCAGCATCGTTTCACCTCCGGTGGGGTTACATGTGCTTTACATAGGTATACAGCATATCGGTAATTTCCGCCCCGGCGTTTACATACACCCGCAGCACTTTGGCGTTGTTGGACACCACGGTGCTGGTCAGCCTTTTGCAGGGGTGGGTAAAGCAGGTATCCAGGGTTTTTTTGTGCAGCAGGGTGCCCAGGCCCCGGTCGTTTTCCGCGTGGTACATGCCCATCAGCACCGGGTCCACCGTATCGGCGTCCTTGCGCTGAATGACAAAAAAGCCGATGGGCTTTTGCCCTGCCAGCACCTCGTACAAAAACGCGCCGCCCCGCACCATGGTTTCCAGCCAGTTGGCGTAGCGGTTGCCGCCCTTTTCCACGCCGAAGGCGGGGTCCACCGCCACCCGGTCGCTGATAAAAACACCCTGGCGAATGTGGTCGTACACCGCCTGGCACTCCGCCCGCTCTTGGCGCTGCACCACGGAAAGGCCCCGGTCAAACCGGGCGATGATATCCGGCATATGGTAATTATCCCGGCGCACCATCACATGAAAGACGGTTTCCACAAAGGTATAGCCCAGTTCAGTCATGCCAAACAGCAGCTGCGGGCAGTTGACCGGCATTTTCAGCGCCACATACCGCGCCCCCAGAGCCCGGATGCGTTCCTCCTCCCGCCTAAGGGCCTGAGGCGTATCGCTTGGCTCCAGAGTGATTTCGTAAGCCTCCACCCCCAGGTTTTTACGCTCCCAGTCCGCATGAACGGTTTTCATCCCGCACCGCCTCGCTTTCCACAGGCTCGTTCTTTGGCCGGTCGCCGCTATGGGTGACGGACCGCACCACAAACTGGGGGTACCGGTTGATGCTCAGGTAAATGCGGCCGATATATTCGCCCACAATGCCCATCAGCCCAATAATGGCCCCGCCCAGCAGCAGCATAACGGAAATGGTGCTGGCCCAGCCGGCCTGCATATTGGGGTTCACCAGCTTGCGGATGATGGTTACCAGCGCGAAGATAAAGCCCGCGCCCGCCGTGGCCCAGCCAATGTAATTGGCCAGCCGCAGGGGTTTGATGGAAAAGGCGGTGACCCCGTTGGCCCACAGGCTGATGAGTTTTTTCAGGGTATAGCCGCTTTGGCCCTCCGCCCGGGCCCGGTGGTGCACCGGTACGTTGCAGTAGCGGCTGACGCTTTGAAACAGCAGCCCGGACACATAGGGAAAGGGGTTGGGATAGCGCAGGGCGCTGTCCACCACAAAGCGCTGGCAGGCAAAATAGCTGTTGGCCTGCAAATCCTTGGGCTGGCCAAAGAAAAAGTGGTTGCAGGCGGCGTTAAAACGGCTGCCCAGGTTACGAAAGCCGCTGAACTGCCGCTTGCCGTATTCGGCAAACACAATGTCGTAGCCCTCCGCCACCTTGTCAATCAGCGAAAAGCATTCGTTGGCCGGGGTTTGCCCATCATCGTCCAGGCAGATGACAATATCGCCCCTTACCTGATGAAAACCCGCCATCAGCGCGCTGTGCTGGCCAAAATTGCGGGACAGATCCACAAACACAAGGCCGGGATACTGGCCGCACAGTTCCTGAAGGACGCGGGCCGTATCGTCCGGGCTGCCGTCGTTGACCAGAATGATCTCATAATCGTAATCCCGGGCGCGGGTTTGCAGGGTTTCGGTCAGCTCCCGCACCACGCCGCCGATGGTATGGGCGGAGCGGTAGCAGGGAATGACAAAGGAAAGCAGCGGTCTGGCCATAAGGCACCTCGATTCGTTATCTGGCGGTAATGCGGCGGGACAGGGTGCGAATCAGGTCGCAGCCGTCCCAGACCAGGTCAAAGTCCAGGGTATGCCCCACCGGCACAATGCGGTCAACGCCCGTAAGGCCCCTCTCCATCACAAAACGGCGCAGGCCGGCCGGGTCCATGCCGATGCAGGACAGGGTCTGGTATTTGCGCTTGACCACCTGTGCCAGCGGCTCCAGAGTGGGGGCGGCATATTCGGCAAAGAAGCCGCCCGGACAGCGGTACTGATCCACATCCGGCGTCAGGGAGGGCAGCTGCACCCGCACCGCCACGTTGTCCGGCATGGGCTGCTGTCTGGCCCCCAAATCGATGGCGGCCCGGCACGCCGCCGTCAGCTTGTCCACCGCCACCACCGGCTCAATGGTATAGCGGGACGCGGCATAGGCGTGCACCGCCTGCCAGAAGCGGTCCTGCGCGGCGGCTACATCCTGTCCAAGCCAGTAAAGCAGCCGGGGCGCGGTGCAGGCGTTCTGGTCGGTCAGATAGGTATCGTTAAAGAAGTCCTGAGCCAAGCGCTTCAGCGCCGCATCGTCCATGTCCAAAACCGCCTGAGAGCGAATCACCAGCAGACTGTAGCGGTCGGCAAAGGCCACCTCTACCGCGTGCTGCGGCAGCGCCGCCTGACGCACCCGACGCACGGTTTCATCGCCTCCCCAAATGACCCGGCCATCGCAGGCGGCGCTCAGGCTTTCCGTCTGGGCCTGATCCTCCCTTGGGTAGGTAAGCACGGTCACGTAGGGGGCCATGGCGCTGTGCCCGTCGTCAAGACACCGCTTCATGGCGGCGCACACCAGACGGGTCTGGACAAAATCCCGGCTGGAAGCCTTGACCACACAGGCGTTGCCCGCCAAAAGACCAGCGACCAGAGAATAGGCAAAATTAATGGGCACATTGCTGGGGGCAATGTGAAAAACCATGCCCCGGCCCATTCGCTCGTCCGCGTCGTCATAGGCCGTCTGCAGCTGCTTCAAATGGGCGCCGCGGCAAAAGAAAGCGAAGGTGACAATATCCGGATAGGCTCTGGCCTCCGGGCTGCGCAGCAGCAGGGCGCTGACATCCGCCAGAAAGTCCAGCGTCCGGGGGGCAAACACCGGCAGCGGCCGGGCGGCCTGCCAGTCGCCCCCGCAAAGCTCATTTCTGCTCATAGGTATCGCTGCACCCCCTGATCTCCGCCTGCTTGACGCGGCCCAGAATTTCAAAATACCTGCCCTTGCGGCCGCAGGGGCAGTCGTCCTCGCCCAGTATACGGCCCTCGTCCTCCGTTAGCAGGATGTGGCCCGGATAGCTGCGGGGCAGCACGCTGGCTACCTGCACCAGCCCCTTTTCTCCCACATCCGCCAGCGAAAAATCCCCGGCCCGGCGAATGGCGATATCCGACCACACAGGCGCGTGAAGATGGCCGCATTCGCACTCCATATAAACGGCGCCGGTCTGCTCTACCATGCCGTAATAATTATGCACCCGGGTCAGGCCGCAGGTCTGCAAAAGCTCCTGCTGAAACTGCCGGGTGGTGATGTGCTGGTCCGCCAGCTTTTTCCACCCGCCCCCATGCACCAGCACGCCCCGGCTCAAATCGGGATGATACCCGGTTTTGCGCAGCTGGGCGCAAAAATGCTGCCAAATCATAAACGTAAAGCCAAACAGGAAAATGTCCTCTCCCTGATGCTTGTCCAGAAAGGCTTTCAGCCCTTTCACATCCAGCTGCATATTTTCATCCAGAGCGTACATTTTGTCCCGGCCAAACAGGCTGAAGCCCAAAATACCCGCTCCACGGGCGCTGAACATGGCCCGGTTTTTGATAACGGCGCTGGTATCCAGAATAATCATGGGCAGGCGCTGCCTGCCCAGAAACTCTGCCATAATGCGGCTGAGCACCCGGCTTTGCAGGGCGCTGGTTTCCCGGTCCAGAAAAATGCGGCTGACCTGCTGGCCCGTTGTGCCGGAGGACGTCATGGTGCGGTGCAGGGCTTCCTGGGGCACGCTTTTCAGGCTGTATTCCTTAAACAGGCGCACCGGCAGAAAGGGCAGTCCGTCCATGGCCCAGCCATCCGCTATGCGGGCGTATTCCGGGCAGTGCTGCCTGTGAAAGGCCGTCAGCTCCGCCAGTTCCGCGTTCAAAAACGCCTGCTTGCGTTCCCGCGCCCAGTCGTAGACCGGCAGGTTGGGCAATTCGTTTGGGTCAAACAACATACTTTTCCAGCTCCCGGTACAGGGTTTTACCTGCGTCGTTTTTGGGAATGGCGTCCAGATGCAGGGTGGCAAAGCCGCTCTGGTTCAGGCCTGTTTTTTCGGACAGCCACTGGCGCATGGCGGGCAGATCCTTTTCACGGGTGGAAAAAATCACCAGATGGTCGTCCTTGCCGCCGCAGGCGCATTCGCCCTCCGGGAAGGCGGCCTTCAGCATACGCTCCACCTCGTCCAGGTTAACCCGGTTGCCAAACAGCTTCAGGAAACGCTTTTTGCGGCCTACGATGGTATAATACCCATCCTCGTCCACCTGCGCCATATCGCCGGTTTCCAAAACGCCCCCCCGCTCGTCGCCCCTGGCCAGATCGGCAGCGCACTGGGCGTAGCCCATGGTTACGTTGGGACCGTAATACCGCAGTTCGCCGGTCACATGGGGGGCGGTAATCAGGCTGCCGTCGGCGTCGATCAGCTCAAAGCGGCCGCCGGGAATGGCAACGCCCATGCTGCCGCACTTTTCCAAGCTGTGTTCCCAGGGCAGGTAGCCCATGCGGGCGGTGGCCTCGCACTGACCGTACATCACGATGAACTGGCGGCCCGTCTGCTGGCACCACTGGGCCATTTTCCGGTGCAGCTCCGGCTGCAGTTTGCCGCCGGCCTGGGTCATGGTGCGCAGGGTGGGCAAATCCATACGGGTAAAGCGCATACGGTCCAGCATTTCATAGGTATAGGGAACGCCGCCAAAGCTGGTGGCTCCTTCCCGGCGGAAGAAGTCCCAAAACTCCCGCTGGGCAATGCCCTTGTCCGTCAGCAGGATGGCAGCGCCCACATCCAGATGGGTGTTGATGATGCTGAGCCCATAGGTGTACTGCATGGGCAGGGTGGTAATGGGCCGCTCAGCCGCCGTCAGGGACAGATACTGCACAATGCTGTCTGTATTGGCGCGAATATTATCGCGGCTTTGACGGACAAATTTGGGGCTGCCGGTGGAGCCGCTGGTGGTCAGCAGCAGCGCCAGATCCTGATGGATGGCGGTTTCCGCGCCAAAGGGCGTTTTCAGCAGCTGATAACCAAAGCGGCTGTACACGCTTTCGCAGTCGTCCCAGACAAAACCGTCGGGGGCCCACAGGTAGGCGGGGCGGTAAACGCTGTATAAATCCCGCAGTTGTTCCGCGTCGATATGGGCGCTGAGCATGGCGGGCACAATGCCCCCTTCCAGAAAGCCCGCGTAGCCCAAAAAGCTGCCCAAGGTATTTTCGCACAGGCTGAATACCAAACACTTTCCCCCGGCGGCGGAGCAAAGGGACCGGCTTTCCTTGGCCAGCTGGGCATAGCTGAGCTGCGCGCCGTATTCGTCCTTAACGGCGATGGCGTCGCCAAAACGGTTAAATCTCCACATCATACTTGCGAAGAATCTCCTTTCCCTTTTCAAAAGAGCTCAGGTCGATGATATCGTCCATATCCACCATGATGTCAAAAGCGTCCTCCAGGGCGGCGATCAGCTTCATATGGCCTACGCTGTCCCACTGGTCGCTTTCGCCGTATTTGAGCGTCTCCACCTGACCGGCGGCCACCTCCAGCGAGTCTACAAACGCCTGCACATACTTTTCCAGATTGGTCATGGGTAAATCATCCTTTCTATGTATGATGGAAGTCGCGTTATAAAATACCGCCGTCCACGCGCCAGGTCTGCCCCGTTACATAGGAGGCCCGGTCGCTGGCCAGGAAGGCCGCCACGTTGGCAATTTCCTCCGGGCGGGCCTTGCGGTGCATCAAAATGTTGTCCAGCTGCTGCCGGGTCACCTTGTCGCTAAGGCCCCGCACCAGGTCGGTATCGGTAAAGCCGGGGGCTACCGCGTTAACCCGGATGCCCACGCTGACCAGCTCACGGGCCATCTTTTTGGTGGCGGCAATCACCGCTGCCTTGGAGGCGGAGTAATCCAGCCGGCTGTCCCCGTCCAGACCCGCGATGCTGGCGATGTTCACCACAGCGCCTTCATGGTTTCGGGCCATCAGGCGGGTAGCCAGACGGCTTACCTCCACCATGCCAAAGAAGTTCACGTCAAAAATCCGGCGCATGTCGCTTTCCGCGGTCATCTGGAACATGCGGTCCTCGCCCATAATCCCGGCGTTGTTAACCAGAATGTGCAGGGGCTGCCTGTCCGCCATTACCTGTTTAAAGGACGCCTTGATTTCCTCCGTTACGGCCACATCGCAGTAAACCGGCCTGATCCACACCCCGTACCGGTCCGCCAGTTCCCGGCAGCGCGCCTCAAAGGCCGAATCCTGCCGGCGGGCAAAGGCCCACACATTCGCGCCTTCCTGGGCGAAGGTTTCCAGCATGGCCGCGCCAATGCCCCGGGCCGTGCCGGTAATGAGGGCGTTTTTATTCTGCAGCAGCATGGTTTTCCTCCTCTCCCGCAAGGGTCACTTGCAGCTTCTGGTAGTACTCGGCGTACAGCTGCTTGACGTAGCTGGGATTATCGCTTTGGGCGGCGTCCCCCATAAACGCGTCGGGAATATCCTCCACCGGCCGCAATACCGCCTCCGGCTGGGACGGGTCGTTCATTTCCTCATCCCGCTGGTCCATGGCCCGGTCGTACCGGGCCGCCTGACCGGTCAGCAGCGACCTGAGCGCGCTGCCGCCGGACAGGTTGCGCAGGCCGTAATCCGCCGCGCCGTCCGGCTTATAGCTGATGCAGCCAATCACCAGCAGCGCCAGCGCCGCCAGCAGGGTACCCCAGCGCAGCCCGCCCTTGCGGGACGTTTGAATGGCGGGGCAGGAGCCCGGCTTTTCCCAGCGGCGCAGGCCCCAGCCCAGCCAGTACAAGGCCAAAGCACAGCTGAGCAGCACAAAGGTGTAAAAGTAGGTGTTGACCGTGCGCCCATCCCCCAGATAGTTGCCGGTGTACAGCGTAGGGGCCAGCTGGGCGCAGAACAGGCACACGCTCAGCAGAGTAATCCAGACAGGGTGGGCAAACTTCAGCCTGCATCCCCGCAGCGCGTCCCACAGCCGCCAGCCCACCAGCGCCCACACCACCAGCAGCGGCAGCGAGAACCAGTGGCCCATCAGCGCCACGCCAAAATACAGGGCCTGCAAAATGGCCTTGGGGGCGCTCATGCCGCCATGCAGCGTGGCGGCCCGCACCGCGTTGCCGGGAGCCAGCGCGCTGAACACCAGCCCGCCCAGCATCAGGGCAAACGCGGCCAGCCTTTCCCACAGGCCCTTGCGCCCGCGAACCAGCCCGTACAGCGCAATCAGCCCATCCACGCAGCAGCTGAACAGCACGGTGGAATACTTGGCCCCGCCCATCAGCAAAGACAGCGCCAGCAGCAAAACAAACCACGCCGCCCGCCGGGCGGACCTTTGCGAACGGGCATGGCACAGCATAACGCCGTAGCGCACCAGCATCAGCGACCACATCAGCGTATAGGCCACGCCGCCGTTGAACCAGAAAAAGCTCTCGCTCAATTCCGGCACAAACTGAATCATCACAAAGGAAACGGCGCACAGCGCCAGCCAGAAGGTGGTCTTGTCCACCCCCAGCCCCTTCACCAGCACCTGCCGCAGAAAGAACCACAGCGCAAACAGGAAAAACGTCAGCAGCACCACAGTGGCAACCCAGTACAGATTTTCACCAAACAGGGCGGGCTGCAGGGCGCTGATGAAGGACGTGGTGTATGTGCCCTCCCAGGTGCCCCGAATGATGGCGGTATTTTCCGCCGCCGCCCGGATGGTCTGCCACAGGCTGCCGGTAGCCCGCCAGGCGTCGTGAGTGCGAATGGAAAAGCCAAAATCGTCGTAACAGGCGTGGTTGTAAAAGGACAGGGCGTACAGCGGCGTCAGGCTTAACAGCAGCAGCGCCACGCACAGCCACGCCAGCGCCTGATTGGGCAGCCTGCGGTGCAGAATAGCGGGGGCTTTCACTGGCCGTCCACCTCCCCTTCGATATAGATGGCCGTTTTGCCATAGTACCGCATCAGCGTGGGCCGCACATCATACACCGCGCCAGGCTGAAGCAAATCCTCCATAAAGACCGACGGAACCGCCGTCAAAGGCTTCAGGGTTACCTCCGGCCGGGTATCGTCGTTCAGCAGGGCTTCCCGCTGCTTCATTTCATCGTCATAGCGGGCCGCCTCGCCGCTGAGGATGGACAGGGCCGCCTGGGCACCGTTCAGGTTCTGCACGCCGTACAGGGGCGTATGGTCCGGTTTGCAAGCCATACAGCCCATTCCCGCCAGACACACGCCGGCCAGCACAAAGGCCTTCAGGGAAGAAGGAGCCAGTCTGGTCAGCCTGCGGGCGGCAAAACCGGTCATATAATAGACCCACACCATCCACATGGCCACAAAGCTGAGGAAATAGGTATTCACAATCCGCCCGTCGCCGATGCTGGCAATGGAGTACAGGGGCGGGGTCAGCTGGGTGCAGTACAGCGCCGCCATCAGCCCGGTTACCAGCCAGGGATGAGCAAAGTCGCAGCCGCTGTCTTTGGCGGCCTGCCACAGGAAGGGCCATACAATGACTGTAACGCCAAGCAGCGGCAGGCGCAGGTATTGGCCCATCTGCGCCAGACCGTAATACACCGCCTGACACACCGCCTTGACCGCGCTGGACTGGTACTGAATGTAGCCCGCCCGCACCCGGTTGCCCGGGGCGCTGACGCTGTACAGAAAAAAGACGGCAAACGTAACCCACAGCACCAGTACATGCCACCGGCGGGGATGCTTTTTCCAAAGGAGCCACAGCGCCGCCACGCCATACAGGCACAGCCCAAACAGGCCGCCCCCATAGCTGCCGCCGCCCAGCAGCACCATCAACAGCAGCAGCGCCGCCATCAGCCCCGCGCGTCCGCCGCGACTTTGGCAGCGCAGAAGCCGCAGGGTCAGGGCGACGCTCAACGCCAGCAGGGAATAGATAAACAGGTTGCCCACACCCCCGTTGAACCAGTAAAAAGCCTCGCCCGGATCGGGCATAAACTGGCTGGTCAGCGCAAGGCACAGGGCGCTCAGGCTGACGCGGCCCCATTTGCCAACCCCCAGCGAGCCAAACACCGTATGGAAGAAAAAGGCGAAGCACAGCAAAAACGCCGTCAGCAAAAACCAGCTGCTGAGGAAATAGCAGCTTTCATCCAGCATACCCGGCTGAAGGTTGCTGAAAATGGTGCCTGTAAAGGTGCCCTGCCAGTTTTGCCGGGTGGCGCGAATGCTGTCCACCGCCGCCTGAAAAACCTGGCCAAGGTCATGGGTTTGTTTCCAGGCTGCGTGTACCTCTGTGGCGAAGCCAAAATCATCGTAATAGGGATGGTTGTACAGGGCGATTCCATACAGCGGAATCATGCCCGCAGCCATTACAGCCGCGCATATAAAAGCCAGGATTCTTGCGCCGCGGCCCTTTTCCCAGTCCTTCACCCTGTCGCCTCCCTCTTTTTCAACGTCAGGACACTATACCAATTTAGCATTATAGCATAAACCGTGGAAAAAAGCCACAGATGCCCGTTTTGGGGAGTGAAGGCACTGTAGGACTACAATACATCTTGGACAATCGAAAAAAAAGATATGAGAGAAAGGGTCTCATGAGTTAAAGTTAAGTT
>CAKTUU010000003.1 GCA_934621505.1 uncultured Clostridia bacterium
CAGTGAAAATGCCCATACGACTATGAACGCCTTGCGCAAATTTGCGCTTACAGTCCATAAAAATTATCTTGCTGCTTCAGGCAAAAAGCGTTCGCTGAAAGCCAATATGCTCGCTGCTCTTATCCGCCCTGATAATCTCCTTGACCTTTTCGCTTTTTTATGAGACGGGCGTGTCCGCAGGCACGGCCACGGTTACGGTTTTGGCCGCATCGTCTGTGACGGCGGTCATTCCCAGCAGGCTTTCCAGACACTGGGCCGGCACATAAATGCGGCCCTCCTCCGTCATGCGGATATCCCGTCCCGGCAGCACCTGCTCCTGCCCGTTGATGAAAGCCTGCAAATGGATGGGCTGGCCGGCCTGATCCTCCGTATAGGAGATGCGGACCACCTGGTTGCCCAGGGCAAAGGCCAGTTCCTCCTTATCCAGGTCAGAGGAGGAAATCACCGTCGCGCCGATGCCATTCAGCACATCGTTCAGGGGCAGATACAGCCGGTCCCCCAGCAGATAGGGCGCAATGGGCGCTTCCTCTCCCTCGTCGGGCTTTACCATCAGGGTTTTGCCGCCCGCCACGATGCTGTAGCCTTCCATCGCCGTAAACTGCGGTTCCTGGGTAGGAGCAGGCGTTTCGGCGGGCTCCGGCGTATCGGTGGGAACGGGCGTGGGGGTATCGGTAGCCGCCGGCGTATCCGTAGGCGCGGCGGTTTCTACCGGCGCAAAGGTGTTAACCGCCGTCAGCTCCACATTTTCCGGCGCGGGGGTTATCGCGCCGGGAATAACCGTGGCGCCGCCAAAAGCAGCCGGGGTGGAGGTAGGCGCGGGACGCACCTGGTCGCTTTCATACAGCACCGTCAGGGTACGGCGTCCGGCGATGCCGTCCACTCCCAGACCATGCTGATACTGGAAGGCTTCCACCGCGCGCCGGGTCTGGTTGCCAAACCGGCCGTCCACATCCCCGGTATAATAGCCATATTCCGCCAGCTTTGCCTGAAGCTCCCGCACACGGTCGCCGCTATCCCCTACCTGAATGGTTTTGTACGCCGGATTCGGCGTGATGTCAATGGTGGGAACCGGCGTGGGCTTGGGGGTAGGGGGCGGAGTTTCCGTTTGCGCCTGCGTCACATAAGGCGTGGGGGTAGGCTCCTCCAGAGCCGCCAAATCCGGCTCCGGCGCATTTTGTACGGATGTGGCAAACACCATGGTCATATAAATCAAAACGGTTTTCAGCAGATCCATGTGCGCATCCTCCTTCAAAAACCCGTCTTTCATCAGCCAGGGCACAAAAATCAACAATAGATAGCATAGCACAGGAAGCCCTGCTTGGCAAGAAAGAAGGGGGCTTTTTACCCGCCTTACAGGTTCGCCGCGATAAACGCCGCCAAATCCGGAAGGTTTTCCTCCTTCCAGTAGCGCGCGCCGTCGTTGGTGCGGTTCAGCAGGCGGCGGTTGTACAATTCCCGCCGCAGGGTGGCCGGGTCGTGAAAGAGGGTCCATTCATCCAGCAAATCCCCGATTTCCCTTTCGGTATAAAACCGTCCGGCCTCCATTTTGGTTCCCAGGTAATAGAGGGCGTACAGCTTCTTTTTAGCCTTTGCCGGAAACGCCGTCAACCTTCCATTTTCATCCAGAAAGGATCGAATGTCCCTGTAATCATCCGTCATGCCGCTTGATCTCCCCAATTTGAAAATACCCGCCCGCAATGGGGCGGGTCAGGCCGTCAAAAAAGCTCGCCTGAGGGCGATCTTTTCTGACGGGAAGCGCTCTTTGCCTACTCGCCTGCGGTTCGCCGGGCGGCAAAGAGCGTAAGGAAAGCCTTGCTGCGCAAGGCAGCCGAAACCGACGTACACGCCGCCGGTTTCGGAACCAAAATCGGAGGGCTGCGGCCCTCCGATGCCTCCCAGGGGTTTTTCGACAGTCTGATCCGCCTGCAATGGGGCGGGTCAGAGCGTTGAGAAACACCGGCATGGATGCCGCGCCCGCGAACAACGCTGCGCTGGTTCGCGGGAAAAGAGGTGTGGCACAAGGCTTAGGGGCGCTGCCCCTAAAACCCTGGCAGGAGGCAGTGCCTCCTGCACCTCCGGTTTTTCAACACACTGACCCGCCCGCAGTGGGGCGGGTGCGTTTTACCGCTTGCTGTCCAGCCATTCAACCAGGTCCGTCCAGACCTGCTCCCGGTTTAATTCGTTAAACATTTCATGGCGGCCGTCCTCATACAGCTTCAGGGTTATGTCCTGAACGCCGGCGGCTTTCAGTTCCTCAGCCACCAGCTTCACGCCCTCGCCGTGAGAACCCACCGGGTCCATATCTCCCGCAAACAGCAGAATGGGAATCTGCTTGTCCATCGCGCCCAGCTTTTCCGGGTACAGGCGGCTGAGCCCCTCAAACATATCCCGGTAAGCGCTGGCCGTAAAGGTAAAGCCGCAATAGGGGTCCTGCATGTACCGCTGCACCTGCTGGCGGTCCCGGCTCAGCCAGTCAAACGGGGTCTGCACATTCTGATAGCCCCTGTTATTGCCGCCGGAGCTTAGCTTTTCCAGCAGGCGGCTGGGCTTTTGCGCCATGCCCAAGGCGCATTGCAAACTGGCAATGGTTTTGGCCAGACCAACCGTCAGCTTATCAAAATGACCGGTTCCGCTAAGGGCCACGCCCTTCAGGCCCGCCTCATGCTTCAGGCAGTAGGTGCGGGTAACAAAGCTGCCCATGCTGTGGCCCAGCAGAAAATAGGGCAGATCCGGGTATTCCTTCTGGGTTTGGGTACGCACGGAGTGAACGTCCTCAATTAATGCGTCCCAACCGTTTTCATGAGCAAAATACCCAAGCTGCTCTGCCTTTTCCCCATGGCCCAGATGGGTATGCCCTACCACCAGATAGCCTGCCTGATTCAGCCGCTGCGCGGTTTCGTCGTAGCGGTCAATATATTCGCACATACCGTGCACCAGCTGCACAACCGCTTTAGGAGCAGTATCCGGCTCCCAGACGGCCTTATCCAGCTCCGCCCCGGTGACGGAACGAAAGGTTTCGTGCTTCATGCTCAAACTTTCCTCCTTCATTTTAAGTAGATTGCTTGCTGTCAGTATATCATACTTTTTCCAAAGAAGCCAGGCGGCCGTTTTCATCCCGTTCCGCTTTACATACAAACAGCCGCCGGGAAAAACCTCTTTCCCCGGCGGCTGAAAACCGGTTATTCTTCCGCTGCCAACGCGGGCTGCCGGGCCTCCATTTTGCGGAAGGCGATTTTGCCGTCCGCCACATACAGCTCCACCGCGTCGCCCAGCGCGATGTTCCCGGCGATAATCTCCTCGCTGAGCGCGTCCTCCACACTGCGCTGGATGGTGCGGCGCAGGGGCCGCGCGCCATAGTTGGGATCGTACCCCTCCTGCGCCAGCCAGGCGACCACGTCCTGACTGTAGCTCAGCTGCATGCCCCTCTCCTGCAGGCGGCGGGCCACGCTGCCCAGCATCAGCCCGGCGATGCGCTCAATATCCTGAGGTTCCAGCGCGTGGAACACAATCAGGTCGTCAATGCGGTTGATAAACTCCGGACGGAAGGTGTCCTTTACCTCGGCCATCACCCGCTCCTTCATGGCTTCATAGTCCCGGGTGGTTTCCACGCTGCCGCCAAAGCCCAGGGACCGCTTGCTGGTAATACTGCTGGCCCCCGCGTTGGAGGTCATAACGATGATGGTGTTTTTAAAATTCACCACCCGGCCGTTGCTGTCCGTCAGACGGCCGCCGTCCAGAATTTGCAGAAGGATGTTAAACACATCCGGGTGGGCCTTTTCCACCTCGTCAAACAGCACCACGCTGTAGGGCTTGTTGCGCACCTTCTGGGTCAGCTGGCCGCCCTCCTCGTAGCCCACATAGCCCGGAGGGCTGCCCACCAGACGGCTGACACTGTGCTTTTCCATATATTCGCTCATGTCGATGCGGATGACGGCGTTTTCATCGTCAAACATCACCTGGCCAAGGGCGCGGCACAATTCGGTTTTGCCAACGCCGGTGGGTCCCAGAAAGATGAACGACCCAATGGGCCGCTTGGGGTCCTGCAAGCCGGCGCGCGCACGGCGCAGGGCCCGGCTGACGGCGCTGATGGCCTCGTCCTGACCCACCACCCGCTGGTGCAAAAGCTCCTCCATGTGCAATAGCCGCTGGCTTTCGTCCTCGGTCATTTTGCGCACGGGCACGCCTGTCCAGCTGGCCACAATCTGGGCGATGTCCTCCTCCGCCACCACATCGTGACTGGCGTTTTTGCGTTCCTCCCAGGCGGTGCGCTTTTGACTGATCACCTGGCGCAGGCTGCGTTCCTCATCCCGCAGGGCGGCGGCTTTTTCAAAGTCCTGATGAGCAATGGCCTCTTTTTTCTCGTTTTGCAGCGCCTTCAGGCGTTCCTCCTGCTCCTTCACGTCCGGCGGGGCGGTAAAGCTGTGCAGCCGCACCCGGGAAGCGGCCTCGTCCATCAGGTCGATGGCCTTATCCGGCAAAAAGCGGTCGCTGATATACCGGTCCGACAGGTTGACGGCGGCCTCCAGCGCCTCGTCGGTAATTTTCACCTTATGATGGGCCTCATAACGATCCCGCAGGCCCTTGAGAATCTGCAGGGCTTCCTCCGGGGTGGGTTCCCCCACCTTTACCTGCTGGAAGCGGCGTTCCAGCGCCGCGTCCTTTTCAATGTTCTTGCGGTACTCGTCCAGCGTGGTCGCGCCGATGCACTGCAATTCGCCCCGGGCCAGCGCGGGCTTCAGAATGTTGGCGGCGTCCATGCTGCCCTCCGCCTTGCCAGCGCCCACCAGGGTATGAAATTCATCGATGAACAGAATCACGTTGCCCTGTTTCTGCACCTCTTTGACGGTGTCCTTCAGCCGTTCCTCAAACTCGCCCCGGTATTTGCTTCCGGCAATCATACTGCCCAGATCCAGCGACAGGATGCGCTTGCCCACCAGGGTTTCCGGCACCTTGCCCGCCACAATCAGCTGGGCCAGTCCTTCTACCACGGCGCTTTTGCCAACGCCGGGTTCGCCCACCAGCACCGGGTTGTTTTTGGTGCGGCGGCTCATAATCTGCATAATGCGCTCAATTTCCGTTCCGCGTCCAATTACCGGGTCCAGCTCGCCGTCCTGCGCCGCCTTGGTCAGGTCGCGGCAGTACTTTTCCAGCACGTTTTCTCCGCTCTGGGACTGGGCTTCCCCCGCCTCATCCGCGTCGCTGTCGGGCTGTCCACCGGACAGGCTGGCCTGAATTTTTTGCAGCATATCCTGGGTATCCACCCCCATGCTGCGTAAAAGGTTCACCGCTACGCCCTCGCCCTCCTTCAGCAGGGCCAGCCAGAAATGCTCCGTACCCACATAGCTGTGATGCAGCCGCCGGCTTTCCAAAACGCTGCCCTCCAGAATTTTTTTGCTTCTGGGGGTCAGCTCCAGCATGCCGTTATTGGGGCTGCTGCCCTCGCCAAGAAGGGTGCGCACCCGTTCCATCACCGCGTCATAGGTTACGTTTTCCGGCAGAATACCGGTTACCACAGGGCCCGGCTCCTTCAGCAGACCCAGCAAAATATGTTCCGTACCCACATAGGGCTGGCGCAGCTGCACCGCCGCCTGCTGGGCGGCGGTTACGGCCCGCTGGGCCCGTTGGGTAAAACGTCCAAAAATAGGCATTCAATCATACCTCCTATCAATCAGGGTTCAGCCGCGCCTGCGTCAGAATGCAGCGGGCCTGTTCGGCGGGGCGCTCAATCAGCCTGCCATAGCTGGCGCAATGGGCGTCCTGTCCAGCGGACAGCAGACGGTCCGCCTTTTCCACCGTGCAGTCCAGCAGGTCCATCGCCGCGCCAAGCCGCAGATGGCTCCAATGCTTCATCCATTCCTTCTGGTCCATGGTTACGGCATACCGCAGCGCGCCCATACTGCGCAGCAGGGTATCCCGCAAATTCACCGGCTGTTCCTTCAAACAGCGTTCCCGAAGAGACAGTTCCATATCCGTCAGCTGCTTGCCAACGGCGGTGACCGCCTCGATGATTTCCTCCTCGGTGCGGCCCAGGGTTACCTGGTTGCTGACCTGGTACAAATCGCCCAGAGCCTCGCTGCCCTCGCCGTAAATACCCCGAATGGTCAAGCCCAGCTTTGCCACGCTCTGGTTGACCGTGCCCATTTGCTTATACAGGGTCAGCATGGGCAGATGCAGCATCAGGGATGCCCGAAGCCCCGTGCCCGTATTGGTGGGGCAGGACGTCAGGTAACCCAGCTGGGGATCAAAGCTGAAGGTACAGACCTTTTCCAGCTTTTCCTCGGCCTCAAAAGCCTCCTGAGCGGCCTGCGCCAGATCAAAGCCCGGCACAATGGCCTGAATGCGCAGGTGATCCTCCTCGTTGATCATCACGCTGACCCGGCGGTCGCTGCGAATCAGGGCCGCGCCGGTTTCGGGCCGTTTCAGCAGGTCCTGGCTGATCAGGTGATCCTCCATCAGCTCCCGGCGTTCCAGCTCCGGCATATCGCTTAATTTGTACAGCCGGTAATCCGTATCGTTCAAAGCCTGGTACGCCCTGTCCACGCACAGCTGCGCCTTTTCGCCGCTCAGCGCAAAGGGCAGGTCCTGATAATTTCGCGCAAGGCGCACCCGGCTGGATACAATCACGCTCATTCCTGTTCCCCCTTCTGGGTCAGCAGGCGCAATTCATCCCGGTATTTTGCCGCGTCCTCAAAATTTTCAGCCGCCACGGCTTCATCCATTTTCTGGCGCAGGGCCTGCATCTGCTGCTCCTTTTCCGCCGCTGGGGACAGGCGGAACCCGGTGGGCCTGCGGCCCGCGTGCTGGGTGCGCCCGTGAATGCGCTGAAGCAGCGGCTTCAGTTCATCCGCGAAATCATGATAGCACTGGGCGCAGCCCAGGCGGCCGGTGCGCTCAAACTGGGCGTAGGTAAGCCCGCAGCCGGAGCAGGTCAGTTCCTGCGCTTCCGAATCCTTCTGAGCGTTCAGGATGCTTAAAATGGAACCCAGGAAGCTCTGAATATCCCCGCTGACAAGGCTCAGTTCCATTTTGCTCATACAGTCCTGGCACAGGTGCCGCGTGCGCATTTCCCCGCCCGCGGATACGGTAACGGCTACCGTGGCCTGATTTTTTCCGCATTCTTCGCAAATCATGGATGATCCGCCTCCTCCGGCGCAGCGGGCTGCTGATGCGCCACCTCAGTCAGCATACGCTTTAAAATTTTGGCTCGCAGAGCGTCCTTCATCTCCGCGGTGATGGGCAGGCTGAGCGACTGATCGCTGACGGCGGCGTTCATTAAGGCCGCCTCGCCGGGGGTAACCGCCTTGCGCTCCTGCAGCTGCTGAATCAGGTGGGACGCCGTCAGCGCGTCGATGCTGTCGCCAATGCGCTGGTTGCGCATATAGGACAGCTGGGCGCTGGTGTCCTGCCGCATACGGAAAATGCGGATGCACCCGCCGCCACCGCGCCTGCTTTCAATAATATAGCCATGATCCGGCGTAAAGCGGGTGGACAGCACATAATTGATCTGCGACGGGGCGCAGCCAAAATACTCGGCCAGCTCGTTGCGTTTCAGTTCCACATCATATTCATCCTGCGTGAGCATGGTTTTGATAAACTGCTCAATACTATCGCTCAGACGCATGGGAATCCTCCTTCCATCAAAGAATTGACCTTCTTTGACTTATGTATTGTACCACGGCTATGCCCAAAATGCAACGCGGCGGCAAAGGGTTTACCGTATATTCAAAATTCACCGGCGGGCGCGGTTGTTTCTTTCCCGCCATTCATGGTATAATGTGGTTTGCTGCCATCCATATTGACACTGAGGAGTGGAAAGGAAAGCCATGAAAAGCAACATTCAGGGGGTCATTTTTGACCTGGACGGCGTGATTGTTTCCACCGACGACTGCCATTACCACGCGTGGAAGCGCATGGCCGATGAAGAAGGCATCCCCTTCGACCGGACGGTAAACGAACGCCTGAGAGGCGTCAGCCGCATGGACAGTCTGGACATCATTCTGGAAAAAGCCGGCCGTCCTTACACAGCCGCTGAAAAGCAGGCGCTGGCCCAGCGCAAAAACAACTACTATGTGCAGTTGATCGGCAAGCTGACCGCCGGCGACATTCTGCCCGGCGCGATGGATACCCTGCGCTTGCTGAAACAGCGCGGTATTCGCGTGGCGATCGGGTCCTCCAGCAAAAATACGCCCATCATTCTAAAGCAAATCGGGCTGGACCGCTTCTTTGACGCGGTGGCGGACGGCAACGCCATCACCCACAGCAAGCCCGACCCGGAGGTTTTTTTGCTGGCGGCCCGCCTGCTTGAGCTGGAACCCGCTCACTGCCTGGTGGTGGAGGACGCGGACGCGGGCGTGGAGGCGGCGCTGGCCGGGCACATGCGCGTGCTGGGCGTCGGGTCCGCAGCCCGCAACCCCAAAGCGACCTTTTCCGCCTCAGACCTGGCCCATGCGAATTGGGCCGACATTCTTGACTAACAGGAGGTACCTATGCTGAATCAAGCGCTGGCGCACGATGCGCTGGAGGCGGCCCTTTCCTGCGGCGGCGACTTTGCCGAGCTGTTTGTGGAGGACCGCCGGAGCCATTCCCTGAGCTTTCAGGACAACCGGCTGGAAACGGTGCATTCCGGCCGCACCCATGGCGCGGGCATCCGCGTTTATGTGGGACTGAACGCCATTTACACCTACACCAACGATACCGACCGGGACGGCCTGCTGCGCTGCGCCAAACAGGCGGCCGCCGCCGTGCGGGACTGGAAGGGCGGCCTTACCGCCGTACAGCCCTTCTACACCCCGGAAATCAAAAATCTTCACCCCATCCAGTGTATGCCGTCCCAGGCGGAAACCCGCAAAAAGGCGGAGTTTTTGCGGGCGGCTAACGCCGCGGCCCGCGCCTACAGCCCGGAAATTTCCCAGGTTATGGTGGGCTATAACGACAGCGAGCAGGATGTGCTGATTGCCAACAGCGACGGCCTGTTTGTAACGGATCGCCGGGTATACACCCGTATGCGCTGCTCCGCCATTGCTTCCAACGGGATGGAAAACCAGAGCGGCGGCGCCAGCCCGGGAGCCATGGCCGGTTTTGAATTGTTCCGGGACCGCATCGACCCGGCCTCCTTGGGAGTGGAAGCGGCCACCGGTGCGGTGACCATGCTGCACGCCCCGGTTTGCCCCGGCGGCGTTATGCCCGTGGTCATCGACAATGGTTTTGGCGGCGTGATCTTCCACGAGGCCTGCGGCCACAGCCTGGAGGCGACCAGCGTGGCCTTTGGCATGAGCGAGTTTTGCGGCAAGCTGGGCCAGCAAATCGCCGCGCCCTGTGTAACCGCCATTGACGACGGCACCATTCCCAACGAATGGGGCAGCGAAAACATAGACGACGAGGGCACCCCCACCAACAAGCTGGTGCTGATTGAAAACGGCATTCTGAAAAACTATATGATCGACCGGCTGAACGGCAAGCGCATGGGCATGGCCCCCACCGGCAGCGCCCGGCGCGAAAGCTACGTCTTCGCGCCCACATCCCGTATGCGCAACACCTATATTGCCGCCGGTACGGACGATAACGACGCGATGATCGCCACCATGGGCGACGGCCTGTATGCCTGCAAGATGGGCGGCGGCTCCGTCAACCCCGCCACGGGCGAGTTTAACTTTGCCGTGGCGGAGGGCTATCTGGTGCGGGACGGCAAGATCGTATCCCCCGTGCGGGGCGCCAGCCTGATCGGCAAGGGCGGCGAGGTGCTGATGAAGATCGACCGCGTGGGCACCGATATGCGCATGGCCCAGGGCGTGTGCGGCAGCCTCAGCGGCAGCATCCCCGTAAACGTGGGCCAGCCCAGAATCCGTCTTTCGTCCATCACCGTAGGCGGACGCGAGTAAGGAGGCAGAAGAAATGCAAGCGTTTGTAGCAAAACTGATGCAGGCGGCCAAAGAGGCCGGTATCGAGGCCTGCGAGGCTTATATCATTCAGCAGGACAGCTTCCGGGCCAGTACCACTGACGGCGAGGTAACGGAATACAGCTCCAACAGCACCCGCGGGTTGGGTTTTCGCGGGCTGAAGAACGGCCGCATGGGCTATGCCGGAACCGAAGCCTTTGACGACGAGGCCGTACAGCAGCTGGTGCGGGGCGTTTTGGAAAGCGCCGAGCTGAGCGAGGATACCGACCCGGAATTTTTGTATGAAGGCGGCGACGACGTTCCCAGCCTGAACCTGCAAAACGACAGCCTGTCCGCCGTGGAGCCTCAGACCAAAATCACCCGGCTTTTGGATATGGAGCAGGTGGTACGCAGCTATCCGGGCGTGGATAAGGCCGCGGAAAGCATGATTCGCACCGGGCGGTACACGGTAAGCATTATCAATTCCTACGGCATGAACCGCCACTATACGGAGGATACCTGCGTGATGTTCGGCCAGGCGGTGGCCAAGGACGGCGACGAGGTTTCCACCGGCTTCTACGGCAAGGCCGGACATGACCTTGACCAGCTGAAGCCGGACGAAATCGGCCGGGAAGCCGCCAGCCGCGCCGTAAACGCCCTGAACGCCAAGCCGGTTCCCTCCGGCAAGTACCGGGTGGTGTTTGACGGCGAGGCCATGACGGATCTGCTGTCCACCTTCTGCGGCATTTTTTCCGCTGAAAGCGCGCAAAAGGGTCTGTCCCTGCTAAAGGGCCGTCTGGGCGAAAGCGTCGCCGCCGAATGCGTTACCCTGATCGACGATCCCCTGCTGCCGGACGGGCTGGGCAGCCGTCCCTTTGACGATGAGGGCGTGCCCTCCCGCACCCATGTGCTGGTGGAGAACGGCGTGTTCAAGACCTTCCTGCACAACTTGAAAACCGCCCACAAGGACGGCGTGCAAACCACCGGCAACGCCCGCAAGGCAGGCGGCTATTCCGCCCCCGTGCTGGTAGCCCCCTCCAACCTGTACCTGAAGCCCGGCAGCCGCACTCTGGCCGATATGCTGTCCGGCATCGGCAGCGGACTGGTTATTACCGAGGTATCGGGCCTGCACGCGGGCGCAAACCCGCTCAGCGGCGACTTCTCCCTGCTGTCCAAGGGCTATCTGTTTGAAAACGGCAAGCGGGTAAAGCCGGTCAACCAGATTACCGTGGCGGGTAATTTTTACGACCTGCTGAAAAACGCCCGTGAGCTTGCCAGCGATCTGGTTTTCCCCATGGGCAACGTTGGCAGCCCCAGCGTAGACGCGGGCGAAATGTCCGTCAGCGGCTGCTGAAAAAGCTGCAGCCCTCCTTTCAGAATAGTGGGAGGGCTGCTTTTTGCAGGGAGGTGTTCTTTCATGAAGCAGCCTGTGCTGCTATGCTATAATCTGGACACGGAAACCGCCCGCAAGGTGCGGTTGTGCGCCATGCGCTTTCAGGTGCGGTTCTGCCCGGTGTCCCAGGAGCAGTACGGCCAGTCCATCGGCTCGCTATGCGGGCTTTCGCCGGTCGAAGAAAAGCCTGTCTCCGGCATTGCATTTTCCGACCCCATGCTGGTAATGGCCTTTTTCCCCGGCCAGCTGATAAGCCTGTTTTTGCAGGCCCTGCGCAAGGCGGCGGTTCCGCCGATCGCCCTAAAGGCCATGCTGACGGATACCAACGCCGCCTGGGATTCCTTCACCCTGCATCAGGAATTATGCCGGGAGCGGGACGCCATGCAGGCCGGCGCGTCCGCCGTCCATTCATAAACCCAAAGCAAAAACCGGAGGGAACAGTGCGTTCTCTCCGGTTTTTTGCGACTGGCCGGACGCGCTCTCAGCGCAGCCGCGCCGTTTCGTTCAGGCCATAGGTATAGCGCACCACCAGCCAGGGCTTGCTGTCGTACATGCCGTAAGCGTCGCCGTACAGACGGTAGCTCTTGCCCACCTCCCAGGTGGTTTTGGAGGAGTTCTCCACATAAATCATCAGGGGACTTTCCTCCGTGCCAACGTTCATAAAGGCGCGCTGGGGCTTGGTGGTATCAATGGACGTAATCACGCCCTTGCAAACGTAAATCTGGGAACGGGCCTTGCGGGCGTCCAGATTTTCCATCAGGTCGGTGTACTGGGTGGCAATGTCCCAGGCCTTGCGGGAATAATCGTCAATGTTGGGCACATAGTAGACCGTATGTTCCACCCTGGTGGTTTCCTTGCCGGGATAGTCCACAGTGATAATGATGGTGTTGTTGCCAATCTTATCAAAGTTGGCCTTAAAGCTGAAGGAACCGTCGGTAGGCGTGTTGGTAATGTCCAAATCCACATAGGGCGACAGCACCTTCACCACCGCGCCGGGCAGGGTGGTGCCCCGCACGGTCATGTAATTTTTGCTGGTGGATGTGGCGATATCGCTGGCCAAATCCAGAGGGATGGACTGCTTTTCCCGGTACAGGGTAACGGTCATGGAATTTTCGCGGCAGTACTGACTGCGCACCACAATATGGAACGTATTTTCGCCTATGGGCTGCACGGTGGCATTATAATTGACCTTGCCGCCTTCAGTATTGACCAGGTCGCTGTAGTCCTCATCATTGATCAGGACGGTGCTGCCCTCGCGCACATAGAATACGATATTGTACATGGCGGTGCTGACCACCTGATAGGGGCTGTCCGGGGTGGACAGTTCGATAGGCGACAGCGGAATATCAATTTCGTAATGAATGGCCTCCAGCGGCTTTTGCTTGCCCGTATCGGTAATGACAAAGGGCGTCAGGGTAATGGGCATGGTTTCCTGCAAATAGTCCTCATAATCGTCATACCAGATATGGTCGGGAATGTCAAAGGTGGCATATCCCCCCGTCACAATGGCGGACGTGCGCAATTCCCGAATGGTAATGCGCTGCCCCTCCTCGCCGGGAATGGTAACGGTATGGGCCGCCAGGTCGTCCCGGATGGTGGGCGTTACAATCGCCACCGGCTTGTCCTGATTCTTTTGGGAGGTAAACACCGGCACCACAAAAGCCACCACCAGCCAGGCCGCCAGTCCCAGACAGCCGATAATGGTCAGCGCACGGAAAAAGCGCCGCATGCTGTGACGGCGGGGGCGGCGGTTCTGGTTCATGCCCTTCATCCGCAGCGAGTTTTCATATTCGTCCTGATTGGCATAGGATGGCAAATAGGCGCTGGTATCGTGAAACCCATCATAAATGGCCTCGTCCTCGCCGGGGCGCTGGATGTTGACCAGCCGGCGGGTATTGCCATAGCCGTATACCTCGTCCTCCGCGTCGCCGCTGTAGGTAACCCGGTATTTTTCCGGATAAACCTGCCGGGCGTTTGGCTGTACCTGGGTTTCCTCGTCCACCAGCTCCGGCGCTACCGGGCGCAGGCTGGTATCCGGGTTGTCGTAGGCGGAAAAAAAGGTGCTGCGGTTGCTGGTGGTGCGCACGGTACGGCCGGAAGGGGCCAGGCCCCGCTGGGCGGCCTGCTGGCGCAAAGCACGCTGGCGTTCCTCGCCGGACAGCTTGCGTTTTTTCAGCTCCGCCATTTCCACGGACAGCGTATCCCTAGGGTCCATGGTGGTTTCCACCTGGCCGCTTTCATCGACACGGATATAGGTTTTGGCTTTGGATTTATCGTCCAGCTCTATCTGCCAGGCGGGCACGCCGTCCGCGCCATAGGCGTCGTTGGGCAGTTCCTGCCCGCAATACATGCAGTGGGGAAGGCTGGCCTGGTTCCATTTGCCGCAATTGGGACACTTCATGCTTTGCTCCTTTGGTGATTGGTTACAACAAAAATCTTCTGGCTTCGCCCGGCGGATTCCTGCCCGGCCCGCCAAGCTGTTACATTTGCGCCAGGCCGTTTTCGCACAGGTACTGATACTGCAATTCCATATAGGCGTTCAAAAGAGAAGCGATTTTCATATCGTCATCGGGCTGATCGGGGTGATCCGACAGCCAGGCGTCGTAAATGTATTCAAAGGCCTCGTCGTCGTCATATTCGTTATCGCCCTGACAGCCGTCCGCATCAATCACGCCGGTCAGGCGCATAAAATGCTGGTCATACTCCATCATTTCGTCAATCAGCGACGGCAGGCGGTCCTTCAGCCCACGAAATTCCTTTCCATCCAGGCGGGATAAAATATAGTTGGCGGCCTGTTGCCGGTCATATCCTTGCATAGCTTTCCCCCATGATTGAGCGTTCATCCTAAGCATATACCAAAAGAGCGCCCGAAATGCTTCGGACGCTCATTCGGTTTCGCATTACACGCGCTTGGCTTCCTTGATCTTGGCAGCCTTGCCCTGCAAATTGCGCAGGTAGTACAGCTTGGCGCGGCGAACCTTACCACGGCGAATCACCTCAATGTGATCCACGCGGGGGCTGTGCAGCGGGAACGTGCGCTCTACGCCGATGCCGTAGGACACGCGGCGAACGGTGAACGTTTCGCGGATGCTGCCATTGCGCTTCGCAATCACGGTGCCTTCAAAAGCCTGAAGACGCTCGCGGCTACCTTCCACCACCTTCACGAAAACGCGAACGGTGTCACCGATGCCAAACTTGGGCAGGTCGGTGCGGAGCTGAGCCTTTTCGATGGAACGAATGATTTCACTCATTTCATGGGCCTCCTTCCTTCGTAGACGTTCGTACCCACGGAGAAATGCCGGGATAGAGGACCGTCCGTTATGTCACAACGAGTATTATAGCATAGCGCCGCCTCAAATAGCAATGGTTTGAAACGATTTTTTTAAAAATTCCGCAGCATAAAGGTCAGCGGCGTGCCCGTCAGCAGCCGCAGCAGAATCAGCAGCGCCAGATGCATGGGGTACAGCCCGTAGCCCAGCCATTTGGGCAGCCGCCACGACACATGGGTTTGGCTCAGAATCAGCGGCAGGGAAAGCCATATCATGCTTTGCAGGTGAAACAGGGCGGAAAGCGGCTCCCCCAACCCCGGCCAGTTCAAAAACGACAGTGGCACGCCAAACAGCCGCGTCACCTGGCTGGAGGTGCTTCCCCAAAACAGCGCGTAGGCCAGATAGGTCAAAATCAGCCCCGGACGGCTGTCCCGAACCAGATACAGAAGCAAGATAAAGGTAAGGCCCCGCCAGCCATAGTCGATTTTGCACCAGCCCAGCGCCAGGTAGCACAGCGCGGGCGCCCAAAACTGGCTTGCCAAAAAACGGGACTGAATGCCCCAAATGGCCGCCAGCGCCAAAAACAGCAGGAACAGAATATTCAAATCCGCCCAGGTGTGATTCAGCGCCATCATGTACAGCGGCTGAGAAACCGCCGCCATCAGCAGCATGCGCAGGCAGTACCGGGCCATGCTGTGGGTTTTGCGGCTGCCCACCACCAGACACCAGGCGTACAGGGGCAGGGCCATGCGGCCGATGACCCGCATCTCCGGCGTCTGGGGGAACAGCACCACCCCCATGTGATCCACCAGCATAAACGCCAGCGCCAGGATTTTCAGAAACGATGTGTTGGTATTGCCCGCCAGGTCTTTGTCGCGCCGCGCTGCAACCAAAGTGATGCGCCTCCTTTTGTACGATGCATTATAGCATTTTCTCCCCCGTCTGTCTATTTGCGTCGGTTCAGCCGGGCGGCATGAACCGCGGGAGCGTTGAGAATCCGGCCAATATCGTCAAAACGGGAGCCATGGCAGGGGCAGGACCAGATGCGGGCCTGCCGGTCATAAACCAGCTTGCAGCCCAGATGGGGACAACTGGGCGCGGACGGACGGGCCGCCAGACTGCCCGCGTAACGGCCCAAAGCGGCCAGCGCAGCCCGCGCCGAGCCCCGAAGGCGCTGGCCGGAATAAATCTGGTAAGCGTCGTCCGGCAGTCCCAGCACCCGGGCGCTGATGGCCTGCGCCCCCACCATGCTCATCAGGATACCGTTATCCTGATAGCCTGTCATTACAAACAAGTTCGGGGTTTTGCGGCTGTAGGGGCCAATGTAGGGCAGTCCATCCGGGGTACGGGTCACCAGCGCGTCCGTGTGTCCAAGGACCCGGCAGCCGCTTACCGACGAAAGCAGCGTTGGCAGCGCTTCTTCCCGCGTTGGAAAGCCCACCGCTCCCCCGTCCTCCCGCAAAAGCACGCCCTCCTGCCGTCTGCGCAGGGCATAGCTTCCATCCGCCGCGTAATACATGCCGTCAAATTCCCCGCCGCCAATTAACGCGGTCAGCCGCTGCCGCCGCTGAGTCAGTCGCAAAAAATACCAGCCCGGGATATTCACAATGGGGTAGCCTGTGGCAACCACAATGTACGGCGCCTGTACGCTGCCCCGCTGGGCGATGGCCAGGTTGGTTTCCATGGCGGTTACCCGGGAATGCTCATAAATTTTCAGACCCAGTTTTTGCGCCTGTTTCTGCATATGCGTCAGATAGGCCATCGGGTTCAGGGTGGCCATTCCCTGCATGGTCACGGCCGCCGCGGCGGGCAGCGGGCACTGGGTGGACCGGGTCACCTCCGCCGTAAGGCCCGCCCGCCGCATGGCGGCCTGCTCCCGTTCCATAGCCGCTTCCTCCTGCCCCACCGTCTGCGCCGCCGTGGGCCGCCATTCCGCCTGTCCAGCCAGCTGGCTTATGCTGTGCAGCGCCTGCATCTGGGTTTGGGCGTAAGCGCTGGCGACCCCAAGGCCGCGGTTTTTTTCCAAATCCGTGTATTGCAGGCGGCGGCACAGGCTGACCATTCCGGCGCAGCCAGCCGTAGCGCCCCCGCCGACGCGCCCAGCCTCCAGCAGAATCACCCGCAGTCCCGCGCGGCACAGCCACAGGGCCGTGGTCATACCGGACAGTCCGCCGCCAATCACCACCGCGTCGGCGCTTTGCCTGCCGCGCAAAACCGGCTGTTCCGCCACGGCTCTTTCCTGCCAATCCTGCATTTTTGCTCCCCCCAAAGCGTGATGCTTTTCAGTTTTCCCCAACCGTGCGGCAAAAAACAGGGACTTTTGCCAGATCGGCACTTTGAATGACGGCTTTTGTCCCATGCGGAATAGCCGCCCCGGCCTTTGCATAGGTTTTGGTGTATAAAGGAGTGATTTTTCCATGAGCAACAAGCCCCTGAAAATTCGTGAAAAAAACGAGGCGCTGCAAGCGCCCGCCAAGCCAAAGCCAGCGCCGGCCCCCACCCGCTGGGCCAGGGCCCGCAAATGGCTGAGCCAGTTGGGGCTGGGGCTTTGCCTGCTTGCCCTGTGCTGCCTGTACTGCGTCAACCTGAACGACGGCGCTACCGCCGTTGTGGCCCGCAAGCGGGAACTGCCCATCTACAGCGTGCAGCATGACGACAAGGTGATCGCCATCAGCTTTGACGCTTCCTGGGGCGCGGATAAAACCATTGCCATTCTGGACATTCTGGACCAGTACGACGTGAAAACCACCTTTTTTCTGGTAGGCGGCTGGGTGGATAAATACCCGGACATGGTGCGGGAAATCGCCGCCCGCGGGCACGAAATCGGCAACCATTCCAACACCCATCCCCAAATGAGCAAGCTGAGCGAAAGCGCCATTCAAAAGGAACTAAGCGACATGAGCGATAAGGTGCAGGCCCTGACCGGTGTGCGTCCCACCCTGTTCCGCCCGCCCTACGGGGATTACAACGACCGGGTTATTCAGGTGGCCCGGCGGGAGGGCTACGAGGCTGTGCAATGGAGCATTGACAGTCTGGACTGGAAGGACCGGGGCACCCAGGACATCATCAAGCAATGCACCTACCGGGTAGACCCGGGCGACATTGTGCTGTTTCACAACGACAGCAACGACATTGTCAACGCGCTTCCCACGGTCATTCAGCATTATCAGGGGCTGGGGTACAAAATCATCCCGGTCAGCCAGATTCTGCTTGAAGGCGAATACACCATCGACGTACAGGGTAAACAGCATCCCAAGGAAACCTGAGAACCACAAAAACAAACATGAGGTGATAAACATGGAAGAAACGGGAAACAGCATCCATCTGCGGGGACAAATCTGCCAGAACCTTCAATTCGGACACGAACTCTTTGGTGAACAGTTTTATGTAACCACCCTGCGGGTTCCACGGTTAAGCGGCGCGGAGGATTACCTGCCCATTACCATCAGCGAGCGGCTTTTGCTGAACGAGCCGCTGACCAACGGCAGCACGCTGTGCATGGAGGGGCAGCTGCGCAGCTATAACAAGGTCATCGAAGGCGCGGGCCGTCTGCTGATTACGGCCTTTGCCCAACGGCTGATTCCCTGTGAGGACGACGACGAAAACCCCAACCGGGTGTCCCTCGCCGGGGCGCTGTGCAAGACTCCCAGCTTTCGCACCACGCCCTTTGGCAGAGAAATCGCCGACCTGATGCTGGCGGTGAACCGCTCCTATGGCAAAAGCGATTATATTCCCTGCATTACCTGGGGCCGCACGGCCCGGTACGCCGCCAACCTGAAGGTGGGCGACAAGGTGCAGCTGGTGGGCCGTTTTCAAAGCCGCGCCTATCAAAAGCAGCTGGCTGACGGCAATACCCTGAACAAGGTGGCCTACGAGGTCAGCGTCAGCCGCCTGACCTCCGTGCGGGAGGACGCGCCCCTGCATACGCTGAACCCGCACCTGCAGCCCGTGCCCCCCTATCAGGCCGCCCGGGACTGCCCGCAGCCCTGAGCCGTATTTCTATCAGGCCGCAGCGTCTTTGACGTTTGCGGCCTGAATGATTCCATTTGGGAAGCCATAGCAAAACTTTCCGTGAAATGTTTGAAAAAGGCTTGACGAAAGGCCCGGAAAACGAATACAATAGGGATAGGAAACATAGCCTGATTCTTTTACTACATAAGGTTAGGAGGATGATCCGATGCTGTATCATGCACCATCGGCTGAAATCCGCGACGCCTTTCATCAAGGAACCAATCGCCGTGCCTACGAAATGTTAGGCGCGCATCCGTGTTTTGAAGATGGTAAACGCAAGTGGCATTTCTGCGTGTGGGCCCCAAACGCCAAGCATGTAGCCCTCATTGGCGAATTTAATCACTGGGATAAAAGCCAAACCCCCATGCAAAAGCAATATGACGGCACATGGGAAATTCGTCTGCCCCAGGAGACGCTGTGGCAAAATGTACCCGCCGATGGCTGCCCCACCTACAAGTACGCGGTCTGGGGCGCGGACGACGTATGGCGTATCAAGGCGGATCCCTTCGGTTTTTACTGCGAAGTACGTCCAAACAACGCCTCCCGCCTGATAGATCTGGACGGGTATGTCTGGGGAGATCAGGCGTGGATGGACAAGCGTGCCGTCTACAACCCTTACCGCAGTCCGGTCAATATCTATGAACTGCATATCGGCTCCTGGCGCAGGCACGAGGACGGCAGCTTTTTGACTTATACCGAATTGGCGGATCAGCTGATTCCCTATGTGCTGGAGATGGGCTATACCCATATTGAGCTGCTGCCGGTGATGGAGCATCCACTGGACATGAGCTGGGGCTACCAGGTCACCGGCTTTTACGCCGCCACCTCCCGCTACGGTTCCCCTCACGATTTGATGGGGCTGATTGACCGCTGTCACCGGGCCGGTATCGGCGTCATTCTGGACTGGGTGCCCGCTCATTTTCCCCGGGACGAAATCGGCCTGTTCCGCTTTGACGGAACGGACCTGTACAACCATCCCGATCCACGACGGGGCGAAATTGCCCAGTGGGGCACCATGCTGTTTGATTACGCCCGGGGCGAGGTATGCAGCTACCTGCTCAGCAACGCCTGCTTCTGGCTGGAATGGTACCATGCCGACGGCCTGCGGGTGGACGCGGTCAGCGGCATCATTTACTATGACTTCTGCAAGGAGCCGGGCCAATACCTGCCCAACTGCTACGGCGGACGGGAAAACCTGGACGGCATCAACTTTCTGCGCAGGCTGAACCAGACGGTGTACCATGACTTTCCCGGGCTGATGATGATTGCCGAGGAAAGCACCGCTTTCCCCATGGTGACCGCCCCCACCTATCTGGGGGGACTGGGCTTTGGCTTCAAGTGGAACATGGGCTGGATGAACGATATATTGTCCTATATCAAGCTGGACCCAGTCTATCGCAAATACCATCACGACAAGCTGACCTTCAGCCTGATGTACGCCTTTAACGAAAATTATATCCTGCCCTTCTCCCATGACGAGGTGGTGCATGGCAAGCACAGCATGCTGGATAAAAACCCTGGCGACCTGTGGAAGAAGTTTGCGGGCCTGCGGGCCCTGTACGGCTACACCATGGCCCATCCCGGAAAGAAGCTGCTGTTCATGGGCGGCGAGTTTGCCCATTTTATCGAATGGAAGTATGACGACCAGCTGGACTGGTTCCTGCTGGTGTACGAGCGTCACGCCCCCCTGCAAAGCTGTGTAAAGGCGCTGAACCATCTGTACCGGTCCACCCCCGCCCTGTATCAGGTGGATGATTCCTGGAACGGCTTTCAGTGGATTACCGCCAATGACTCGGACAACAGCGTGGTGGCCTTCCTGCGCACGGACCAGGAGGGAAAGGCCCTGCTGTGCGTTACCAACTTTACTCCGGTGTTTCACCCCATTTACCGCATCGGCCTGCCCTTTGGCGGAACGCTGAACGAGGTGCTGAACACCGACCGGGCGGAATACGGCGGCAGCAACCAGTATAACGCCTACGAAATTCATGCCGCGCCGGGTACTTACAATGACTTTCCCTTCTGGGCGGATATTTGCGTGCCGCCCCTGAGCACCGTGTACTTTACCTATGACAAAATTCTGCCGCCGCCCCCAAAGCCCCGGCAGTTTACAACGCTTTCCGCACCCGTCCGCAGACAGGCGGCATCCGGCCTGACCAAACCCACCGGCGGTTCACGAAAGCAATCAGCAAAGTAAGGAGTGGAGTTACCTCATGATGAACAAGAAGCAATGCGTAGCCATGTTGCTGGCGGGCGGCCAGGGAAGCCGTCTGGGCATCCTTACGGCCAATATGGCCAAACCCGCCATTCCCTATGGCGGTAAGTACCGCATTATCGATTTTCCGCTCAGCAACTGCACCAACAGCGCCATCGACGTGGTGGGCGTGCTGACCCAGTATCAGCCCCTGAAGCTGAACGCCTACATCGGCAGCGGCTCTCCCTGGGATTTGGACCTGGCCCATGGCGGCGTATATGTGCTTCCTCCCTATGTGAAGGGCAAAACCGGCGAATGGTATTCCGGTACCGCCAACGCCATTTACCAGAACATGCCCTTTATCGAGCAGTTCTCTCCTGAATATGTGCTGATTCTAAGCGGCGACCATATTTACAAAATGGATTACAACGCCATGCTGCGCTTCCATATGGAAAACAAGGCGGACTGCACCATCGCCGTGCGCGAGGTGCCCTGGGACGAGGCCAGCCGCTTTGGCATCATGAACACCGGCGAAGGAAACGTGATCGAGGAATTTGAGGAAAAGCCCGCCCACCCCAAAAGCAACAAGGCTTCCATGGGCGTTTACATCTTTACCTGGGAAAAGCTGCGCAAGTACCTGAGCGAGGACGCGGCCGACCCCGCCAGCTCCAACGACTTTGGCAAAAACATCATTCCCAATATGCTGGGCGATGGGCAGCGCATGTTCGCCTATGATTTCAGCGGCTACTGGAAGGACGTGGGCACCATTGAAAGCCTGTGGGAGGCCAACATGGACCTTTTGCAGTTGCCCATGCCCATTGACCTGTACGACAAGAAGTGGCGCATTTACGGCCGCAACCCCGCCATGCCGCCTCACTACATCGCGGACGGGGCCAGCGTGGCCCGCAGCCTTGTCACCGAGGGCTGCGAGGTATACGGCCATGTGGACCACAGCGTGCTGTTCGCGGGCGTTGTGGTAAAGGAAGGCGCGCGGGTGGAGGACAGCGTCATCATGCCCGGCGCGGTGGTAGAGCGGGGCGCGCTGGTGCGCCGGGCTATTATCGCCGAGGGGGCCGTCATTGGCGCGGGCGCCATTGTAGGCGAGGAAACCGGCAACATCGCCGTGGTGGGTCAGCAGGTGGTTTTGCCCGCGGGCGCTACCGTCAAAGCCGGCGAGCAGCGGGACGCCTAACACAAGGAAAGGAAGAAAAGCACCATGAAAAATGTAATGGGCATTATTTATACAGGCGAAAAAGACAGCTTTCTGCGTGAACTGACCCTGATGCGCGCCATCGCCGCCGTACCCGTGGCGGGCCGCTATCGTGTCATTGACTTTATCGTCAGCGGCATGGTCAACAGCGGCATCCGCAACGTGGGCGTGATTATGCAAAAAAACTATCACAGCCTGATGGATCATCTGGGCAGCGGAAAGGAATGGGACCTGCACGGCAAAAACGACGGTTTGTACATTCTGCCCCCCTTCCTGACCCGGGATAATGTAGGCGTATACAAGGGCAGCCTGGACGCGCTGCATTCCAACATGAACTATCTGCGCCGCAGCCGTCAGGAATATGTGCTCTGGTGCAACAGCCTGATGCTGTTTAACGCCAATTTCCGCGAGATGTTTGAAAAGTATCAGGCCAGCGGCTGCGATGTAATGATGATGTACCACCGCAGCCCGGATTTGCAGCGGCCTGAATACGGCATTTATGTGGACGTGGACTCCAACGAGCATATCCGCGATATCGAGATTGATCCCACCAATCCCCGGTACGACTGCACCGGCATGGACGTGATGATTATGCGCAAGGACCTGCTGATTGATCTGGTGGACCGGGGCGCGGCTCACGGCTACCATGACCTGGCGCGGGATGTGTTGCAGCGGCTGGTGCGGGACGCGGGGCTGAACATGTGCGGCTACGAATACAAGGACGTATGCTTCCGGCTGGACAGCGTGCAAAGCTACTTTAAGATGAATATGGATATACTGGATGTGGATGTGCTGCACAGCCTGTTCCCGGAGGATAAGCCGGTATATACCAAGGTACGGGATCAGCTGCCCGCCCGCTATCTGGACCATGCGAAGATGGTCAACTCCATGGTGGCGGACGGCTGCATCATCAACGGTACGGTGGATCACAGCGTTTTGTTCCGGGGCGTCAAAATTGACGAGGGCGCTTATGTGAAAAACTGCGTCCTGATGCAGGACTGCCATATTGAATCCGGCGCGCAGCTGGAAAACTGCATCCTGGACAAGCAGGCCGTGGTCAAAAGCGGCGGCCGCCTGATCGGCCCCAGCGCTTACCCCATCGTCATTTCCAAAAACATGGTCATTTAACCCGATTCTTGAAATTGTCTGGAGGGAATGAGTCATGAAAATCCTTTTCACAGCCAGCGAATGCGTGCCCTTTGTCAAAACCGGCGGTCTGGCGGATGTGGTGGGCGCTTTGGCTCCCGTACTGGCTAAGGCGGGTCACGACGTGCGGGTTATTTTGCCCATGTATACCGCCATCGACCACCAGTGGCAGTCTCAAATGCAGTTTGTGCTGGACTTCGATGTACAGCTGGGCTGGCGCAGGCAGTATTGCGGCGTGCAGTCCCTCAAAAAGGACGGCGTTACCTACTACTTCCTGGACAATAAATATTACTTCGGCCGCCCCTATATTTACGGCCTGGGCGGGGATGAATACGAGCGCTTTGGCTTCTTCTGCCGGGCGGTGCTGAACGTGCTGCCGCTGCTGGACTTCAGCCCGGATATTCTGCACGCCCACGACTGGCAAAGCGGCATGATTCCCGCGCTGCTGAAGATTCAGTACGCGCACCTGCCCTTCTACGCCAAAATCCGCACGGTCTTTACCATTCACAACCTGCAATACCAGGGCATCTTCGGCATTAAGGAAGTGCAGGATGTGCTGGGCCTGGGCGACGGGCTGTGGAGCTCCGACAAGCTGGAATGCTTTGGCTGTGCCAACTTTATGAAGGCCGGTCTGGTCTACAGCGACGCCATTACCACCGTCAGCCCAAGCTACGCAGAGGAAATCACCACCGCCTATTACGGCGAACGTCTGGACGGGCTGATTCGCGCCCGGCGGGATTCTCTCTACGGCGTGCTGAACGGCATTGACGTAGGCGAGTACAATCCCGCCACCGATCCCCTGATCTACCAGAATTACAGCGTAAAGGACATGAAGGGCAAGGCCGCCAACAAAGTCGGCCTGCAAAAGGATCTGGGGCTGGAAGTAAACCCGGATATTCCGCTGATCTGCATGGTGGGCCGTCTGACCAACCAGAAGGGTCTGGACCTGGTGGACTGTGTGCTGGGCGATATCATGAATGAAAACGTACAGCTGGCGGTGCTGGGCATGGGTGACGCCCGCTACACCAACCTGTTCAGCTGGGCCGAGCAGCAGTACCACGGCCGGATGGCCGCCCGCTTCGCGATGGACCATGCCCTGGCTCACAAAATGTACGCGGGCGCGGATTTCTTCCTGATGCCCTCGCTGTTTGAGCCCTGCGGCCTCAGCCAGATGATCTCCCTGCGCTACGGAACGGTGCCGATTGTGCGCGAAACCGGCGGCCTGCGGGATACGGTGCTCAGCTACAACGAATTCAGCAAGGACGGCAACGGCTTTACCTTCCTGAATTACAACGCTCACGATATGCTGAATGTGATTCGCCGGGCGCTGGATTACTACCGCCAGCACAAGGACGTGATCGCGTTGCTGCAAAAGCGGGGTATGGAGGGCGATTACAGCTGGACCCACAGCGCAGGCGAGTATGTGAAGATTTACGAAAGCCTGATCAAAGCCTGATTTAACAGCATAGCGGTCCGTCTCCGAAAGGGAGACGGGCCGCTTATTGTTTCATGCCCTTAACAGGTATTCCTCTACCTCATGAGCCATGGGAATGGAGCTGGACGCGCCAGGCCTTGACACGCTGACGGCTGCTGCGGCGGCGGCACGGCGCATGCAGTCCGCCAGGGGCCTTTTCTGGGTAAGCGCCGCCAGAAAATACCCCGTAAACGTATCACCGGCAGCCGTGGTGTCCACCGCCGTTGCGGCAAACGCCGGCTGGCGTATGGTCTGCTGGGGTGTGCAGCAAATCGCGCCCGCGCCGCCAAGGGTCAACACCAGCTTCAGCCTGGGATAACGGCTGTGCAAAATGTTCCAGGCGCTTTCCGGCTCCTTCGATCCACTTAGCTGCTGAGCTTCCACTTCATTTACCAGCAGCCATTCCATCGCGCCATAATCCAATGCGCGCAGGGATTCCTCAAAGGGGGACGGATTCAGCACGACGCGCAGCCGCTTTTGCGCCGCCCGCTCTACCAGATACGGCAGGCAGCTGATTTCGTTTTGCAGCACCAGATAATCGCCCGCCTGCAAAACGGCCAGGGTTTGGTCAATCTGGCTTTCCGTCACGGCCTGGTTGGAGCCGCCGAAAAGCAGAATGGCGTTTTCCCCCGAAGGCGTCACCTGAATCATGGCGTTTCCCTGCAAAGCCTCCACCGGACGAATCCACCGCGTATCCACGCCGTTTTGCTCAAGCAGTTCCACCAGCCCTTGTCCCCCCTGCCCCACACAGCCGGCATGGCTTACCTTAGCGCCTGCCCGGGCCAGAGCGATGGACTGGTTCAGCCCCTTGCCGCCCGGCTTTACCGTTTGGCCGGTGGCCGCCAGCGTTTCGCCGGGAAGCACAAAATGGGGCGTTTGATACACATAATCCAGGTTTAAAGAGCCAAAATTAACGATTTTCATTGTAAGATAACGCTCCTTTTTTTTGCTGTCATGCAGCGCCCAAACAGGATTGGGGAAAATGCCCTGTTTGTCATTTCCTGCTTTCCAACATCTTAGCATAGCCCATTTCAAAAAGAAAGAAGGAATTTTTGACTCATCCAATGCCAAGCAGCCCCGTTTTTCCATAGCGCTGCCGAGAAGCGCAACGTTTCCTACTCACCTGCAGCTCGCCGGGCGGAAAAGAGCGCAAGGCACCAAAACCGCCCGGTTTTGGAATGAAAAAATCGGAGAGCCGAGGCCCTCCGATACCACCCGGGGATTCAGTCTGTGCATCCCCGCTTTTCCATAGCAGGGATGCTTAGAGCGTTGACAAACACTGGCTTGGTTGCCGCGTCCGCGAACATCGCTGCGCTTGTTCGCGGGAAAAGGGCTGTAGCACAAGGCTTAGGGGGCGCTGCCCCTAAAACCCTGGCAGGAGGCAATGCCTCCTGCACCTCCGGTTTTTCAGCAGGCTGTGCGCCCCGTTTTTCCATAGCGGGGCTGCCTGGCTTATTTTTTCTCTCTGGCCCGTTTGGCGTTCAGCAGCGCGTTGGCCGTTTGGCGGGCCTGCTCCTCCATTTTGGGTTTTGGCGGCTGTTTGGGAGCCACAGAAGGTTTCGGTTTCACGGGTTCCTTCGCGGGCGCGCTCCTTGTCTGCGTCTTGGGCAGCCAGTCCTCCCAGGGCAGCTTGCGCAGGGCCACGTCCGCAACAAACAGGCATAAAAACGCTATCAGCAGCAGACGCTGCAAGGGCTTTCGCGCAGTCGCCGAGGCGATGGGCGTGTTCCAGAAGGAGTCCTCCATGGTCAGCATTCGCCCGCCGGTTTGCTGGCACAGCTTTTCCAGGCTGCCATCCGGCTGTACGCGCAAATCATATTCACTGCTGAAGCCGCGTACTGCTCCCCCCTCCTGAGTGCGAATGGTTTCCTCCCCCTGTTTTTGGGTGACATAAACGGCGTACGCGCCCTCCAACGCGGCGGAAGTTTCCGCCTGATACTGACCGGGGGCCGTTTCCGTCAGGGGCAGGCTGGTTTCCGTTCCGTCCGGCGACAGCACCGTAGCCTGGGTTTGCAGGGCATCGTCATTTTCCACCTGATAGGTGATTTGCAGCTTGCCGTTTGCCACGTCCGCCGTTAGCGTGCCCTCCCGTTCCTCGTTAGCCAGCACCTTGGCCACCATGCCCCCAAAGAAGGCCGGAGCCTGCTGCCATTGCAAAAAGCTGCCGGTCCATGCGCCTTCCGTGTCGCTTGTCCAGGCTATCACCTTGCCCGCTCCCGCATTCCACCAGGCCAGCAAGGGTTCGTCCGTATCGCTGACCAGGGATACGGTGGCGGTGGCCCTTTCGGCGCAGGTCAGGTAGCCGTCCAGCGTGGGAAAGCCGTCAAAATCCGTCAGGCTGCCGCTTTCCGTAATAATGGGGGTAAAGGTGCGGTTTTGCACATAGCTGCCGCTGACCAGCATGGTTTCCTTGGTGAAAATTTTGGGAATGTTGTCAAACTCGCCTACCGAATAGCAGCGTCCCCCGCCCAAAGCCGCCAGCTGGGCCATCAGGCCCGTATCCGCGTCCGCGCCTACCGATACGGTGGTCAGAGTGATTCCCGCGCTTTTCATGGCCTGCACAATATTTTGAAAGCCGTTGTCCCCGGGCTGGCCGTCCGACAGGAAGATGACATGCTTCTGAGGGGTTTGCGCCGCCGCCAGAACGCGATAGGCTTCGTCCAGCGCGGAATAAAACGCCGTGCCGCCGTCGGCCCGCAGGGTGCCAATCTGGTTTTGAATCGCTTCCACATCCGTTACGTTTTGAAAGGGCACCACCCACTTGGCCGTATCGTCAAAGCCAATCACGCCGATATTGTCCTGAGCCGTCAGCACCTCCGCGGCGCTCATGGCCGCCTCCTTGGCCACCTCAATGCGGGTGGAGCCAAACTGGCCGGAGGTCATGCTGCCGGATTTATCAATACAGATGACCAGCGACAGGGCGGGCATGCGCAGCTTTTCCTTTACGTCCATGGTAACGGGCAGCAGTTCTTCCAGCAGGGTGCCCCGGTAGCCGCCCAGGGCGTAGCTCTGGTCGCCGCCCAGCACGCACAGGCCCTTGCCCAGACTTGTAACGGCGGCGCTTAGGGCCTGCCACTGCTTTTCCGTTGCGGAATCGTAATCCACATTGTTCAAGATCACAGCGTCGTAGGACAAATAGCCGTCCGCCGCCAGCGGCATTTCCGCCGGGGTCAGGGACGTTACCTCCATCCCCGCCGCCGCAAACAGGCTTTGAACACCGGCGCTTTCGCCAATCAGCGCCACATTGGGCGCGCCCAGCACATGCACATAGGCAAAAGCGCTGTTGTTGCGGGGCTGGGTATCCGCGTCGCAGTTGATTTGCACGCCATAGGTGACCACGCCGGTTTTGCTGGCGGTATCGGTAAAGGCAAAACGGTTTTCGCCCTTTTGCAGGGATACCTGCCGGGTGGCGGTGGGCGTGCCGTTCTGGTACAGCACAAGGGTTCCTTCCATATCCGCGCTGGCGTCAATCACCACCTGAATGGGAATGCTTTGCCCCTGACGGCTTTCCGCTGGCACATTCAATTCCGTGGCCTGCGCGTCCGGTCCGTTTTCCCCGGCCAGCGCCAGCACGTCCACCTTCATTCCCTGGGCGGAAAGCATATCCATTGTCGCCTGGGACACGCTGGCCTTGCCGTCGGTTACGGCGGTGATTCCACCGGTGCCGGACGATGTTAAGGCCGCGGCCAGACGCAGCGCCCCGTCCAAATCCGTACCTTCGCCGCCGGTTTGGGTATGCAGTCCTGTAAAGCTGGGAGCCGCGCTCACCGGCGTTTCCACCATGGCGTCAGCCCCAAAGGCCAGTACGCCCGCCTGCTGTCCTTTGGGCAGCTGAGCGATTTCCTGTATGGTTTTCTGCTCCATCTGGGCACGCAAAGGCTTGGCGGAATCCGACGCGTCCAGCAGCACCCAGCGGGTAGCCGCTCCGGAAGCCAGCAGCACCGACGGGGCGGCCACAGCCAGCGCCAGCAGGCTGATTACCAGACAGCGTACCGCCCGCGTAACCCGCCGCTTTAAGGAGCGATTTTTCAGTCCATATCTTCGGTCAATCCAGCAAACGGCCGCTACGCCCACAGGAATGAGCAGCAGCGCCCAAAGCCGTTCAAAGTCAAGCCCCACGCCTGCTCACCTCCCATTCAAGCACGCATAAAACAAACAATAGCAGCACCGCGGCCAGCGTCCATTCCCGGTAGCCGTAGCCCGCGGCCACGGTTTCTTCCTTTTCAGAGGGCTGGGCCACCGTGCGGGTATCGCTTTCCGCCGCCGGGGCATGTAATGTAAACCGGGTCTGGCGGACGGTTCCGTCCTCCATTTCCTCCTGCAGGGTATACACGCCGATCGCCTGTGTATTTTCCAGCCTGCCGCCATTCAGCGGCACGGTCTGTCCGTCCGGGGTCAGCACGGTAACCTTTTGACTGCGCACATCCGCATCAATCGCTACGCTCTCGCCGCAGGCGGCGCTTTCCACCCGGGCGGACGGCTCCGGCAGCAGGTAGGTCAGCAGGTTTTGAATCAGCACGGGAAAATCCGCCTTCAGGGGCAGATTGCTGTCATGCACGTCAAACCCCAGCACAGCCGCCCGGTGGGCCGCGGTTTCCTGAACGGCCAGCAGGCTTTGCCCGCCCGCCTCCAGCACGGCTGTTCCGCCGGTCAGCGGCGTGGCGGAGCGGATGGCGATATCGTTCAGCAGCAGATTTTCACAAAGGGTTCTGGCGGTATCGCCGGAGGCCGCCCGCAGAGCGCCGGGCTGGCTGACCGCATCGCCGGGGGTAATATCCAGCACGGCCTTCTGCGGATGAACCGCCAGAATGGCCCCGCTTTCCGGCAGGGTTTCCGGCAGCACGCCGTCATACACATACAGGTCGTACTGGCCGGGCTGGTCCACATCCTGAGGGGAGGCCAAATCCACCGTCAGGTTGGTGTTCAGCGCCAAAGCCTTTTCCAGAAACACGTTGCCGTCCGTCACCAGCAGCGCCGTGCGCCGGGTTTGGGCCGGCCTGACCGCGTAGCGGTCGTTATCCACATCCAGCGCGTCCGAAGCAGCGATGTGGACGCGAACCTGTTGCGCGGTTTCCGGAATAGCAAAGCGCACGCCGGTTTGGCCGTCCTTGTCCAGACTGGCGGTGCGCACGTCGCACAGTTCCCCATCCGCATAGCATTCCAGCGTCACTTCACAGGCGGGGCCGTAGTTCTGGACCCTTGCAAAGGCCAGAGCGCTTTCCGGCTGCATGGTCGCGTCCAGCAGCGCGCGGTTTGGCATGCTTTCGCCTGCGGCACGCAGGCTTCCGTCCTGCAGGGTCAGGCTCGCGTCGTCGGTAAACACATAGATTTGCAGGTTTTGCAGGTCCTGACGCAGAGCGCGGGCCAATGCCAGCGCGCCCTCCATGTCGCTGCCGCCGTTTTGCGCCTGCAGGTTCTGGATAACCCGGCGCGCCTGTCCATGGTCGCTTGAGCGGGACAACAGCTGCTGAAAGCTGGAGCCGGCGGCCAGCACCGTCACCGGGGTTGTTTCTCCCAGTCTGTCCAGCAGGGTCAGGGCCTGATCCTTTGCCTCGTCCAGGCGGCTTTGTCCCTGACTGTTTTGGGTCTGCATGCTGGCGGACAGGTCTACAATCAGCACCGCCTCGCCCTCAGAGCCGCCAAGGGTGGCGGGGCGCATCAGGCACAGGGTCACCAGCAGCACCGTCAGAATTTGCAGCCACAGCAGCAGTCTGCTTTTCAGCCGCTGAAAGGGCTTGCTTTGCGGCGCGTCGCTTTCCATGCGCCGCCACAGCAGCAAGCTGGGAACCGTTTGCCTGCGGGCCTTTTTTTTCAGCACCCACAGCAAAATCACCGGCACAAGCGCCAGCAGCGCCCATGCTCCGGCAGGATAGAGCCATTGCATCGTTTTTCCTCTTTCATCAGGCGATCAGGCCGCTTCGGCTCAGTTCGCGCAGCATTTGTTCCTCAAAGGGGGTTTGGGGAATCAAAAACACATGGGTAACGCCGTGGGACAGGCAAAAGTCATGGGCGCTCTGCACATAGGCCCGCGCCGTTTCCCGGTAGCGCTTCAGGGTATCGTAATCGGCGGACAGAATCAGCTTTTCATCCGTTTCACTGTCGCAAAGCTCCACCACGTCCTCCAGCCGGGGTTCCCACTCCGTTTGGGCAAGCAACTGAACCACGCTGACCTCCTGCTTGCGGTACAGCAGGGAGGTCAGGGCCCGGTCATAGCCGTCCTCGGAAAGCAGGTCGCTGACCAGAATGGTAACGCCCCTGCCCTGTGGCAGGCTGATTTTTTCCACGCAGTCTCCCAGTCTGGTCTGCCCGTTCGGGGTCAGGCCCTCCAGAAAATCGGAAAGCTCCGGGTAGCTTTGCCTGCCCTGCAGAGGGCGGGTATGCGCCCCATCCCGGCCCAAGGCGTACGCCGTTACCCGGTCGCCGCCGCACAGGCACAGATAGCCCAGCATTTGAACCAGCTGCCTGGCCGCCTCCCATTTTTCAAAGCCCATGGAAGCGCTGACATCCAGCAGCAGATGCACCCGCTGCTCCTGTTCCTCCATGAACAGCTTCAGGAATAAACGTTCAAACCGGGCGTAGGCGTTCCAGTCGATTCGGCGCACATCGTCGCCCAGCGCGTATTCCCGAAAGTCGGAAAATTCCACGCTGCTGCCCAGCGCTTTGGACCGTCTAAGCCCGCCGGAGCCGCCGCTGGCCGGGTGGCGCATGCGCAGGGCCAGCGTGTCCAGCCGCCGCAAAAAGGCATCGGATAACACGTTTTTTCTCCTTCCTTAGCCCCGGGGCAGGGTCTTGAGCAAATGGTCGATCACGCCCTCCACGGTAACGCCCTGCGCCACGCCCTCAAAGCTGAGCGCAATGCGGTGCCGCAGACAGGCGGGAGCCACAGCCTCAATGTCCTCAAAGGCCACGTTATAGCGCCCGTGCATCAGCGCCCGCACCCGTGCGGTGGCAATCAACGCCTGCGCCGCGCGGGGGCTGCCGCCGAAGCGCACGCACTTTTGCACCAGCTCCGGGCTGTCCTGAAGCTCGGGATGGGTCGCCAGCACCAGCCGCAGGGCAAAATCCTGTACGGCCTGGGCAATGGGCACATCCTGGGCCACAGCCCGCATCTGCAGCAGAGTATCCGCGTTTGCCACCGCCTGAGCGTGACAGGTTTGCGGCCGGGTGGTCAGGCCCACAATCTGGCCCAGTTCCTCCAGACTGGGAAAATCCACCTGAATTTTCAGCATAAAGCGGTCCAGCTGGGCCTCCGGCAGGGGGTAGGTGCCCTCCTGCTCCATGGGATTTTGCGTGGCCAGTACAAAGTAAGGTTCGCTCAGCTGATGGGTCTCCCCCGCCACGGTGACGGAATGCTCCTGCATGGCTTCCAGCAGGGCAGCCTGGGTTTTGGGCGTGGCGCGGTTGATTTCATCCGCCAGCACAATGGAGGCAAACAGCGGGCCTTCCCGGAAACGAAACTCGTTGCCGCTGTCGGTTTTGACAATGATGTTGGTACCGGTAATATCGGCGGGCATCAGGTCCGGGGTAAACTGAATGCGGTTAAAGGGCATGTCAAACACCTGGGACAGGGTGCGCACCAGACGGGTTTTGCCCAGACCGGGCACGCCCTCCAGCAGCACGTTGCCACCGGCCACCAGCGCGGTCAGCAGCTGCTCAATCACGTTTTTCTGGCCGATGATTTCCTTGCCGATTTCCGTTTGAATTTCCTCGATTTGCCGGGAAAAGGCCTCAATCTGCTCCTGTTGAATCATGGCTTGCTTTCTCCTTTTATTGTAAAGCGTTAAAGTAATCCTGCACCCACCGCTGGGCATAGGCGGGCAGGGCGGCGTTCTGCACGGCCTGCACCTCGGCCTGGCTGTATTGGGTGATGGCCTGGCTGTAGGGCACGCTGCCGTTCAGGCTGCCTGTTCCGGAGCCGATTTCCACTTCCTGCACATCGCCCTGCCCCATTTCGCCGCTGTCGCTGACGGCGTCGCCAGCGCCTCCCAGACGGATGGGGTCATAAATGCTCTCGTATTCCGCGGTTTTCTTTTCCGGGTCGGCGCTGCCGGGCTGCTGCCTGATCGGGTTTTTGCCGCTGACGCCCCCGTCCTTGTCGGAGGAGCCCAAGCTGGCCCCGCCGCCCTTGCCGTCCTTGCCCTGACTGGCGGACGAGCCAGTTTCGCTGCCCTGACCCATTTGGGAGCCCTGCCCGGACTGGGCGGCCGCGGCCCGCGCCATAGCGGCCAGCGCCATGGCCTGCGCCGCGGACATGCTTTGTCCCTTCGAGGCGTTTTGCAAAAGCTGCATGGCCTGCTGCAAATCCCCCGCCTTCAGCGCCTGCGACGCGCTGGCAAGCATATCGCCCACGTCGCCCGCCTGCTGGGCCGCCTGATTCAGCCGGTCCGCCGCGTCCGTCTGCTCCAAAGCTTCCTGCGCCGCGGCGGTATCCTGATTTTCCAGCGCCGCCGCCAGACTGTCCAGCCCGGCGTTTTTCATCGCGTCTAAGGCCTGACTTGCCGTGCGCTGCTGCATTTTTTCAATTCTGCGTTCCGTCTGATCCACTGCCTCCAGCGCGTCCCGGCGCTGCTGGGCGTCACGAAGGTTTTGGCTTAATTCCTTCAGCAGCTTACGGGGTTCCGGCGTTTGCGTCTGTTTTTCATCCAGATTGTCGGCGGCCTGATCCACCTTATCCGCCTGAGCGGTCATGTCTTTACGGAACTGCTCCCGCGCCTGCAAAACCTGCGCCTGCGGGTTGGAAATCAAAAAGCTGAGGCCCGTCAGCGCCAGACATACGGCCACGCCGGCCCAAACCAGCGCCGGGGCGCGAAAGCGCAGCATCCGTTTGGGCTCAATGCTCCGCAAGCTTTCAATGGTATCCTGCCGCTGCATCTGGGCCATGGGGGTATCGTCCCCCTGCAGCATCAGGGCGGTCTGGGCACGGGCCATCAGGCCCAAAGCATCCGCCTGACGGGCGGCGTTTACATCTTTAACAGGCAGGCACAGCGCGGCCAGGGCAAAAAGCGCCGGGCCCGCAGCAGCGGCGGCTGCGCCCCACCAGACCGCGTTTTCAAAGGGAAATAAAAAGCTGGCCAACCGAATCAGCACAATGCACACCGCCCCCGCCAGCAGGCCGTAAGCCGCCCATAAAAAGACCCGCTGAGCACGCATGCGGCGCTTTACCGGCGCAAGGGCTTCTTTCAGCTCACGCATGGGCTTTCCCCCTCTTGGGAACGCCTTTTACCTTCATATTCAGGGCGGACAGCGCGATCAGCGCCAGAGAGGCGACCAGCATAACCCCCATGTTGATAACAAAGAACCATTCGTAATGCAGCATGGTTCCCGTATTGCCCAGGGTATAGCTGAACTGCCACAAATAGCCGGTCAGGTCGCTGCCCTGGCTGACCAGCATGGAAAACAGCCCCAATCCCGGATTCAGCACAAAGGAAATGGGAATGTAATCCAACATCACCTGCTGAACGCCGGACGACTGCATGGCGTCATACAAATCACCAATCCGTTTGACATCATAAAACAGGGGCAGCAGGGTAACCACGCCAATGCCCAGCAGCGCCACATAGCTGACCACCGTAGCGGTTACCGTGCGCTTGAGCAGGCTGGAGCAGAACAGGCCCACGCTGAGGGCCGCCAGCGCCGCTACCAGCAAAAAGGCTGTGCTGACCAGCACCTGACCCGGATTGACCACGCCGGTAATCAACGTCAGGGACAAAACCGGCAGCGAACTCATCACCAGCAGCGCCAGAAAAGCAAAGCTCTCCAGCAGCGTGCCCCACACAAGGCGGCCCGGACCCATATTGGTCACCATCAGCAAATCCAGGGTTTGGCGCTCCCTTTCGCCGCTGATGCTTCCGGCGGTCATGGCGGGGGCCACCAGCAAAATCAGTACAAACTGCAAAAGAACAATGCCCATATATCCCAGTGAACCATTCATGATTTGCTGCAGGGTAAACGTATCCTGCACAAAGGGATGGCAGACGGCAAAATAGCCGATGACGGATAAAACCAAAGCATACAGCGTAATCAGCAGCGGCGTGCGGACGGACCGCATTCTGCGCCGGGCCGAGAAGGACAAAATGGGGTTACTCATCCCTGGTCACCTCCATAAACACCTTTTCCAAATTCAGGGGCGCGCGGTGAAAATCCACCACAGGCGCGGCCTGGACCAGCTGCCGCAGCAGCGCGGCGGCGGCCTGATCGTCGCCGTCAAAGGCCACCGTCAGCCCGTTGTCCGCCTCCTGTCCCACGCCGGTAACGCCGGGCTGCTGGCGAATCAGCGCCGCGGCGCTGCGCATGCAGGCTTCATCCGCGGTGGAGGCCAGACGAATCAGCAGGGGGGCGTTTCCGTTCATATGCCGGTTCAGCTCATCCACAGAACCGGAAAACACCAGCTTTCCATGATCGATAATGGTCAGCGCGTCGCACATCTCCGACAGCTCCGGCAAAATGTGAGAGGAAATCAGCACGGTTTTGCCCATGCCCTTCAGGGTGCGAAGAATGTTCTTCATTTCCGCCCGGGCCCGGGGGTCCATGCCGGAGGCGGGCTCGTCCAGAATCAGCAGCCGGGGATCATGAATCAGGGCCCTTGCCAGGCACAGGCGCTGCTTCATGCCACGGGACAGCACATCCACATAGCTGTCCCGCTTATCCGTCAGGTTCACCAGCTCCAGCAGGCTGTCAATCATATTCATGCGGTCACGGTAGCCAAAGCCGTAGCACCGGGCGTAAAAGTCCAGATATTCCCAGGTTTTCAGCCGGTCGTACACGCCGAAGAAATCCGGCATATAGCCCATCAGCTTATGCACTTCCTTCGGGTTTTTCACCACATCCACCCCGTCCAGCGTGGCGCTGCCGACGGTAGGCTTCAGCAGCGTGGCCAGAATGCGCATGGTGGTGGTTTTACCGGCGCCATTGGGGCCTACAAAGCCGTGCAGCTCGCCGTCGGCAATGGTCATATTCAAATGATCCAGCGCTACAAACTGGCCGTAGTTGCGGGTCAGTTCCTTCACAATCAGCACTTATTTCACCCTTCCTTCCACAGTCACCACAGGCACGGAAACATCCGCGTATTCCTCGCTGCCGCCTTTTTCAAACCGGGCGAACAGGAAACCGTTTACCAGATAGGTATCCAAATCCGGCAGGCTGGCCACGGAGGAACCGCGCCCTGTGGAACGATCCACCGTAAACTGCTTCCACGCGTCCCACTGACCGGTTTGCGGGTTATACAGGCTTACATTGTAGGCATAATAGCTGTACTGCGACCCAACGTCAAAGCCGGTGATGGTCAGCTGGTCCGGCAGTGCCCGCATATCAATGGCAAAGGTCTGGTCCACGGACAGGCTGAAGGTCTGATAGGCCAGGTTTTGCACAGACTCGCCCACAACCGGCTGCTGGTTGTCGCCCAGGATGGCGGCGCTGACCGGAAAGCTGTTGGACAGGAACCGGGCCGTACCGTCCGCGGCCACCGGGTTGTAATGGGCCTGCACCAGAACGCAGCTGCGCTGAGCCTGCCGCTGCACGGGCCGGCCGTCAACGCTTACCTGCAGGCCGTCCAGTTCATCGCTGAAGGCGGCGTAGCAAAACTTGACTTGAAAACGGTCTATCTGGCCGGAAACATTGTTTAACAGCTGCCCGCGCAGTACCCATTCATTTTTTTTCGATGAGATTTTCCTTTGCCGGTTCACATAATTATCGGTCATTTCATACATCGACACATTGCTGCGCTGCTCGTCCGTCAGCAGCACGCCGTTCCAGTCCTGATTATACCAGTCCGGGTATCTGGTGTTGGCATAGGTCGACGATTTTGGGGCGGGCTTCAGGCTGCACTGAACCGTCTGCCCCGGCAGCAGACCGGGCGCGGACACATAGCCGTAGCCGCTGAGCACCACGCCCTCGCTAAGGGTAATGGCGGACTGGTTGGTAATGGTAAAGGTCAGGTTTTCCCCATCCCAGCCGCATTGAACGGAAATGCCGCTCGCGTCCTTCATGGGCGCGCCGCGCACCACAAAGGTGTTGATATTCCATGGATGGTCGTTCTGGCAGGTCAGGCTTTCCTGCGCGCCATAGGCGTAGGTATAGCGCAGGGTGGCGGGATTGTTCTTCCCATCGTCCTGGGAGGCGTTGGCATAATATCCGGCGGTGGCGGCCATATCGATGGTTCCCTCATTCAGCGTCAGGGTCATGGGGCCCTGCTCCGCCTTGGCGGCGGACACCACGGTGTAACCGTCGGTATAGCCGTTTTCATCCACCTGCAGCAGGGAATAGCGCACCACGATCGGGTCCCGAATGGGCAGCGCCAGGCTGAAAAGCCACATGCCCAGAGCGGACAGGGCCGCCAGCGCGGGCGCCAGGGCCCACATCCATTCCCGCTTATCCGGCTTTTTCAGAACCAGATAGCCGCCCACCCCCGCCAGCAAAGCAAAGGCTGCCAGCAGAACCGCGGGGCCGTAGGCCTTACGCGCATTGGGAATTTTCACATTGCTGGTTATGCTGGAATCGGCAAAAACGCCGGAATTGTCATAGCTGCCGTTGGACCGCTGGTTCACAATGGCCTGATAGCGGGTTTGAACGCTGGCCAGCAAAATCCGCTGCCAGATGACATTGCGTCCCAGCCACTGGGCCAGCGGCTTTTCGCACAGCGAAAACGAGGCCGTCAATACATAACCGTCACCAACGGCGGCAGCGTCCACCAGCGGCCCCTCCCCAAAGGGAGCGCCCTTGGCGCCGTTCAGGGGTACCTGGGTGGTAATCTCCCCCATGCCGTCGCCCTTGACGCCCAGCAGGCTCATCAGCTGGCCGCTGACGTTCTGCCCATCGGTAACCGAACCGGCCGTAATGCCGGTATAGGGCTGAAAAAACGCAAAGTTCTGGCGTGCGTTCGCGCCGCCGCCCACAATGAAAATGCCGCCGTTCTTCAGCCAGGCGTCCGCCGCCTCCTGCTGCTGCTGGCTCAGGGTGGTCAGGTCAAAGCCGTCTACCACCAGCAGGTCAAAAAAGCGCAGGCTTTCCGCGTCGGACGGAAAGGTGGAAGCGTCCAGAGCCACAGGGGTCCAGTATTCGCCGCGGGCCAGAGGATCCGCCCCCTGGCTGATGCTCATATACTGCAAGTCCTGGGCGTTGCGGCTGAGCGTGCCCACTACCAGATTGTAGGGGTTCAGCACCGTTTCCGGCTTAAAGGCGGTTTCGCACACCAGCCGGTCCCCCTCCAGCAGGCGCAGGGTATAGGTCTTTTGCTTCTGGGTCAGCACCACAGGCAGGGTTACCTGCACGGACGCGCCGCTGGCAACGCTGACCGGCATCTGGTACCTGTCGTACTCCGCCCCGCTGCGGTTCACGTCCAGGGACAGGGTGCCCTGTAAATCCGGCCCATGGTTTTCCAGGGTCACGGTAACCGGCAGCTTGCGCACATAGGTCGCCACGCCGTTATACCCCATGGTCACGTCCATGGTTACATCCTCCTGCGCCAGGCCCGCAACGGGCAGACACAGCAGCACAGCACAGCACAACGCTGCCAGTAACCGGTTGATTTTTCTGGTTGTCATTGGTGTTCCTCCTTGCCGCGGCGCTTTGTGCCCGCACTTATGTAACGCAAAATCCGTGGATTATCTTCCCAACGGCTCCACAAAAAATGGAATGTTGTTCAGGCTGCTGAAAAACCCTAGTATGAGAACACTCGTCCACGAACATGACTACGCTGGTTCACGGGAAATACGTTACGCTACAAGGCTTAGGGGGTCCGCCCCTAAAACCCCGGCAGGAGGCAGTACCTCCTGCACCTCCACTTTTTCAACAACCTGAGTTGTTTTTTCTATTGACATCATCGCCTGCACAGACTATACTTGCAAAGTTGAAAATGAATTTCATTTTCAGAAAGGAGAAACGCCCATGACCCAGCGCGTCGCGTACCAGACCCGCCAGCAGGAGGCGGTGGAACGGCTGTTTGCCAGCCATCCTGAGGAATGCCTGACCCCGGAGGAAGCCTACCAGGCTTTAACATCCGCCGGTATGGACGTGGGAAAAACCACGGTCTACCGGGCCATTACCAAGCTGTGCCAGAGCGGGCGGCTCAGGCGGTACGCGTCCCAGGAACGGGGCGAAGCGGCCCACTACCAATACAGCCCCTGCACGGAAAGCCACCTGCATATACGCTGCGTTCACTGCGGGGCGCTGGCTCATCTGCACTGCGAGGAAGTGGAGGCCTTTGCCGCCCACCTGAACCAGCATCACGGCTTTACCCTGGATGAAGGGCAGACCATTCTGTACGGCTGCTGCGAGCGTTGCCGTGAAAAGAACCGGAAATGAGGAATTGGATGAAAAAAACTCTGTTACTGCTGCTGACGGCCGCCCTTTTGGCAGGGGCTTGCCTGCCCGCCTCCGCCAGCGAAGCGCCCTCCATTGTGGCTACCAACTTTCCCTGCTACGATTTGGCAAGGCAGCTTTGGGGCAGCGAAGCGGACATTCGCATGCTGCTGCCGCCGGGCAGCGAAAGCCACAGCTACGAGCCTACGCCCCAGGACATCATCGCCCTGCAAAACTGCGATTTGTTTCTATATGTAGGGGGCGAAAGCGACGCGTGGGTGGAGCGTATTCTGGAATCGCTGGGAGACGGCGCGCCCCGCACCTTTCGCCTGACCGATCAGGTAACCCTGCTGGAGGAAGAAACCACCGCAAGCATGGACCGTCACGAAGGCCATGAAGACGAGGAAGAAATGGACGAGCATGTGTGGACGTCCCCCAAAAACATGCTGGTCATAACCCGGGCCCTGAGCGATACTCTGTGCGCAATCTTTCCGGATCGGGCAAACGCCATTTCCGCCAACCGGAACGCTTATCTGGCGGAGCTGACCCGGCTGGATCAGGCTTTTGAATCGGTCGTGGCCGGCGGCAGGCGCAGCCTGATTATCTTTGGGGATCGTTTTCCCTTCCGCTATTTCGCCCGTGATTACGGCCTGCGCTACGACGCCGCCTTTCCCGGGTGCAGCGAGGACAGCGAGCCCAGCGTGCGCACGGTCATCTCTCTGATAAATACCATTCGCCGGGAAAAAATTCCCGTGGTGTTTTACATTGAGTTTTCCAGCCGCCGCACAGCGGATATTCTGGCCGAGGAAACGGGAGCCAAAGAACTTCTGTTTCACAGCTGCCACAATGTATCCGCCGATGAAATGGCCGCCGGAGCCACCTATTTGAGCCTGATGAAAAACAATTTGGAAGCGTTAAAGGAGGCGCTGAACTGATGGCGCTGATTACCTGTGAAAAAGTCAGCTTTGCCTACGAAGGCCGCCCTGTGATTCAACAGCTGGATGTAACCGTTGAAAAGGGCGATTACCTGTGCATTGTGGGGGAAAACGGTTCCGGCAAAAGCACCCTGGTGAAGGGTCTGCTGGGATTGATCGCCCCCACCCAGGGACGGATCGTCTATGGCGACGGTCTGACCCACGACCAAATCGGCTATCTGTCCCAGCGCACCCAGGTGCAAAGCGATTTCCCCGCGTCGGTATGGGAAGTGGTTTCCAGCGGCTGCCGGGGGCGCGGCCCTTTTTTAACCCGGGCCATGCGCCGTCAGGCAAACGAGCAGCTGGACGTGCTGGGAATTGCCGGTATCAAAAACCGCAGCTTTATGGACCTGAGCGGTGGCCAGCAGCAGCGGGTGCTGCTGGCCCGGGCCCTGTGCGCCACCCGTACCCTGCTGGTGCTGGACGAGCCTGTCACCGGCCTGGACCCGCTGGTCACCCGGGAAATGTACGATATTATCGCACATTATCACAGGGAGCACGGCCTGACGGTGGTCATGATCTCTCACGATATGGAGGCGGCGCTGGACAACGCCACCCGGATTTTGCACCTGTCCCATCACGGCAGCTTTCTGGGCACGCCGGAAGCCTACCGCCAGTCGGAATATGCCCGGGGTTTTGTGGGAGGGGAAAACCATGATTGAAATGTTTCAAACCATGTTCAGCTATCATTTTATGGTGCGCGCCATGGTGGTGGGCGTGCTGGTGGCCCTGTGCGCGTCGCTGCTGGGGGTCAGCCTGGTGCTGAAGCGCTATTCCATGATCGGGGACGGCCTCAGCCATGTGGGCTTTGGCTCCCTGGCGGTAGCCACCGCTCTGGGCCTGTCCCCCATGGCGGTTACCATTCCCGTGGTGGTCATCGCGGCGTTTTTGCTGCTGCGGCTCAGCAACCGCGGCAAGCTGAAGGGCGACGCCGCTATTGCCATGATTTCCACCGGTGCGCTGGCGCTGGGCGTAATCGTATTGTCCCTGAGTACCGGCATGACCAGCGATGTAAACAACTACCTGTTTGGCAGCGTGCTGGCCATGAACGCCTCCGACGCAAAATGGAGCGTGATTTTGTCCATGGGGGTGCTGGCGCTGTTTCTGCTGTTTTACCGCCGCATTTTCGCCGTAACCTTCGATGAAACCTTCGCCTGCGCCACCGGCTTTCACGCCCAGTGGATCAATATGCTGCTGGCTGTCCTCACCGCCGTTACCATTGTGCTGGGCATGCGGGTCATGGGCGCCATGCTGATTTCCAGCCTGGTCATTTTTCCTGCCATTACCGCCATGCGGCTGTGCAAGAGCTTTCGGGGCGTTACGCTGTGCGCGGCGGTCGTATCGGTAGCGAGCTATTTTATCGGCCTTTGCCTCAGCTACCTGTTTTCCATCCCGGCGGGGGCCAGCGTGGTGGTGGTCAACATCGCTGCGTTTCTGGTCTTTTCCATGATTGGCAAAATGAAGCAAAACGCCAGAGCCTAGCTTGGCCATCCGTCAAAAACGGAGGAATTTTTCCCTTTCTTCCCTGCCTTCCGTAGTAAGTTTGTCAATAAGCCGTCCTGCAAATACCATTTTTGTTATAATTTTAGCCTGATTTGGCCTTGAATATGTCAAAAACGCATGGTATAGTAAAGACATCAATTGAGATGCCTCTCAATTCTTGGACACATAGTGTCCGCCATTCTCACGTCAATTCAATATGATAAAGGAGGATTCTCTAATGAAGAAATTGACGGCTTTGTTCCTGGCTCTGGTTCTGGTTCTTTCCATGTGCGTCAGCGCTACCGCCGACGAGGAAAAGAAGTACACCGTGGGCTTCTCCAATGTGTGGGTGGGCAACACCTACGGCATTCAGGGCGTAAACGAACTGGAAGCCTTCCTCAACAGCAACCCCCAGGTGGAAAAGTACTACATCTACAACGCTGACAACGACGTGAACAAGCAGATCTCCGATATCGAAGACCTGATCGCCAAGGGCGTTGACATGCTGATTCTGCAGCCCATCTCCGCCGAGTCCGTGGCCGCCGTTGTGGAAGAAGCCTACGAGGCCGGTATCGTGGTTGTGGACTGCACCTCTCCTCTGGCTCCCGCTACCGACGAGTACAGCGTGTCCGTGGTCGCCAAGGACTATGACTTTGGCTACACCGGCATGAAGTGGCTGTGCGAGCAGATCGGCGGCAAGGGCAACGTAATCTGCCTGGACGGCATGGCCGGTCTGTCCAGCGCCGTGTTGCGCATGGAAGGCGCTCAGGACGCTTTGAAGGAATACCCCGATGTGAAGATCATCGCCAGCGAATACGCCAACTGGGACTACGCTACCGCCAAGCCCATCGTTGAAAACATGCTGGCTACCTACGACCAGATTGACGCTGTATGGTCCTCCGGCGGCGACATGACCCGCGCTGCGATTGAAGCCTGGGCCGAGGCCGGCCGTCCCTGGGTTCCCATGATGGGTGAGGACTGCAACGGCTTCCTGAAGCTGTGGAAGAAGTACAAGGACGAGGGCCTGAGCTGCATCGCCGTTTCCCTGCCCACCTGGCTGTTCGCCTACGGCGCCGAGCTGGGTCTGGAAATTCTGAACGGCACCTACACCGGCGAGAAGGACGTGGTTGTGGAAATCCCCTCCTTCGGCAACGACGAGGTAGACAAGTATGTGCGTGAAGACCTGTCCGACAGCTTCTGGGGCCAGACCCATATGACCGAGGAGCAGATTGTGGCTCTGTACGGCAATGGCAACGATGGTTCTCAGGGCATCACCGGCACCGGCGCTGCTTCCGACCACTAATCGATTCCTATTTCCCAGACCGACTGGGATAACACTTGAAAAGGTGGGAAGCCCGGCTTCCCACCTTTCTTTCAATCAGGAAAGGGAATAACCGCTGTGAAAGATTTCTATCTGCAAATGAGTGGAATCACCAAAAGTTTTCCCGGCGTAAGGGCGCTGGACGGCGTGGATTTCGGCCTGTGTAAAAACGAAATTCACGCGCTGGTAGGCGAAAACGGCGCGGGAAAATCCACCCTGATGAACATGCTGGGCGGAAACCTGAAGCCGGATGAGGGCGCCATTCAGCTGGACGGCAAGCCTGTCACCATCGCCGGGCCTATCGAGTCCCTGCGGATGGGCATTGGGTTTGTGCATCAGGAATCCAACCTGCTGCCCAACCTGACCGTGCAGGAAAACGTGTTTTTGGCCCGTGAAAAGCTGGGCCACGGCCTGTTGGACCGCAAGTCCATGCGCAAGGAAATTTTGCGGGTGAACGAGCGGCTGGGCTATCAGCTGGACCCGGACGCGCGGGTGGGCAGCCTGCACCTGGCGGAGCAGCAATGCGTGGAAATTACCCGCGCCCTGCTGTGCGAGCCTCGTATTCTGATTCTGGACGAGCCTACCGCCGCCCTGGATGACAGCGAGGTCAGCCGTCTGTTTGACATCGTTCGCCGCCTGCGGGACGAAGAGGTGGCCATCATCTACATCTCCCACCGGCTGGACGAAATCTTCCAGCTGGCGGACCGCATCACCGTGCTGAAGGACGGCAAGGTGGTGGGCGTGCGGGATGTGAAGGACGTTACCAAGGACGACATCATCACCATGATGGTGGGCCGCGTGCTGCAGGACATCTACCCCAAGCGGGACGATGCCGTATACGGTGATACGCTGCTGAATGTGGAGCATCTGGATATTCCGGGCAAGGTTCACGACGTCAGCTTTTCCGTGCGCGCCGGTGAAATTGTAGGTCTGGGCGGATTGGAAGGTCAGGGCCAGCGGGACACGGTGCGCGCCATCTTTGGCGATGTGCCCTTTACCCACGGCCGCATCACCGCCAACGGTCTGGAGCTGAAAAGCGGCGGAATCCGCCGCCGCATCCGCAAGGGCATCGGCTATGTAACCCATGACCGCCGTGGCGAGGGTCTGGTGCTGAACGAATCCGTGCGTAAAAACAGCGCGCTGGCTTCTCTGTACCGGCGCAGCCACCTGGGCTTTGTGGACGCGGCCGCGGAAAAACGCGAGGTAAGCGAAAACGTAGCCAGGATGCAAATCAAAACCGCCGGTATGGAACAAAAGGTCGCCAATTTGTCCGGCGGCAACCAGCAGAAGGTGATGCTGGCCCGCTGGCTGATGACCAGGCCCCGGGTGCTGATTATTGACGAGCCTACCAAGGGCGTGGACGTGGGCGCGCGTATGTCCGTATACCAGATTATCGATCAGCTGACCCGGGAGGGCATCGGCATTGTGATGCTGACCAGCGATATGATGGAGCTGATTGGCCTTAGCGACCGGGTGCTGGTATTCTACGAGGGTCATATCACCCGGGAACTAAAGCGCGGCGAGGCTACGGAGGAGCGCATCATGCGCGCCGCCAGCAGCATGCTGGACGAGTGAGGTGCTTGCTATGAAAAAGAAAAAGCTAAGCCAGCAGGCACGGGGCGTGCTTACCATTTACCTGCTGCTGGTGCTGGTGTTCATTGTGATGTGCATCTGCTCGGAATCCTTCCGTTCGCTGTACAACATCACCAACCTGTTAACCCAGTGTGTGCCTCTGGCCTGCGTGGCGCTGGGCCAGACGCTGGTCATTATCTCCGGCGGCATTGACCTGAGCGTCGCCTCCAGCATCAGCGTATGCACGGCTGTGGCGGCCAAGCTGCTGAATACCGACAGCCCGGCCATGGTCGCCGTCGGCGCGCTGGCCGTTATCCTGACGGGCGTGCTGATTGGCGCGCTGAACGGTCTGGGCGTAAACCTGCTGAAGGTTCCCCCGTTGATTACCACCCTGTGCATGAACACCGCCCTCAGCGGCGTGGCCCTGTGGATTCTGCCCATGGCCGGCGGCAAGGTCAACCGGGATTTCTGCAAATTCGTCTATCAAAAATGGACCATCCTCTCCATGCCCCTGATGATCATGCTGGTGCTGCTGGCCATTATGAGCATTGTTTTGTACCACACCCGCACCGGCGTTAACATTTACGCCATCGGCAAAAACCGCCGCATCGCGGCCACCATGGGCGTTAACACCCGTGCAACCAGCATCAAAACCTATGTGCTGTGCGGCCTGTGCGCCGGTTTAACCGGCCTGCTGCTGGCCTGCCGTATGCGCGTGGGCGACCCCACCTGCGGCACGGCTTACGCCATGGACTCCATCACGGCGGCTGTGGTAGGCGGCACCTCCATGGCTGGCGGTGTGGGTCTGCTGTCCGGTACGGTAGCGGGCGCGTTCCTGATCGGCATGCTGTCCAACATCATGAACAACCTGGCGGTAAACCAGTTCTATCAGTATGTGCTGAAGGGCGGCCTGCTGGTGGTTGCCATGATTATTTATTCCATTTCCAACCTGCTGGAGGTGAAGCGCCATGAAAAGCACTAATCTAAGGCGCAATCCCAACGCCTCTCTACAGCCCCTGTTTTTGCTGGGCATCATTGTTCTGATGGTGGCCATGCAGGCCATTCTGGTTCCCGGCTCAGTAACCGGCAGCCAATTGTGGCTGGTTTCCCGTCAGGCTTCCGCGCTGGGCATTATCGCCCTGGGCCAGGCGCTGGTCATTCTGGTAGGCGGCATCGACCTGAGCGTCGGTTCCATTGTGATGATGACCAACGTATTCTGCATCGCGCTGATGCAGGGGTCCAACCAGTCCCTGTGGAGCGGTCTGGGCGCGTGCCTGCTGATTGCGCTGGCCATTGGCGCGGCCAACGCTATCGGCGTGCTGGTGCTGAACATCGCGCCCTTTGTGATGACGCTTTGCACCATGACCATTCTGCAGGGCATTTGCTATGTGTATACCCAGGGCGCGCCTACCGGAAGCGCCGCGCCTGCCATTCGCACGCTGGGCTCCGGCTATCTGGGCCCTATCCCCTATTCCACGGTGATCTGGTTTGTACTGGCCGCCGTTACGCTGGTGGTGCTGCGCTTTACCACCCTGGGCCGCAAGGTATATGCCGTTGGCGGCAATGGACAGGCGGCGCGGCTCAGCGGCATCAGCAACAAGGCCGTTATCGCCGGTGCGTACATTTTTTCCGCTGTGATGGCCATGATCGCGGGCGTGATTATGTCCGGCTATCTGAACATCACCTCCCTGACCGTAGGCGGCGACTATGTGAACAACTCTCTGGCGGCTGTGCTGATTGGTGGCAACGCCATTGAGGGCGGCCGGGGCGGCATCCTGGGCGTGGTGTTGGGCGCGTTCTTTATGACGTTCCTGATGGCCATCCTGACGATGATTGGCATCGGCGAGGTGGGCAAGCTGATTGTTCAGGGTCTGGTAATCTTTGTGGTGGTGGCCGTGCAAAGCATGGTCAAAAAGGACTAAAGGAGGCGGCGTATGAACATTGGCGTAAACCAGTTCTGTTTCCCCATGAGCTACGATGTGGCTGACGCGGTAAAGGCGGCAAAGCGCCTGGGCTTTGACAGCATCGAGGTATGCTTTACCGCCGCGGACGGCGCTCGGCCCGGCGGCGGCGTAACCGACGCGCTGGACATCAGCGGCTACCATAACCGTCTGCTGAATATGGGCAGCACCGACAAGGACGTGCGCGAGCTGAAAAAGCTGGCCGATGATACCGGCATTCGCATTTCCAGCGTGGGCGGCATTGTCAGCTTCTCCATCTATCCCCTGACTGCTACGGACGCGCAGGTGGCCCAAAAGAGCATGGACGCCGTTAAAAAGATGCTGGATTTCGCCCGTATCCTTGGCGCGGACACCATTCTGGTCATTCCCGGCATGCTGACGGCGGATATGGAGTACAAGGCGGCCTACGATCTGGCGCAAAGCCGGGTGGCCCAGCTGGCGGCCTACGCCCCGGATATTCAGCTGGCCATTGAGAATGTATGGAACGGCATGCTGTACAGTCCGTTGGAAATGAGCCGCTTTGTGGACGAGACCGGCCGGAGCAATGTAGGCGTGTACTTTGACATTGCCAACGCCCGCCGCTTTGGCTGGCCCCAGCAGTGGATCCGCACCCTGGGCAGGCGCATTCGGCAGTTCCACTGCAAGGATTACCGCATGTCCGTGGATACCATCAACGGCTTTACCAACCTGTTGGACGGCGATGTGGACTGGCCGGAGGTAATGACCGCCATCCGCGAAACCGGCTACAATGGCGAACTGGTGGTGGAACTGGTTCCTCCCTCCCATTATCTGGTGGAAAACACCCTTACCTATGCGCAAAACACCCTACGGGATTTCCTGAAATAAACATTTGAAAGGGGTAAACTGAACATGAAAAAGTATGGCGTAATGATCGTTGGCACGGGCTGGGTATCCGGCGAGCACATTCGGGCGTTTGAAATGAACGAGCATGCCGAGGTACGGGCCATTGTGTCCCGCAGCTACGAAAAGGGCCGCGCCAAGGCGGACGAGTACAATCTGGGCGACCGCTGCAAGGTGTACACGGATTATGACGAGGCCCTGAAGGACCCCAACGTGGACATTGTGGTCATCTGCACCCCCAACGACATGCACTGCGAGCAGACCATCAAGGCGGCTCAGGCCCACAAGCACATCCTGCTGGAAAAGCCCGTCGCCCTGACCTGGGAGGACACCCTGCGCATGGACAAGGCCGTGCGGGAAGCGGGCGTAAAGACTCTGGTGGGCTATGTGCTGCACTACAATCCCCTGTTCATGGCCGCCAAGAAGCTGCAAAAGGACTTTATCGGCAAGCTGACCTATGCCGAAACCGACTACTTCCACCGTGTGACCAGCAACATTCCCTGCTATGAATGGACCTGCAAAAAGTCCGTTGGCGGCAGCTCTCTGCTGGCCGGCGGCTGCCACGCGGTAGACGCCATGCGCTGGTTTATGCAGGACGAAGTGGTCAGCGTGTATGCCCAGAGCAGCAAAATGCGCACCGACCTGGAATTTGACGGCACCATCGCCATCATTCTGAAGTTTAAGAACGGCGCTGTGGCCAAGATTGGTTCCAGCTACGACTTTATCAGCCCCTATGTGTTCAACCTGAACCTGTGCGGCGATAAGGGCACCCTGTGGAACGACAAGCTGTGGTCCCCCGGCATGATTCCCGAGCAGCGCGACTACATGCAGCTGCCCGTGCTGACCCCCAACAGCGGCGATGTAAAGCACCATCCCTTCCCCGAGGAAGTGGAGCACTTCATGGATTGCATCGTCAACGACCGTGAGACGGATTGTCCCCTCAGCGACGCTGTAAAGACCCAGGAAGTGGTCTTTGCCGCCGATCGCAGCGCCGCCACCGGCGAAGTGATCAAGCTGCCCCTGGAGCGCTGAGAAAAAGCAATCCCGCAGGCGATTTTAATGCCGCCTGCGGGATTTTTTTATGTTTGTTTGGCTCCCTGCTGCAAACGGCGGTATTCCGCCGGGGTCATGTGGTAGTGCTGCCGGAAAATGCGGTAAAACTGGCTGATGTTGGTATAGCCCACTTCCTCAATTACCTGGTGAACGCTCATATCCGAATTGGCCAGCAGCTGCCGTGCGTTGGCCAGCCGCAGATGGGTCAGGTATTCCTTAAAGGAAACGCACATTTCCTGCTTGAACAGGTGGCGAAAATAGGTGGTGTTCAGCCCCACATGCAGCGCCACGTCCTCCAGCGTGATGGACTGGTTGTAATGCTGGGTCACATAGCTGCGGGCAGCCAGTATTTTGGGGTTTAAATTCTGCCGGGCGCTTTCCTCGCCATCCTCGCGAAAATAGTGCAGAGCCAATTCCAGCAGGATTCGGCGGACAATGATGTCCACCTCCATTTCCCACATGGACCCTTTGGCCTGATACACCTCATAGCCCCGTTTCATCTGCCGGGTGATCCGCCGAGCGGTTTCGGTGTTATGGGCAATGCGGTTCACGAAATCCGGCGGGTTGTAGCGAAAGGTTTCCATGTACTGCTGATTGGCGCTGTGGTTGGTGGAATCCGAAATAAAGGACGGCATCAGAATCAAAAAGATATAACGGTTTTCCTGCCCGTCGCCGGTAACCGCCACATGATTTTCATAGTCGTTATTGATAAAAATATCGCCGGGCTCCACCTGGTATTGCTTGTGCGGATATAAAAAACTGCCCTTTCCCTCCACGCACAGGCCGATTTCCACATAGCGGTGCCAGTGCATGGCGTCCTTTTGCCCAACCACCGTATATTCAAAAAAATGGGCGGGGAAATAGGGATCAAAGTCAAATTCCCAGTTAAAACGTTTCATGGCCGCGTCCCCTTCCATGGGTTCCCTAGCAGTATACACGGCGGCGGCGGTTTTGGCAAATGGTTTACAGCTTTTGCTGCAAGTAATCCAGCCAGCGTTCCAGGGCCGGCTGGGAAAAATCCTTCAGCGCCCGGGCGTACAGGTCATACCCTGCCGGGTCGTTTTTCCGCATCCAGGCAAGGGATTTCTTGGGACCCAGATAGCGCCTGCCGCAAGCATCGCAGTAAATTTCCAGGCTGTCCATCAGCACCCAATGCCAGCGGTAGAAGCCCTCCGCGTCTGCCCGCAGGGAACGGCGCTGCATCTTGCGGCACCAGTCAATCTCCTCCTGCACTTCCTCCCGGGTGGGAAACGGCTGCCTTTCCATGGTTTCCAGCACGCTGTTTTTTAGCTTTGCGCCCATTCCGTCCCGGTCTATCACAATCGCGCTGTCAAAAACCTGCACAAAATCCATCGGGTCATAGGACGTTGCAAAGGTTTCCGGCGGATAGACAAAAACATCTAGCACCGTACCCGCAACCGTGGAAGTATCATGCTTTTTAGGCCCGTTGGCAATGACCAGCGCGTCAAAATCGCTATGGGCGTTTTGGCTTCCATCCGCAAAGGAACCGTATGTCATCACCGCCAAAGGCTGATATTGCCGCTTCAGATAATCCAAAATCGCCGCAGGCCGCAGGTCCTTTTGCCTCAAAACGCCCCGGTACAGACCGGCCTGACAGCTGCCCGCCGCCCTAAAGCCAAGGCTTTCGTAATACCGGGAAAGGGCCTGGTTGTCCTGGGCGGAGTCAAGGCGCAGGTACTGCCTGCCTTTTTCAAGGGCATAGGCTTCCGCGTATCGCAGAAAAACGGCCCCGGCTCCTTTCGTCCCTGTTTGCGACACAAAGTTATGCACATAAAGGGCTGGCTGGTCGTCCTGCCAGCGGTCGTCCCGCTCCTTTAGCACAGCGCTGCAAACAAGCATTCCATCTTCTTCCAGTACAAAAACATGCCCCTTCTGCCGTTCCTGCTCATAATAGGTCTGAGGGTATATCTGGTCATACTGCATCACGTTCCATTGGCGAATGCCTTGCTCGTCCATCCAGGCCATTCGCTCCCGAATCATGGCAAACAGCCGCGGGATTTCCTGCCGGGTTATCGGACGAAAGATAAAAGAATCAGTCATACTTAGCCCTTTCCAGAAACAATTTTGAAAGGGCTGCCTGATGAACAGACAGCCCCAACCTGTCGAAAAACCCCTGTTGGCCTCCAGCGCCCGCGAACAGCGCTTCGCTGGTTCGCGGAAAAAGTGCTGCGGCACAAGGCTTAGGGGCTCTGCCCCTAAAACCCCGGCAGGAGGCAGTGCCTCCTGCACCTCCTTTTTTTGGACGACCTGCGGTCTTTCTGATGAACAGACAGACCGCAATGATCAATCTACGTCTGTTCGGTGCAGCTTTACGCCCTGCCGCTCCAAAGCCGTTTGCAACTGAGTCAGCGGCAAATCTCTGGCGGCTACATGGGCAGCGGCCATCTGTGCGGCGGCGGTGCCCGCCGCCTGTCCCGTCAGCGCGCATACAGGAATCACCCGGGTAACGTCCCAGCCCCAGCCATCCGAGCTGACCATGCGGCCGGCGGCCAGCAGGTTTTCACATTCCGGATTGTACAGGCAGCCAAAGGGAATTTCGTACCAGTCCCCCACTTTTTCAAAATCTGACGCAAGGCCGATGGAATCTGCGTGGGGCTGACGGCAATCCTTTTCCGTCAGGGTATACGCGCCCACCATCCGGCGGGTCTTGCGAAACTGCGGCAGGGTAGGCAGCGCCGTAATATCCCGCTGGGTCCGCTCCTCATTGCGAATTTTGTCCAGCAGCATTTTTCGGCCGTCCAGCATGAAGCGGGTAATTTCCTCATTGGTAACGCCGGATGGATAGGGATACCCCTCCGGGTGTCCAACCCCATGCAAATCCGCCCCGCAAAAGCGCCACTGCCGCAGCTCCATGGCCTTTTTCTTGGCCGCCGTATTGCTTCCCTGAGCCGCGAAGGACAAAAAGTTCTTTCCCAGGGCACAGGGCAGGCCGGCCCGTTCAAACAGGTCCGCGTCGCCGCTGGCGTCAATGACCACCCTGGCGGGAAAGCATTCCCGTCCGCTTTTGCTTTCCGTCACCACGCCGGTGATTCGCCCGTTTTCCATCACCGGGGTAACCGCCTGAATGTCCAGCCGAAGCTGCACGCCCTCCTTGAGCAAAATTTCATCCATGGCCAGTTGAAACAGGGTGGGCGAAAAAAAGGTGCCGTAGCGGCCGCCCACGGGATGCTGCTTTTCCGGGCGAACCTTGGACACGTCCACAGGCACGTCGGGATCCCGCCAGATTTCCGGCAGCGTGTCATCGCCATAGCGGATGGACAGACGCAGCAACTCCTCAGCCAGGCCAAAGATCAGCTGATGGCCCTGACCGTCGCACAGGGGTTCATACCAGTTAATGAGTCCGTTGGTGGCAAGCCCCCCAAGCAGGGCCTGTTTTTCCATCAAGAGTACCTGCGCTCCCGCGCGACGCGCAGCGAGGGCGGCTGCCACACCGGCAATGCCGCCCCCCACAATCAGCACGTCCGTACCCTCGCGGATGGGCGTTTGCAGCCGTTCCACAAGCGTATTCATGCAGAATCCATCCTTTAATTGTGTGATGCGCCTTATTGGCACCATCAAGTTTACCCCTTTACAGCGCCCGCTGTCAAGCCGCTGATCATGTACTTCTGGAAGAAAACAAACAGCAGTACAATGGGAATGGAACCGGCCATGGAAAAGGCCATCAGCGCGCCGTAATCGTGAGCGTATTCCCCCAGGAAGCTCTGGGCCAGACCAACGGTCAGGGTTTTCATGCTGTTGCTGCTCATAATGGTCAGCGCCATCAGGAAGTCGTCCCAGGCGGACAGGAAGGTGTAAATGCCCACCGCCACCAGACCCGGCAGAGTCAGAGGAATCAAAATGGTTACCATGGTGCGGATGCGGCCCGCGCCGTCAATACGCGCCGATTCATCCAGAGAACGGGGCAGCGTATCAAAGAAGGAGCGCATCAGCGTAATGGCCAGCGGCAGGGCGAAGGTGGTGTCCGCCAAAATGACGCCGATGTAGGTATCCAGCATATTCCACCGCATGTAGAAGCCGTACAGAGAAATCAGGATGACCACAATGGGGAACATCTGCACGGACATGATGGTGGTCAGAATGGCGTTCTTTCCCTTAAACTTATACCGGGAGAAGGCAAAGCCCGCTGGCAGAGCAATCAGCAGCACCAGCAGCACGGTGCCGCCGGAGGTAATAAAGGAATTGATGAAATACCGCACATATTCCGGCTTGGAAAACACCTTGACGTAGTTATCAAAGCTGCTTTCCCCCGTCAGGCTCAGGGTAGGCGGAATTTTCATAATGTGGGCGCTGGGCAGCAGCGAGGACACCGCCATCCAGTAAATCGGGAACAGGGTAATGACCAGCACCAGAGCCAGCACCACATAGCGCATGGCCTTGGAAATGCGGCGGGTATGATGGGCTACCTTGGTATTCAGCCGCAGCCGCCCGCTGTACGGGGCCAGGATGATGAGTACGGCAGCGCCAATAATCATGGGAATAAGCAGCAGCCAGGGATGAGCCATGGTCAGGTTGCCTCCCGCTACCCGCAGCAGCGTGTACAGGGGCCACAAAATCGCCAGCCAGGCGACCAGCTTTACAATCGCCGTAATGCTCCAGTCCCGGAGGGCGGTCTCGTCACGCACAGTCCAGTTTTGCGTCATGGTTTCCGCCTCCTTACTGATAGTCCGTCGCGGTGCGCTCAGACAGCTTATTGGATACCATGGTGATGATGAACAGAATCACCAGCCACAGCACGCCGATGGCTGCGCCGCGGCCAAATTCGTAATTCTTGAACGCTTCCTGATAAGCGGCGATGGACAGGGTCATGGTACCGGTGGTGCTGCCCGTGCCCGCCAGGTTGGCGATAATGGTGTACATCTGGAAGTTGTTCATAATGGCAATCCAGGTGGAGGTAATCAGCACCGGACGAATGGCCGGAATGGTCACATGCCGGAAGGTCTGCACGGCGTTCGCGCCGTCAATGCGGGCCGCTTCCTCAATGGAGGTATCCACAGACTGCAAACCGGCAAGCAGCATGACCATCATATAGGGCATCTGCCGCCAGACGGAAGCGATGATGATGGACGCACGGGCCCGGCCCACGGTTTCCAGCCAGCTCAGCTGGGTGGTGCTGGTAAACTGGAACAGGTTCAGGATGTAGTTGATAACGCCGCCATCCTGGTTCAGCATCAAGCGCCAGATAATGGCCACCACAACCGACGGTATGGTCCAAGGCACCAACAAAATGCCCCTGAAAAAGCCCTGACCGCGTATTCGGCTGTTTAGCAGCAGGGCGATGGTCATGCCCAGAATCAGCTGGATCACAACGGTAAAAAATACAAAGACCACAGTGTTTACAAAGTAGGTAACAAAATCGCTCTTCCAAAAATCCTTATTATTGAACAGCTTTTTATAATTCTTGAAGTTATTCCACTTCAGATTGCTCAGAGAGGAAATGTCCTCCTCGCCGGAAACCACGGCGCTGATGGAGGCAGGGTTGATATTAAAAACGTCCTTGCGGATATCCGCCAGCTTATAGTTGAAAAAACTGATATAAATGCCTTTGAGAATCGGGAGCGCGATAACGATGCACAGCACGATGATAGCCGGTACCGTCAGCGCGAAGCCAAACCAGCTGTCCGCCCGCGCACGGCGGGAGACCTTGGGCTTCTTTTGGGTGGTCAAGTTGTTTGCCTGCATGACAGCGCTTCCCCTTTCGGTAACGTATAAACAAATTGGGATAAAAAGCGGGGGCGGGCAAGCCCGCCCCCTTCGTAAGCCGTAACGGAATGGACTGAAGATTGGTTAGTCGTCGTAGATTTCAGAAACAGCTTCCTGCAGATTATCCGCGGCTTCCTGCGCGGAGGTGCCCTGAGCCATAGCGGTCAGCGCGTCCACAAACTTGGCCTCGGCTTCCATGAAGTGGCCGTCGATGGGCAGAGGACGGGCGTTGTTCATGGCTTCCACATAAGCGGCGGTAATGTCGCTTACATCGGCAAACACGGCGGCGTTTACGCTGGCGCGGGTGCTCATCTTGCCCTGGCCGCCCTTGTAGAAGATGTCGATTACCTTCGCGTCGCTCATGTACTCCAGGAAACGGCCCACGGCGGGCATCTTTTCATCGGGCACGGAGTTGAACACGATCAGGTAGTGGTTGACGGCGTAGCCGGAGGTGCCGGGAATGGGCATAACGCCAAAGTTCTTGTAGAATTCTTCTTCGTTTTCAGAAGCGGCGGCAGCGGTGGGGATGGTGGCTTCCAGATCCCAGTAGAAGCCGATCTTGCCCTGACCAAACAGGTTGCGCAGGTCCTTCAGAGAATAACCAACGGTGGAGGTAACCTTATCGTCGATCAAAGACTTGATGCACTCAAAGGCCTTCACGGCGTTTTCGCTGTTCAGGGCCAGGTTGCCTTCGGCGTCACGGTAATCCGCGCCATAGGCCCACAGGATGGGCAGGATGTTGTAGCCTTCGCCGGCTTCCACGCCATTGCTGTTGGGGATGGCCAGGCCGTAGATGTCGTCACCCAGAGCGGAAACCTTGCGGGCGTCCTCAATCAGTTCGTCCCAGGTGGTGGGCAGGGTTTCAATGCCGGCTTCCTTCAACAGAGCCTTGTTGTAGTACAGGGCGACGGTATTGGCAAACCAGGGCATAGCCACCATCGTGCCATCCTTGGTAACGCCTTCCACGGCGGCGGGGTTGTAATCAGCCAGCACTTCCTCGCTGATGTAGGGCTTAATGTCCTTTACAACACCCAGTTCCAGGAACTGGGGCAACCACTCGGCCTTGATGTGGGCCACGTCAGGCGCGTTACCCGCGGTAGCGGCAACCAGCAGCTGGTCCAGATACTGGGCATAGGGGTTGGTCTGGGAATAATCCACCACGACGTCAGGATTATCCGCCATGAAAGCATCGGCAGATCCGCCGTACACGGGGAGCAGCTTTTCCTCGGCCAGGGCCCAGGAGGTCCAGGAGATGGTGGTCTTTTCCTCGGCAACGGCAACCGCGCTCAGGGAGGCGATCATCATAACCGCAAGAAGAAGGGCTACAATTTTTTTCATGTTTTGTTTCCGCCTTTCCACATATTTTTTGAAGGGGACATCTAGCATTTGTCGCATCGTCCGTCCTTCATTTTCTACAAATATGATAAACGAGTTTGCCGCACCGAGCCAGTTCAATTCCTCCAAATAGCTTTTGTGAAAAATAGTATTGCATTTGCAAATATGTATGTGTTATATTATATGTTTATCATTTTTAAAAAATACATACGCATTCCCCATAACATATCGCTGCCGGAAGTAGCGCCCACAGCCAGCAAATCAGGGATGGCCCGCGCCAGACTGCCGCACCCATATACAGCGTCCACCACATCTGCCACAGGCTGCCCAAAATACCCTTCCTGCGCCAAACGCAAATAACGGGCGCTCACGTCTGTGGTGTCCTCCAGACAGGTCAGGGCAAAGGGGGCGGCCTGCCCAAACGCCCGGCATACGGCCATCACGCCTACACACGCGTCGTCAAAGGAAGGGGTGAGTCCGCGCCCCAGGCCCAAAAATCGGCCGGCTTCCGGTGACAGCAAAGCGCCTTCCGCCCGGCGGCGTATTCCGGACGGCAGGGAATCCAAACCGCTGGTCAGGTTCTCCGTCGCCTGCAAAAAAGTCCGGACATCCGGCTGGCCGTTCATGGGTTCTATCCTGCCTGACCAGCCATTGTCTGTACGCAGGGAAAAAGAACGCCCGTTCAGTTGGAATTTGTCTTTGTCCAGCCATGCGGGCATACCCGGTTCCAGCGCCTCCAGCACCGGGCCGGGCAGGCAAACGCTGTCCGGCAGCCTGGGCAGTCCGGGCATGGTCAGGGCCAGCATACGCTGTGCTTCCCCGTTTTGCAGCATCACATTCGCCACCCGGTGAAACACGGAATGAACATAGCCCCTGCATGGACAGAGCCATGCAGGGGTCAAATACGCTGTGGTTATGCAAGTACCTTCATACATCCGCGAGCCACCATCAATTCTTCGTTGGTTTCCAGCGCCCAGATTTCCACACCGCTGTCCGCCGAGCTGATTTTTCCTTCATATCCACGGCGGTTCAGCTCGGGGTCCAGCCGCGCGTTCAAAAACTTCAGTTGGTCCGCCACCTGCTGGCGAAGTTCAACCCCGTTCAGGCCGATGCCGCCGGTAAAGGTAATCGCGTCCACGCCGCCCAGATAAGCGGTAAACATGCCAATATAGCCCACAATTTCATCCGCGAAGGCGTCAATGGCCAGCCGGGCCCGCTCATTTCCCTGAGCTGCCGCGGCCTCCACATCCCGCATGTCGTTGCTGACGCCGCTGATTCCCAAAAAGCCGCCCTGGCTGGACAGGGTTTTCAGCACCTGCTCCAGACTGCCCAGCTGCTGAACCAGCACCGGAAGCATAAACACGTCCATATCCCCCACGCGGTTGTTGTGGAACAGTCCGCTCTGGGGCGTAGCGCCCATGGAGGCAGCGATGCTTTTGCCGTCCTGAATGGCGCAAAGCGAGCTGGACCCGCCCAGATGCACGCTGATGACCCGTTTGGCATAGGGCGCTTCCTTAGCCATTTTCCAGGCGATGTAACTGTGGCTGGACCCATGAAAGCCATAGCGGCGCAGACCATAGTTTTGCAGCCATTCATAGGGCATGCCATAAACAGCCCGTTTCAGGGGCATGGTCTGGTGAAAGGCCGTTTCAAAGCAGGCCACCTGCGGCAGGGCGGGATATTTCTGACGCACGCTTTTCATCATGGCCAGGTAAACCGGATTGTGCGCCGGAGCCAGCGGAGCCATTTTTTCCATCTCGCCCAGCAACGCGTCGTCAATCATCCGGGAGCCGGAAAGAGAACCGCCATGCACTGCCTTATATCCTACACCATCCAGTGTGCTCATGTCTACAGGCAGGCCCAATCTTTTCATGGCGTCCATGCACAAATCCAGCGCGTCCAGATGGGTTTTGCAGGCGCATTCCGCCTTTTCGGCCCGTCCGTCCGGCAATTTGACGGCGTAGCTGCCCTTTGCGCCAATGCATTCCACGCCGCCGGTCGCCAGCAGGTTTTCCGCTTCGCCCATTTCATACAGTTTGAATTTAAAGCTGGTGGACCCCAGGTTCAGAACCAGAATTTTAAGCATTTTTCTTCTCCTTTATTATATAAAGCAGCCGCGGAGCCAGGTTAGAGGGCTGGCCCGCGGCATGGGGATGGGTTTCGTTTTACGGACGGTACTTGGCCGCAAAAGCCTTCATGGCCTTCTGGAAGCACTCCATGGGCACGCGGGCCATGCCCGCGCCGATCAGGCCGCCCTGATAGTTGAACATGCCGCCGTGAATGGCGGGCAGCACGCCGGTTTTCAGCACCAGGCGGATGTCGATTCCCGCAGGCAGGCAGTCAAAATCCAGATTGGGAATCACATAATTGGGGTTGTGGGTGATGCAGATTTTTTCCATTTCCCGGGTCTGGTTGATGGAATCCTGCAAGCTCATGCCCCGCAGGTTGCACACGATGGGGCTGGCGGCGGCGGCGGTGCCGCCCATACCGGCGCACTCCACCACGCAGCTGTCGCCCAGCCAGGGCAGCTGGTCCTTGATGGTGTATTTGGTGGAGGTATACCGGCCCTCCATCATGGGCGCCTTGGCAGTAAACCACTGTCCGGGCAGGGAGGCAATTTTGATACCGTATTCCACGCCGTTGCCCGCCATGGCGGTTACCATGGTAGAGTACTCAATGCCATCGGCGGCAATGGCGGCGGCGCGGCTGGCGCCCTGGCCGTAACAGTGGAAGAAACGGGGCGTTTCCACGATATACTTGACCGTGCGCATGATCTGCTCCTTGGGCAGGTCCAGTTCAAACAGCTGGGGCAGCACAATCTTGTCAAACAGCAGGTCGGCGGCCGTCTGGCGGGTGTGGTTTTCGTCCCCCATCTGCATGGCTTCCGCCAGAATGGGCTTGGTGGGAATACCGCCGTTCTTGGCCAGCATTTCCCGCATGGGCGGGAACAGTTCCTCCCGCATGTAGCGCAGGTTCTCGGCGATTTCCGGGCTGTACAGGCCCCAGCCGCAGAAGCCGCCCTGGAAGGGGCCTTCTGCCGGGAAGGTGGCGGCGGTGGTGCCGTTGCGCCGGTCCTCGGTCACAATCATGGCCACGGACTTGGTAATGATGCCGGTGCCCGCGCCTACCGTGTTGTGGTTCAGAGCGGAATCAATTTTGATTTCGCCGGACTTGAGGATTTCCACCGCTTCCTTATCGTCCCTGGCCCAGCCTTCAAACAGCATAGCGCTGACCATGCCCCGCTGGTGCAGCATGACCATATCGTCGTAGTCAATGGGCGGGCCGGAATGCAGGATCATATGATCCTCCAGACCCTCCACACATTCCCCGGCGGGCTTGATGTCCACCCAGACCGGGTTGTTATCCGTCAAACACGCGGCCGCTTTCTGGTTGGCTTCCGCGATTTTCTGCTTGATATCCATGGTAGCCCTTCCTCCTTACAGGAATTCGTCCAGCAGCTCGTCAATTTCCTCGCTCTGCTTATAAGGCGGCACCCATTCAATCTGGGTGCAGGTGCAGTCCTGCGCTTCCAGCGCGTTATAGAACAGCATGATGCCCAAATTGGCAACCGCGGGTTTTTCCTTGTAAATACCGTCCATGCTTACGCCTCCAATGCCTGACAGATCTTGGCGCACAGGCGGGCGCTTTCATAGTTGCTGTCGGCCACAACCACGCCCGCGTCGCGCAGCGTCTGCTGAATCTTCGCCTTGTTTTGAGGGTCGCCCTCGCCGCCGCACACCGCGCAGACATACACGATATCCGGGCGCTGCTTCATATAGGGAATATAGCAGCTGGCAGGGTCCGGCGCAACGCCGGGTCCCAGAATGATATCCATGGCAATCAGGCCCACGGTGGGATCCGCCTGCTCCTGACGGAAGCGGGCAAGGCGCTGGGCGGGATCAAACACGGTATGGGGCGCTTCGGCGGTGAAGTCCAGGTCGCCCATGTCCAGCAGGGTATGCATTTCGCTCTGCTTATGGGTTTTCAGCCGCTTGGCGTACTTGGTGTTATCCCGGTTGGTGTGCATTTCAATTTCGGGAGCCACGCTGCGGAAGGTCATCAGGGTTTCCTCGGCAAAGGTGCCGCCGGTATACAGGCCGCGGAACCATTTCTTTTCGCCGGTAAACAGGGCGGCCTTTTCCCGTGCCAGAGCGTTGACCTCATCCTCGGTCCAGCCGATTTTGGGTTCCTGACCGGTTACAATGCGCACGCAGGCCCTGGCGGCTTCCTCCAGGTTATACGCGCCGGTTACCTTGTGGCCGCGGTACAGTTCCTCGTCCGCGCCCAGGAATACGGCTACCACAGGCTTGTGCAGCTGATCCGCCTCGCACAAAACCTCCTCCATGATTTCACGGTCCGCTAGCATGGATACCAGACAGATCAGCTTGGTATCGTCGTCCCGGTCCAGACGCTTCATATCCGCCTTCATGGACACGCCGCCCACCGTCTTTTTCAGGTCGCGCCCGCCGGTGCCCAGCACACAGGTAACGCCGCTGCCCATGGTCTCAATCAGGCAGGCCACCTCCTGGCTGCCGGAGCCGGAAGCGCCGATCACGCCCACAGGGCCAAACCGCACAATGCTGCCAGCCGCCATCGCCACGCCGCCAAGCAGGCCCACGCCAGCATCGGGGCCCATCATCAGCCGGCCGTGGTCCCGGGCGTATTCCTTCAGTTCCCGTTCTTCCTCCAGCGAAACGTCGGCGGTGAACATGAACACGTCCATGCCCTTGTCGATGGCCTTTTTGGCCTCCTTCACCGCGTACTGACCCGGCAGGGAAATCTGCACCACGTCAAAGGAGCCGGGCTCCAGCTCATCCACATCCCGGTACACCCGCTTGTGCTTTCCGCCGCCGCTGGACAGGGCCTCCACACCCGCCTGATACGCCTTGTTCAGCAGGTCCTCGCTTTGCGCGTCAATAGCCAGCATCAGGTCGTTTTTGGTGGTTTCGGCAGGTACGTCATAGCCTTCTTCCGCCAGCAAATCCATGTTCTGTTTGGTTCCCATGCCGCATTCCGCGCCGTCCACGCCCTCCAGGTCCGTCAGCTTGATGCCGACGCCCATCAGGGTTACGGAGTCCATATAACGGTTGGGAAGAATGAATACCTTTTTCATTCCTTTATATACTCTCCCTTTTTGCTTCTATGCCGCCCTCGCCTTTTTGAAAGGTCAGCCGGTAAGGGGGCCTGGCCGCGTCCGGGTAATCGCTGCGGGTATGACAGCCCAGCGTATCCCGGCGAGCCAGCGCGGCCTTGGCGGTAAGCAAAGCCGCAATCAAATCATTTTCCAGACGATATCGCTGGAACGCCTCCTGAGCGTCAGCGCCATGCAGGGTCATTGCCTGCTCCAGACAGTCCTGCAAAACAGCCGTACATTCCGCCAGACTCTGCTCCTGACGCACAGCGCCCACGCCCGCCGCCAAAGCCTGCCGCATCCGCTGGCGCAGCAGGGTCAGCTGAGGCGCGCAGCTTTCGCTGTCATAGGGCATTTTTTCCACCGCTTCTTCCCCGGGTTCGGCGGCGCTTCGGGCGTAAGCCGCCGCGCTGATTCCGGCGCGCCTGCCAAACACCAGCGTTTCCAGCCCGGCGTTTCCGCCGATGCGGTTGGCCCCGTGCAGGCCGCCCACCACTTCGCCGCAGGCAAACAGGCCCGGCAGCGTGGTGCGGCACTGGTCGTCAATGCACACGCCTCCCAGAGAGGTGTGGGGCGCGGGGCCCAATTCAATCCACTGGGCCGCCAGATCGATGCCCACATTGCGGTAGCGTTCCACATACATGGCATAGCCGGTTTCCAGCCGTTCACGTCCCACGCCGGTTGCGTCAAAGTACACGCCGCCATGGGGGGTGCCACGGCCCGCGGCTACCTCCGCGGCGATGCGCCGGGCCATCACGTCCTTGCCCACCCGTTCGCCCTCGGGGCCGTAGCGCAGCATAAAACGTTCGCCGTCCTTGTTGCGCAGCACTGCTCCCTCAAACAGCAGGGTGGTAATCACGCTGGTGCCAATTAAGGCTTCCGGCCACACGGCGGCGCTGGGTTCAAACTGGATAAATTCCATATCGCACAGCTTTGCCCCGGCGTTCCAGGCCATGCCAATGCCATCGCCGCCGGAATCCCGCTTGTTGGTGGATACGGGAAAAATGCCGCAATACCCGCCGCAGGCCAAAATAACGGCCTTTGCCTGCACCGTCAGCCACTGACCCGTCTTCTGGTTATAGGCCAGCGCGCCTGTGGCGCGGCCATCCCGGGTCAGCAGGCGCACGGCGCGCACGCCGGGCATATCCTGCACACGGCCTTCCAGTTCCCGATGCAGAGCCTTCAGCACTTCCACACCGGTTTCGTTGCCAATGGAGGCAACCCGGGGGTGACTGGCTCCCAGCGGCCGCAGCAGCTGATACCCATCCCCTTCCCGATTGAAGGAAAGCCCCATCTGGCGCAGGCTGTCGAACACCGGCCTCGCGTCCTGACAAAGAGCCCTGGCCAGAGCCGGGGTGCTGAGTCCCTGACCGCTTTGCAGCGTGTCCTGTAAAAAACATTCGGGAGAATCATCCGGGTGCACAGGCGCGTTAAACCCGTGCACCCAGGGAGACGCTCCCTGTCCATCCTCCATCAGGCAGACGGTCAGCCCGGCGGCCGCGCATTCCCGCGCGGCCATCCAGCCGGCCAGACCGCCGCCAATGATCAAGCAATCCATCTTACACTTCCCAGATGCCGCCCTTGGCCATGGAACCCACGTTCTTGGAGAACAGGCGCAGATAGCGCTGGTAGTCCTTGCCGGGGAATTCCCACTTGAACGCGGCGATACGGGCCTTCAGTTCCTCGTCGGAGATGCACAGTTCAATCTTACGGTTGGGAATATCGATGGCGATTTCATCGCCGTCCTTGACCACTGCCAGGGGGCTGCACAGAGCGGCTTCGGGGCTGACATAGCCGACGCTCAGGCCGCTGGTGCCGCCGGAGAAGCGGCCGTCGGTGATGATGGCGCAGGAATTGTACAGCGCAGGCTTGCCCTTCAGTTCCTCCTGGAAGGTAAAGGCGGTGGTGCCGAAGCGGCCCTTCAGTCCCATAAAGCGCAGCACGCAGGCGTCGCCTTCCTGAATCTGACCGGAACGCAGCGCGTCCAGGCCTTCCTGCAGGGAGTTAAACACCTTGGCCTTGCCCTTGTAAGTCATCAGCTGCTGGGGCACAGCGGCAATCTTGATGATGGAGCCTTCGGGAGCCAGGTTGCCGTACAGCACGCCCAGGCCGGGCTCGGTCATCACGGGGTTATCCAGAGTGCGGATCACGTCGTCGTTATAAATCACGGCGTTTTCCACGTTCTCACGAACGGTATGGCCGTTGACGGTCATGCAGTCGCCGTTCAGGCGGGGCAGCAGGTTCTTCATCAGGGCGGGCATACCGCCGGCCAGGTCAAAGTCCTTGACGGAGTATTCGCCGCCGGGCATCAGGTGGCTCAGCAGAGGCACGGTGTTGCTCATTTCGTCAAACACCTTCCACCAGGGCTCGTCGTAACCGGCTTCCTGGGCGATGGCGGGCAGGTGCAGAATCAGGTTGGAGGAACCGGCCACAGCCATGTCCACAGCGATGGCGTTGCGGATGGATTCGGGGGTGATGATCTGCCGGGCGGTAATGCCTTCGCGCACCATTTCCATAATGCGCTTGCCGGCGCGGAACGCCAGGTTGCGAATTTCGCTGGACACGGCGCTCATGGAGGAGTTGCCGGGCAGGGTCATGCCCATGGCCTCGGCCATCATGCACATGGAGTTGGCGGTGGTCATGGAGGTGCAGCCGCCGCAAATGCCCCAGCTGTGCTGAATCAGGCCATGATACAGATCGGGATCAATTTTGCCCTCGGCCATAGCGCCCACCTTGTCCTGAGCGCGGATGTGCACCACTTCCTTGCCGCGGAAGGTGCCCAGCGGCATGTAACCGCCGGTAACCACAATGGCGGGAATGTCCAGGCGGGCGCAGCCCATCAGGTGGCCGGGCACGATGGAGTCGCAGGTGGACAGCAACACCATGCCGTCAAAGAAGTTGCCGTCTACGGTCAGTTCCACCTGGTCGGCGATGGAGTTGCGGGAGGGAACCTCAATGTATTTGGGATCCTTCAGCACCATGCCGTCGCAAATGGCGGTGGTCATCACTTCCAGCGGCAGGCCGCCCGCCTCGCGGATGCCCTGCTTTACACGCTCGGCCAGTTGATTCAGGTGTACGTGGCCGGGGTTATATTCGTTCCAGGAGTCCACAACGGCAATCAGGGGCCGGTTCAGTTCTTCCTCGGTATAGCCCATGCCCAGCATCAGTCCGCGGCGGCACTCGGCAGCCTCGCCAAATTCCCAGCAGCTACGCATTTCTTCATACTTTTTCATGTTGTTTTTCCTCCTTGCGTCATTCAGCCAAATTAAAATTCATCCTCAAGCATACAGTCAATCGCGCCGTCGATGGTCTGACCGCCGTCAATGAAAATGGTCTGACCCACGATAAACCGGCTCTTTTCCTTATCCGCCAGGAACAGCACCATGGGCACGATGTCCTCGGGCTGGCCGCCGTGACCGATGGGAATTTTCCGGTTGAAGCCCTCGATATCCCGGTCGGAATAACGGCTCATGATCTTGGTATACACCAGGCCGGGGGCGATGGCGTTTACGTTGATGCCGTACTTGATCAATTCCACGCCGATGGACTTGGTAAACATATTCAAACCGGCCTTGCCGGCGGAATACGGCAGCGCCTTGCGCTTTACCCAGGTAACCAGGCTGTGGACGGAGGAAATATTGATGATTGCGCCGTGAACGCCCTTCTCCACCATATCCCTGGCCGCCACATGGGAGCAGTAGGCGGCGGAGTTCAAATTCAGGTTGATCTGGCTGTCCCAGTATTCCATGGGCATATCCACAAAACCGCCCTTGGGCATTTTCAGCGCGCCGCCCGCGTTGTTCACCAGCACGTCGATTTTGCCAAAGTGATCGATAAAGGCGTTCAGCATGGCCTCGCAGTCCTCGCGCTTGGACACGTCCGCCTTGTAAACCTGAGCGTCCGCGCCCAGCGCACGGCACTTTTCCGCCACTTCCATGGCGCCGTCCGGAGAATTGCAGTAGTTGATGCCCACGTCATAGCCTTCCTTGGCGAAGGCCTCCGCGCAGGCAGCGCCGATTCCATGGGAGGAACCCGTAATGAGAACCGATTTTTTCATTTTGCATACTCCTTTTTCATGTATTCCGTAACGGTGTATAACGGAAGGAAAAGGTATGCCGGTTCCTTCCCGCCAACTTCGCGAATCAACGCCCGGGCGATTTCCGCCGGGTCGGTAACCCCGGCCGCCATCATGCCGTGCACAAAGCCCTCGTCATGCTTGGCGCAGGCCAGACAGGCCTCCAGATATTTCCGGGACGCCTCCGGACCGATAGCGTCCGCCCCCAGGGGCAGATACGGGTGGCCGCAGACGATGTTGCAAATGGGCATTTCCAGTAGGCGGCGCAGTGTCTTTTCATAGCCCTGCGCGTCCATCAGCAAAGCGCAGCCCTGGGATACCGTGCCGTTCAGCTGAAGGGAATCGCCGGTAATCAGGGTCATGGTTCGCTCGTCCAGGTAGCAGCACGCGTCCGTATCATGGCCCGGGGTGTGCAAAAGCCGCAGATCCCCCAGCTTTCCGCCGTCGGTCAGCAGCAAATCCGGCTTTACCCCATCCAGAACGGCGGGAGCCGCCGGGCTATATTGGGGAAACGTGGCCCGAATGGCCTTGGAATACTTGAGGGGGTCCAGCATGCGGTCTCTGGAGTCCACATACACGGCCACCTTCATTTGGGGGTTCAGTTCCTTCAGCCGGGCGCAGCCGCCCACATGGTCGCCATGGATATGGGTTATGGCCATCCAGTGGATATCTTTGGGGGTAAGCCCCAGCTGGGTCAACGCGGGCACGATATCGCTGTCCACGGTTTCAGCGCAGCCGCCGGTATCCACAAGGATATTTTCCCGTCCTGTTACCAGGGTGGCTCCGGCCCAGCATCCTGGAAAAGTCACCGCAAGACGATATACGTCAGGCGCAAGACGTATGAATGATTCCATCAGTCGGTCAACCTCCTGAGACTTTTTATCCGTACACACATTATATCCTTGCCCCGATAACAGGCTCAACGCCAAAGCGGGCCACAGGCTTTTTCCATAATTCGTCTTGCTTTTTTTGAAAAAAGAGTATAATATATTTAGCCATATTTTGCGACCGGCCCTGCAGGGCTGTTGAAAGGAGGCGCCGCCCGATGCGCGACCAGATGATTCCTGTGTTTGTAGACGAAAAATCCGCTTCTTCCTCGCAGTACGCCAATACCATTCAGGGCATTCGCACGGCGGCGGCCCGGTGCAATATGCGCCTGAGGCTGATCAGCGACGCCCGCTTTGACGAAACGGATTTTGAAACCCTGCCCGGGGTAGCCATTGTAACGGGCGTAAGCATGCCCTTTATTCAAAAGGCCATCGCCCGGCTGCGATCCCACGGCAGGTACGCGGTTTTGGCCGGTACGGATTCCGAGCAGTTTGGTCACGACGTGTCCTGCGCCACCCCATCCCGCCGCACGGAAACCCAGCAGCTGGTTAACTACCTATATAATTGCGGAAAGCGGCGCATCGCCCTGGTGGGCTTTGGCCGCCGGTCCATCAACGATAACTTTCGCTACCACGCCGCCATGAGCGCCGTGGCCGCCTGGGGCAATTTGCTCAAGGACGAGGACGTGTGGCTGTGGGAGCAGGACCCCAGCGAGAGCTTTGAGCAGTTTTTGCAGGTACACAGCCGCTACGACGCGGCCATTTGCCCCAATGACGTCATCGCCGTATGGCTGGTGGATTTTTTGCAAAAAAACGGCACTCGCGTACCGGACGACCTGTTTGTGGCCTCCTTTGGCAACATGGCCATCGGGCGGTATCACATCCCGTCCATTACCAGCATGACCATGGATATGCTGGTGGTGGGCGAGCAGGCCTTTAACGTATGGCGTTTTTTAATGAAGAACGACAAATCCCAGCAGACCGCTTTGAAAATGACCGTGCCCAGCCGCCTGCTGATTCGCCAAAGCACCGCCAACACCTGCATTGAAGCGGGCGAGGGCGCTGTGGCCCCCACCCTGCAGGATCACTTTTACCACAACCCCACCATCGCCCTGCTGGTGGGCATTGAAAACTGCATCAACCAGCGGGATGAAACCGACCTGCGCATTATGCGGGGCATGATGGACGGCAAAAGCTACGAGCAGATTTCCGATGAGCTGTTCATCAGCGGCAGTACCCTGCGTTACCGGCTGAACAAAATCTTCGCCGATATTGGCGCGCACAACCGTCAGGAGTTTGAAACCATTATTCGTACCTATCTGGGAAACGGCAATCCTTTTCGACAAAGCTGAATACGGCAGGACGGGCCGCAATAAAACTGCGGCCCGTCCTGCCAGTTTATTTCATCGCGTCCAGCGCGTCCTGCACGGTGCGCCGCAGAATTTCCTGCTCGTCGGCGGTCAGCGTTTCGCCACGCCACTGCTTTTCCCTGGCCTGACGGTACAGGGAAAAGCGTTCCATATCCAGCTTTTCCACACAGTCGTCCGGCGTGTCCAGGTTGCCGGTGCGGTAGGTCATGCATTTTAAATAATGAAAGGTAAAGGCGTATAAGTCCACCGGGCCCAGGCTGTTTTTCAGCCGCAGGGTATCCTGGTAGCAAAAGGCCAGCACATCCGCGGTTTGCTCATCGCTCAGCCGCAGCCGCCGGGTGTAGGCGTGCACAAACATTTTTACATCGCAGTAATGCACATAATCATGCAGGCGAATATAGGGCAAATCCCGCCGGGCGGTGGCCTGGGCGTTTAACTGTTCAACGGTCTGGTTCAGCTGCTCATAGCGTTCAAAAAGTTCCATGGCTGCCTCCTGTTTGTTTGAAATTTAACGAATCAATCTATTACAATTTAGGTATTATATCCCGTTTGAACGGGAATTGCAAGACGATTTTTTTTCGATTTATACCGTTTCTTTGCCCTTTACAAAGCGGTTTGGGCAAAGTTATACTACAAAAGATATCTGAGGATTCTCAGAATGGAGGAAATTGCATATGACTACATTGGAATGGGTCCAGAAAAGCAAAATTATTGCCATTGTACGCGGGCTGAACCCCGAATACATGCTGAAGCTGGCGGACGCCCTGTACGCAGGCGGCATCGACCTGATGGAGGTTACCTTTAACCAGCAGAAGCCCGAAACCTGGAAGGATACGGCGGCGGCCATCAAGGCCATCGGCGACCATATGGCGGGCAAAATGCTGGCGGGCGCTGGCACCGTCATCACCGAGGAACAGCTGCAAATGGCCATCGACGCGGGCGCCAAGTACATCATTACCCCCAACACCAATCCGGACCTGATTCGCAAGGTCAAGGCGGCGGGCCTGTGCGCCTTCCCCGGCGCGCTTACCCCCAGCGAAATCGTCATCGCCCATCAGGCGGGCGCGGACGCGGTCAAGGTATTCCCCGCCGGAAACCTGGGGCCCGCTTACATCAAGGCCATCAAGGCCCCCCTGTCCAACATTCCCCTGATGGCCGTGGGCGGCGTGAATGAAAAGAACACCGCGGACTTCCTGAAGGCGGGTTGCTGCGGCGTAGGCGTGGGCGGCAACCTGGTCAATAAAGACTGGATCGCCAACGGCGAATGGGACAAAATTACGGCTCTGGCAAAAGAATTCCGAAAGGCGGTAGAAGAACAATGAAAAAGGTAGTAACATTCGGTGAAATCATGATGCGGCTGAACCCGGAAGGCTACGGCCGGTTTGTACAGGCAAACACGTTTGAGGCCACCTACGCGGGCGGCGAGGCCAACGTGGCGGTTTCTCTGGCCAATTACGGCGACGACGCCGCCTATGTGTCCAAGGTGCCCGCTCACGAAATCGGCCAGTGCGCCGTCAACGCCCTGCGTCAATTTGGCGTGGATACCTCCCGCATGCTGCGGGGCGGCGATCGTCTGGGCATCTACTTCTGCGAAAAGGGCGCCAGCCAGCGCGGCAGCAAGGTCATTTACGACCGCGCCAATTCCGCCATCGCCCTGGCCAAGCGGGAGGAGTTTGACTGGGATCAGTTGCTGGACGGCGTGGACTGGTTCCACTGGACCGGCATCACCCCGGCGCTGGGCGGCCAGCTGCCCGAAATTACCCTGGACGCGCTGAAAAAGTGCCGTGAAAAGGGCATTACCGTCAGCTGCGACCTGAACTACCGCGGCAAGCTGTGGACCCGGGAAAAGGCCGGCCAGGTCATGGGCCAGTTGGTTCCCTATGTGGACGTGCTGATTGCCAATGAGGAGGACGCCAAGGACGTGTTCGGCATCGAGGCCGCCGACACCGATATTATGAGCGGCAAGCTGAACAAGGAAGGCTATGTCAGCGTTGCCAAGCAGCTGACCGACCGCTTTGGCTGCAAGGCCGTGGCCATCACCCTGCGCGGCTCCATCAGCGCCAGCGAAAACAACTGGGCCGGCATGCTGTACATGGATGGCAAGAGCTACCTGAGCAAGAACTACCTGATTAAGCTGGTGGACCGCGTAGGCGGCGGCGACAGCTTTGGCGGCGGCCTGATTCACGCCATGCGCAAGGGCATGGCGCCCCAGGACATCATCGAGTTTGCCGTGGCGGCCAGCTGCCTGAAGCAGACCATCGAGCATGACTTCAACCTGTGCAGTGAAAAGGAAGTTCTGGCCCTGATGGGCGGCAACGCCTCCGGCCGTGTGCAGAGGTAAACGTTTATGAACATCTTCGTGTGCATCAAACAGGTTCCCTCCACCAACAAGGTGCAGGTGGACGAAAAAACCGGCGTTCTGAAACGGGACGGCATTCAAAGCAAAATGAACCCCTATGACCTGTACGCCCTGGAAACCGCGCTGCGCCTGAAGGTGCAGCACGGCGGCACGGTCACGGTGGGTACAATGGGTCCGCCCCAGGCGCAGGCCGTCGTCCGGGAAGCCTATATGATGGGCGCGGATGATGGATATGTGTTCAGCGACCGCCGGCTGGGCGGCGCTGACGTGCTGGCAACCAGCTATACCTTGTCCCAGGCCATTCAAAGCGTGGGCGACTTTGACCTGATCCTGTGCGGCAAACAGACCACAGACGGCGACACCGCACAGGTGGGTCCTTCCATTGCCGAGCATATGGGCATTCCCCACGCGGCGTGGGTCAGCAAAATTGATCTGGCGGGCGACGGCATCAACGTGGAGCAGCAGCTGCAGGACGTGATTGAAACCGTGCATATGCCTTTTCCCTGTCTGGTAACGGTGGAGCAGGACATTTTTATGCCCCGTCTGCCCTCGCTGAAAACCGAGCGGGAAATCAGGGAAAAACCCATTCATATTCAGGGGCTGGACAGCTTTCTGGATACGGACGCCAACCACTACGGCCTGTCCGGCAGCGCCACCCAGGTGGAGCGTATTTTCCCGCCCCAAAACGATGTGGAGCGGGAAACCTGGACGGGCGACGGTTTGGCGAACCGGCTGTACGATACGCTGCGCAAGTGGAAATTTGTCTAAAAGGAGGCGGCAACCATGGCACAAATCGCCATATTGGAACGCAAGTGCATAGGCTGCGGCCTCTGCGTGCAAAACTGTCCCTTTGGCGCGATTGAAATGAAGGATGGCAAGCCGGAGATGAACGCCGCCTGCAAGGTTTGCGGGCTGTGCGTCAAAAACTGCCCGGAACAGGCCATTCTGAAACTGGAAACCAAAGTAGAATCCGTAGATAAACGTGTGTGGCGGGATATTCTGGTTTTTGCCGAGGTCAGCGACGGGCGGCTGCATCCCGTCAGCCTGGAGCTGATCGGCAAGGCCCTGGAAATGGCCGCGCCCATTGGTTTTGAGGTGAACGCCGTGCTGGTGGGCAGCGGCGTTTCCGCCTGCGCGGAAGAACTGCGCCATTACGGCGTTCACGAAGTAGCCGTGTATGACGATCCCGCTCTGGGCTTTTTCCGGGCGGACGCATACGCCGCCTGCGTGGAGGACTACATTCGCCTGACCAAGCCCAGCGTGGTGCTGGTTGGCGCTACCTCTCTGGGACGCAGTCTCGCGCCCCGTCTGTCCACCCGTTTCCACACCGGCCTGACCGCCGACTGTACCCAGCTGGAGCTGCGGGAAAATACGGATCTGGTGCAGATTCGTCCCGCCTTTGGCGGCAACATCATGGCCCAGATCATCACCACCCACACCCGGCCCCAGTTTGCCACCGTGCGTTATAAGGTGATGAATCAGCCGGTTCGCCGCGAGGAAGCCTCCGGTGAAATTCTGCTCCGCAAGCTGCCCAAGGCCGCCGCGGCTTCTCCTGTCACCCATGTGTCCACCGTGCCTGTGCCTGCGGCCAAAAGCATTTCCGACGCGGATGTGCTGGTGGTGGGTGGACGCGGCCTGCAAAAGGAAGCGGATCTGGCGATGATTCAGGAACTGGCGGCGCTGCTGGGCGGCGACTGGGCGGTGTCCCGACCCCTGGTGGAAAAGGGCTGGGCGGCCAACGACCGCCAGATCGGCCTTTCCGGCCGCACGGTACGGCCCAAGCTGATCATTACCTGCGGCGTCAGCGGCGCCATTCAGTTTGCCGCCTGTATGAACGCCAGCGACCACATTGTGGCCATCAACACCGATCCGGACGCGCCCATTTTTAACGTGGCGCATGTGGCCATGGTGGGCGATCTGTACGACGTCCTGCCCAAGCTGATTGCGCAATTGAAGGAGGCGGGAAAATGAAACCCTTCAAAACGGTAGACCGTCAGGATCTTGCCTTCTTTGAAAGCGTTATGCCCGGCCGCGTATTCAGCGGCGAGGCGATTTCCAGCGACTATACCCATGACGAAATGACCATTTACGGCCATTTCACCCCGGAGGCGGTTTTGCAGGCGCTGACGGCTCAGGAAATCAGCCGGGTGCTGGCTTACTGCAACCGGCAAAACATCGCCGTTACCCCCCGCGGCGCGGGCACCGGCCTGTGCGGCGGCTGCGTGCCCATTGACGGCGGCATTGTACTGTCCACTGAAAAGATGAAAAAGGTCATCGAAGTGGATCAAAAGAATATGACCGCCACAGTGGAGCCCGGCGTTCTGCTGATGGAATTCCCCAAAAGTCTGGAAGGAACGGGGCTGTTTTATCCCCCGGATCCCGGCGAAAAAACCGCTACCATGGGCGGCAACGCCATGACCAACGCAGGCGGCATGCGCGCCGTGCGTTACGGCGTTACCCGGGACTACATTCTGGGCATGGAGGTGGTGCTGCCCACTGGCGAGATTTTGCAGCTGGGCGGCAAAAACGTAAAAACCTCCAGCGGCTACAGCCTGATTGACCTGATGGTGGGCAGCGAGGGCACGTTGGCCTTTTTGACCCAGCTGACCGTCAAGCTGGTGCCGGAACCCAAGACCAATTTGTCCCTGCTGATTCCCTTTAACAGCCTGGACGCCTGCATCGAGGCCGTTCCCCAGGTGCTGGGCTGCGGCTGCGAGCCCACCGCCGTGGAATTTATGGAGCGGGAGGTCATCACCAGCGCGGAAACCTATCTGGGCAAGCAGTTCCCCGATACCAGCGCGGACGCGTACCTGCTGGTGCGGCTGGACGGCGCGAGCCCCGAAGCGCTGCGCCCCTCCATTGACACGCTGACGGATCTGGCGCTGCGCCTGGGCGCGGTGGACGTGCTGCTGGCGGATACGGACGAGCGCAAGGAAAGCATCTGGAATGCCCGCGGCGCTTTTTTGGAGGCCATTAAGGGCAGCACCCTCAGCATGGACGAGTGCGACGTGGTTGTTCCCCGGGACCGCATCGCCGCCTTTGTGAAAAAGAGCGTGGAAATTGGCAGGGAACTGGGCGTGCGCATCTGTTCCTTTGGACACGCGGGGGATGGCAACCTGCACATTTATGTGTGTCAGGACGGTCTGGACGACCGCACCTGGCATACCACCGTGGAACAGGTAATGGAGCGGCTTTACGCCGAGGCCCGTCGTCTGAATGGCGCTGTCAGCGGCGAACACGGCATTGGTCACGCCAAGCGGGAATTTCTGCGGGAAAGTGTGGGCGATACCCAGCTGCGGCTGATGCGCGGCATCAAGGCGGCCTTTGATCCCAACGGCATTCTGAATCCCGGAAAAATCATTTGATTTGCGCAAAACCCTCGGAAGGAGCTTCTCCTTCCGAGGGTTCGTTTCTGTTTGTCTTATTCCGCCAGCGTCTGGCCCCGACTGGGCCAGTGCAGCAGAATTTTTTCCAGTTCAAAGCCATAATCCCGTTTCAGCGCGTCCTGGGCCAGCACCAGCGGGACGGCGGACAGGGTTTGCCCTTCCCATACCAGCCGCGCCTCCCCCACCTGATCGCCTTCGGTCATGCCCGCCTCCAGACTGTCCGGCATATCCAGTTCCAAAACAGGCGTTGTCCCTTTGGGCACCGGGGCGCACAGTTTTCCGGCGGCGCATACATAAACCGTTTCCTGCCGTCCTTCATGCACCGGCAGCGCCCGCAGGGTTTCCCCCTGATCCAGCGCGGCAAACAGCTCGTAGCGGTCAAAGCCCATGTCCATCAGCCGGGCGGCCTCGTCAAACCAGTCGCCGCAGTTCAGCACCACGCCGATCACTTCCATTCCATCCCGGCGTGCGCCAAATACCAGACACCGGCCCGCCGCCCGGGTAAAACCGGTTTTAATGCCGGTTGCTCCCTCATAGCTGGACAGCAGCCGGTTTTTGTTGTTCAAAATGCGCTGATAGCTGCGGCCCTCCCAGGGGATGGACGCGCGCCGGGTGCTGACGATCTCTCGAAACAGCGGATAGGTCATGGCCTGCCGGGCAATCAGGGCCAAATCGCGGGCCGTTGTGTGATGCCCCTGGGCGGGCAGCCCGTTGGGGTTGACAAACACCGTGTCCTGACAGCCCAGTTCCGCCGCCCGCCGGGTCATTTGCCGGCAAAAGGTATCCACATCCCCGCCCAGATGCTCTGCAATGGCTACCGCGGCGTCGTTTCCGCTGGCCAGCATCAGCCCGTACAGCAGGTCCTTCATGGCAATCCGCTCGCCCAGGTTCAAATAGATGCTGGTGCCCGGTACGCCATAGGCGTTGCGCCCAACGGTTACCACATCGTCCAGCCGGCCGGATTCCAGCACCATCAGCGCCGTCATCACCTTGGTGGTGGAGGCCATGGGCAGGGGTTCCTCCGCGTTATGGCACAGCAGCACCTTGCCTGTTTCCCGCTCTATCAGCACGGCGGCACGGGCGCTGCTGTCCACCTGCTCGCCCTCCTCGGCCCCGCAGGGGCGGGGAAGGGTCAGCAGGGCGCAAAACAGCAGCATCGCCAGGGCGCGCAGCTTTCCCATCAGGCGGCGTTTCATTGCAGATCCTCGTCAAAGGAAAGCTGCTTTTCCCCATTCTGGTTCAGGTTTTCCAAAAGCTGAGGCAGCAGCTCCACCATGCGTTCCATCGCGCCGCTGGTCTGGGCGGGCAACACCTTTACCGTGCCCTCCCCCACCACCAGAAAGCCCACCGGCTGCACCGACACACCGGCCCCAGTGCCTCCCGCAAAGGGGAATACGTCCGTAGGGACAGGGTGGTTTTTGCCATCCTCCACCGCGTATTCTCCGCCGCCCGCCACAAAGCCCAAACTGACCTTGGAAATGGGAATGATGGTGGTGCCGTGGGTGCCGCTGACCGGCGCGCCCACCACCGTGTTTACATCCACCATGCTGCGAATGCTCTGCATGGTGGTTTGCATCATGTTGTCAATGGGATGCTGCTGTTGCATAGCCGTCCTCCTTGCTTTTGACCCTTTTGGCATATTCCAGATACAGAATCATGCCCGCCATGGCTAGACTGCCCAGCCGGGTAAAAATCATACATTCCAAATACCCTTCCGGGGTCGTGCGCTGAAAATCCGGCTCCACACGGCCATGCAAAACGGTAAGCCCGCACAGGCGCAGGGTTTGCAGCGCCGTGCACAGGGCCCCGCAGGCCAGCGCCGTAGCCGCCGCATCCTTCGTGCCCAGTCTGAGGCGAATCACCGCCCGGCGTACCTTCAGCCCGGCGGCCTTTAGAATGGCCTTGCGCCTGCTCAAAAACGCCAGCAGCCAGTCCAGACTCTGGTCCTTTTTTTTACCCTTTGCCCGGGGCATGGGAATGGGCAGGCCGCCTATCCGTATTTTCAGATGAAAGGCAAACCCATCGTTCCATTCCAGCCGCGCCTGGGCCTCTGCCGGCGTAATGGCCAGCGCCATCAGCGCGAACAGCCAAAAATACGGGTTCATTTTAGCTTCCCCCTTTTGCGCTGGTATGCCCGAAAAGGGGGCGATTCATGTAAAACTCGTAAAAATTTACGGTTTCTTCATTTTTCAGTTATACATTCTCCATGGGTATGGGGTATGCTTGATACCGTATCAAGAATTGTCAGCCAGGAGGCATTTTGACATGGGCAAGACCATCGGTATTGATTTAGGCACCACCAATTCCTGCGTGGCTTTTATGGAAAACGGCGACCCCGTCGTCATCCCGAACGCGGAGGGCGGACGCACCACCCCGTCCGTGGTGGCTTTTACCAAGGACGGCGAACGTATTGTAGGCGCGGCGGCCAAGCGTCAGGCCGTTACCAATCCCGGGCGCACCATCTCCTCCATCAAACGGGAAATGGGCACGGATAACCGGGTAACCATCGACGGCAAGAGCTATACACCTCAGGAAATCAGCGCCATTATCCTGCAAAAGTTGAAGCAGGACGCGGAAGCCTATCTGGGAGAGGCCGTCACCGACGCGGTGATTACGGTGCCCGCTTACTTCAGCGACGGCCAGCGGCAGGCCACCAAGGACGCGGGTAAAATCGCCGGGCTGAACGTGCTGCGCATCATCAACGAGCCAACCGCCGCCGCTTTGGCCTACGGCATGGATAAGAGCGGCGCGCAGAAAATTATGGTCTTTGACCTGGGCGGCGGCACCTTTGACGTATCCATTCTGGACATCAACGCCGACGTCATCGAGGTGCTGGCCACGGCGGGCAACAACCGTCTGGGCGGCGATGATTTTGACAACTGCGTGGCCAACTATCTGGTGGAGTGCTTCCAAAAGCAGGAGCACATCGACCTGACCCGGGACACCACCGCCATGAGCCGCATCCGGGAGGCTGCGGAGAAGGCCAAGATTGAACTGAGCTCCGCCACCAGCGCCAGCGTCAACCTGCCCTTCCTGTATTCCGATCATAACGGGGCCAGGCATTTGGAAATGACCCTGACACGGGCCAAGTTTGACGAACTGACCGCGCACCTGGTGGAAGCCACCATGGGCCCGGTGAAGCAGGCCATGGACGACGCCGGTCTGACCCCCAGCGACCTGAGCCGTGTGCTGCTGGTAGGCGGCTCCACCCGTATTCCCGCGGTGCAAAGCGCCGTCAAGCGCTTTACCGGCAAGGAGCCCAGCAAGGACATCAACCCGGATGAGTGCGTAGCCATGGGCGCGTGTTTGCAGGGCGGCGTGCTTAAGGGCGAGGTCAAGGGCCTGCTGCTGCTGGACGTAACGCCGCTGTCCCTGGGCATTGAAACCATGGGCGATGTATTCAGCCGCATTATCGACCGCAACACCACCCTGCCGGTAAAGCGCAGTCAGGTGTTTACCACTGCGGCCAATTTCCAGACTAGCGTGGACATTCACGTTTTGCAGGGTGAGCGGGAAATTGCCAGCTGCAACAAAACCCTGGGCAGGTTCCGCCTCAGCGGCATCCGCCGGGCGCTGCGGGGCGTGCCGCAGATTGAGGTCACCTTCTCCATCGACGCCAACGGCATTGTGAACGTATCCGCCAAGGATCTGGGCACCGGCAAATTCCAGGAAATTACCCTGACCCAAAGCTCCAACATGTCCTCCGCCGAGATTGACCAGGCCATCCGGGACGCGGAGCGCTACGCCGCCGAGGACTCCCTGCGCCGCAAGAGCGCCGAACTGCACAACCACGCCGAGGAATTGCTGTATCAGGCCAAGAGCGCCCAGAAGAAGCTGAATCCCGAGGACAAGGAGCGCATTGAAGCCCTGCGGAAAAAGGTCAAATCCGCCCTGGACAGCAAGGACGATCAGGCGCTGAAAAACGCCACGGAGGAGCTGACCCAGGCGCTGCAGGCGGTAGGCCGCTTTGTGGACAACACGGCTTTCTCCGCCGAGGACGGGGCCATGGACGCGGACTTTACCTCCAGCGATAACAACAACAGCAGTCACTAAGGAGGCCGGGCCTTGTTTGGTTATGTCACCATTGCCGCTGGCAGCCTGACGCAGGAGCAGCAGGACCGCTACCGGGCCGCCTACTGCGGCTTGTGTCACGAACTGGGGGCCAGGTACGGCTCGGTTGGGCGGCTGACCCTCAGCTTTGACAGCACGTTTCTGTATCTGCTGCTCAGCTCCCTGTACGAGCCGGATGAGCAGCGGGGCACGGCCCGCTGCCTGCCTCACCCGTTCAAGCCCCATCCTTGGGTGCGCAATTCGCTGGCCGCCTACTGCTGCGATATGAACATCGCCCTGGCCTACCACAAATGCCTGGACGACTGGCAGGACGACCACAGCCTGACCGGCAGGGCGGAAGCCGCGCTGCTGCGTAAGGATTACGAACGCATTGCCGCCTTTTACCCGGAAAAATGCCAGACGCTGGAAAGCTGTCTTAAACAAATTGCCGTTCTGGAAAAGTCGGATTCTCCTTCGCTGGACCGGCTGGCCAACCTGACCGGTCAGATGCTGGGGACGCTGTACCGCTATCAGGACGACATGTGGGCGGATACCCTTCAGCAGGTGGGCGAGGGGCTGGGACGTTTCATCTACCTGATGGACGCTTACGACGACCTGGACCGGGACCAACGGCGCAAGCGGTTTAACCCCCTGCTGCCCTACCGGGATCAGCCGGATTACGAAAGCTTTGTAAAGGAAAGCCTGACCCTGCTGATTGCCGAATGCACCAACGCGTTTGAAACATTACCCCTGGTAAAAGATATGGACATTTTGCGCAATATCCTGTATGCTGGTTGCTGGTCCCGCTACGAGCAGAAACGCATCCGGCGGGAGCGTAAGCAAGGCGTGCCGGAACGCACGCATAAGGAGGACGGGGTATGAGAGACCCCTATGAGGTTTTGGGCGTGCCCCACGGCGCGTCGGATGATGAAATCAAGTCGGCCTACCGCAGGCTGGCCAAAAAATACCATCCGGATTTGAACGATGGCTCCGCCGAGGCGGAAGCCAAAATGAAGGAGGTAAACGAGGCCTATACCCTGCTGATCAAGCACAAGGACCAGTACCAGAGCGGCGGTCAAAGCGGCTATGGCAGCCAGGGCTACAGCGGACAGAGCTACGGCGGCTACAGCGGGCAGGGCTACGGCGGACAAGGGTATGGCAGTCAGGGCTACGGCAACCGCGGCGGTTTTGACTTTGGCGGCTTCGGCTTTGATTTTGAGGATTTGTTTGGGGGCGGCCAGCGCCGCAATTACCAGACCAGCTCGTATACCGAGAACGACCCCCAGCTGAAAAGCGCCGCCCAGGCCGTGCTTTCGGGCCGGTATCAGGAGGCGCTGAACCTGCTGACCGGCGTGCAAAACCGCAAGGCGGCCTGGTATTACTGGAACGCCCGGGCCAATATGGGTCTTGGCAACCGCATCGCCGCGCTGAACAACGCCCGCACCGCCAGCAATATGGCCCCGGACGAGCCCGCCTTTCGCGAGCTGCTGGCCCAGCTGAACGCGGGTGGACAGGCCTATGGTCAGCGGGGCGCACAGGGCGGCTTTGGTTCCTATCTATGCGCCAATCCCTGTCTGACCCTGATCGCGGCCAATCTGCTGTGCAACTGCTGCTGCGGTTACGGCCGCGGCTTTTATTGCTGCTAAACCATTGTGAAAAGAGGTTATCACCATGTCCTTTTGGGAAAAAATCAAGCAGGCGGCCCGCCGTTTTATGGCTGGCCGTCACGGAGTGGACCAACTGTCCATGGCGCTGCTGTGGACCGGCCTGGCCTGCTATCTTTTGGGATCGATTATCGGGTCCATTCAGGTTCCCGTCCTGCCTGTTCTGGGCTTTCTGCTAAGCGTGCTGGGCTTTGCGGCGTATGTGTTTTGCGTCTTTCGCATGTTTTCCCGCAACAACGAAAAGCGCAGCGATGAAAATCGCCGCTATGTGGCCGCCGCTGAAAAGCGGCGCACCCTGCGCCGTCAGGCCAAGGTAAGATTTCAAAATCGTAAAAAGTACAAATACTTTAAGTGCCCCGGCTGCAAAGCCTGGCTGCGCGTTCCCCGCGGAACCGGCGTGGTTACGGTCACTTGCAGCCGCTGCCACAACAGCTTTACCCAGAAGGCCTGATATTTGCTTTTTTGCAAAGCTATGCTATAATGATGGATGTTTTTATAACATACGCTAAATCGCAGAGGGGGGGCCTCATTGATGAAGATTCTGCTTACGTTGCTGACGGCTGCAATCAGCTACCTGCTGGGCTGCTTTTCCACCGGCATTACCCTGTCCAGCGCGCAGGGGGTGGATATTCGCAAATTCGGCAGCCATAACACCGGCGCCAGCAACATGCTGCGGGTAATGGGCACCAAGAATGGCCTGGCAACCTTTATTGGCGACTTTGCCAAGGCCATGCTGGCCTGTCTGGCCGGTTCGCTGCTTTTACCCGGCGCTACCTTCGGCATCGATCGCTTCGGCACGCTGCTGGCGGGTCTGTGCGCCATTATCGGCCATAACTGGCCCGTGTTCTACGGCTTTAAGGGCGGCAAGGGCGTGGCCTGCTCCGTAGCGGTGATTCTGTTTGTGGATCCCCTGCTGGGCGGCATTTCCATTTTGCTGTGTCTGGCCGTTATCGCCATTACCCGCTACATCAGCGCGGGCAGCATGACCATGCTGCTCAGCTTTGTGTTGCTGGTGCTGATCTTCCGCTGGGGCAACTGGCCGCTGTGTCTGTTCGCGGTCATTCTGCTGGCCCTGTGCGTGCTGCGCCACCGGGCCAATATCAAGCGCCTGCTGAACGGCACGGAAAACAAAATCGGCAACAAAGTCAAAGCCAAATAAGCGCCTTCGCGGGCGCTTTCAGCCTGCTGAAAAAATCGGAGGTGCAGGAGTCACTGCCTCCTGCCAGGGTTTTAGGGGCAGCGCCCCTAAGCCTTGTGCCACACCTCTTTTCCCGCGAACCAGCGCAGCGTTGTTCGCGGGCGCGGCATCCAAGCCGCTGTTTGTCAACGATCTATAAGCGCCTTCGCGGGCGCTTTTTTGATTGCCCGGCGGCAGCTTTCCCCCATCGCAACTTTTTTTGAAAAAACCAACCTGTATGCTTGACGCTGCTTTTGCGCCCATAGTATAATAAGATGTTGTACTATGTTTTATCCAAGCAGGGAAGAGAGGGACACAGCTTCCATGGCAGAAACCACCTTGAGCGCGCAAGCGCTGAAACAGATCGAAAAGCGCCGGACCTTCGCCATCATCAGCCACCCGGACGCGGGTAAAACCACCCTGACGGAAAAGCTGCTTTTGTATGGCGGGGCCATTCGTCAGGCAGGCAGCGTCAAGGCCCGCAAGGCCGAGCGTCACGCCACCAGCGACTGGATGGATATTGAAAAGCAGCGCGGCATTTCCGTAACCTCCAGCGCCATGCAGTTTGAGTATGACGGCTACCGCATCAACATTCTGGATACCCCCGGCCACCAGGACTTCAGCGAGGATACCTACCGTGTGCTGGTAGCCGCCGACGCCGCCGTCATGCTGATTGACGCGGCCAAGGGCGTTGAGGAGCAGACCATTAAGCTGTTTAAGGTTTGCCGCCTGCGGAACATTCCCATTTTTACCTTTGTCAACAAAATGGACCGTGCGTCCAAGGACCCCTTTGCCCTGATGGAAGAACTGGAGGAGGTGCTGGGCATCCGGTCCTGCCCCATGAACTGGCCCATCGGCGTGGACGGGGATTTTCAGGGCGTGTACCAGCGCAACAGCGGCAAGGTGCTGCTGTATTCCGGCGGCAATCACGGCATGAGCATGGCCGACCAACTGTCCGTTGACATTGACAGCCCCGAGGCGGAAAAGGCGCTGGAAAAGCACTACCGCGACCGTCTGCGGGACGAAATTGAACTGCTGGACGAGGCGGGCGACCCCTTCGACAAGGAAGCGGTGCTAAGCGGTAAGCTGACCCCCCTGTTCTTTGGTTCCGCCGTAACCAACTTTGGCGTGGAACCCTTTTTAGAGGCGTTTTTGTCCATTACGCCCCCGCCCCTGCCCCGTGAGGCGGATATTGGAGAAATTCAGCCCACGGACCCCTATTTCTCCGGTTTCATTTTTAAAATTCAGGCCAACATGAACCCGGCGCACCGGGACCGGCTGGCCTTTGTGCGCATCGTCAGCGGCGAATTTGAAAAGGGCATGACGGTGTACCATTCCGGTACGGATAAGCAGATGCAGCTGAAGCAGCCCCAGCAGTTTATGGCGGATGAGCGGGAAGCAGTGGAAAACGCCTACGCCGGCGATATCATCGGCCTGTTTGACCCGGGATGCTTCCATCTGGGCGATACGCTGTCCAACGGGCCCAAGCTGCGCTTTGCCTCCATCCCCGTGTTTGCGCCGGAGCATTTCGCCCGGGTGCGGCCTGAGGACAGCATGAAGCGCAAGCAGTTTTTAAAGGGCATTATGCAGCTGGCCGAGGAGGGCGCGATTCAAACCTTCCGCCGCACGGAAACCGGACGCGAGGAATTTTTGGTGGGCGTGGTAGGCGTTTTGCAGTTTGAGGTGCTGGAGCACCGCCTGAAAACCGAGTACGGCGTAACCATGCTGATGGACCGCCTGCCCTTCCGCTATGTGCGCTGGGTGGTTAAGACCCCTGTGGAGGTGGACAAGCTGAAGCTGACCTCCACCAGCGGCCGGGCCTTTGACAGCGAGGACCATGATGTGCTGCTGTTTGAAAACGAATGGTCCATTCGTCTGGCCCAGGAAAACAACCAGGGGCTGGAACTGACCGACATCCGGCAGGATGTCGCCCCCTGATCCGCCGCCTGTCAATCCACAGCCAGGCCTTTGAACACGCCTGTTCCCCGCGGGCCTGCGGGGAACGGAGCCTCCCAGTTAAAGAAAGAGGGAATCCTTTTATGGTTCGTAATGACATTCGCAATATCGCTATTATCGCTCACGTTGACCATGGCAAGACCACCCTGGTGGATGAAATGCTCAAGCAGGGCGGCGTTTTTCGTGAAAACCAGCAGGTGGCGGAGCGCGTGATGGACTCCGGCGACATCGAGCGGGAGCGCGGCATCACCATTCTGGCCAAAAACACCGCCGTGCATTACAAAAACACCAAAATCAACATTGTAGACACCCCCGGCCACGCCGATTTTGGCGGCGAGGTGGAACGCGTGCTGAAAATGGTGGACGGCGTGCTGCTGCTGGTGGACAGCTTTGAAGGCCCCATGCCCCAGACCCGCTTTGTGCTGCGCAAGGCGCTGGCGCTGAAGCTGCCGGTGATTGTGGTCATCAACAAAATTGACCGTCCCGACGCCCGCTGCGACGAAGTGGTGGACGAGGTGCTGGACCTGTTTATCGAATTGGGCGCGGACGAAACCGCGCTGGACCGTCCCATCGTATACGCCAGCGCCCGGGAAGGCACCGCCACGCTGGATCTGGACCAGCCCGGCACCGATCTGCGGCCCCTGTTTGAAACCATTCTGGAATACATTCCCGCCCCCGAGGGCGAAATGGAAGGCCCCGCTCAGGTGCTGATTTCCACCATCGACTATAACGAATATGTGGGCCGCATCGGCATTGGCCGTATCAACCGGGGCACCCTCAGCGAGGGCATGACCGTTATCAAAATCAATTACGATACCAAGGCCACCTCCCTGCCCCTGCGCCTGACCGCCCTGTACACCTTTGACGGTTTGAAGCGCGTGCCCGCCAAGTCCGCCTCCATGGGCGACATTGTGGCCATGAGCGGTATTGAGGACATCGGCATCGGCGATACCGTGTGCGCCCCGGAGCAGGTGGAGGCGCTGCCTTTCGTTTCCATCACCGAGCCTACGGTGACCATGACCTTCTCCGTCAACAACAGTCCCTTCGCGGGCCGGGAAGGCACCTACGTCACCAGCCGCCATCTGCGCGCCCGCCTGTTCAGGGAATTGCAGACCGACGTGAGCCTGCGGGTCAACGAAACCGACAGTCCCGACGCCTTTGAGGTGCGCGGCCGCGGCGAACTGCATCTGTCCATCCTGATTGAAAACATGCGCCGTCAGGGGTACGAATTTCAGGTGTCCAAGCCCCAGGTGCTGTACAAGCAGATTGACGGCAAGCTGTGCGAGCCTATTGAACGCATGGTGGCCGACGTGCCCCAGGCCTACGCCGGCGCTGTCATTGAAAAAATCGGCCGCCGCCGCGGCACGCTGGAAAGCATGCACGGCATAAACCGGGTGCGTCTGGAGTTCCTGGTTCCCTCCCGGGGCCTGTTTGGCTACCGCAGCGAGTTTATGACCGATACCCGTGGCGAGGGCATTATGTCCGCCGTGTTTGAAAAGTACGAGCCGGTGAAGGGCGATATTCCCCACCGCAACGTGGGCGCGCTGGTGTGCTTTGAGGACGGCGAAAGCAACTCCTACGGCCTGTTCTACGCCCAGGAGCGGGGCACCCTGTTCATCGGGCCCCAGGTGCCTGTTTACAAGGGCATGATCTGCGGCCAGAATTCCCGCCCGGACGACCTGGTGGTTAACGTGTGCAAGCAAAAGCATGTAACCAACATGCGCAACGCCGCCGCCAGCGAGGACAGCCTGCGTCTGGTATCCGTGCATCCTCTGACGCTGGAGGAATGTCTGGAATTTATTGACGACGACGAACTGCTGGAAATTACCCCCAAGAGCCTGCGTATGCGTAAACGCATTTTGGGCCATGAGGATCGCGCCCGCGCGGCTCATCGCGCCAAAACGGCGGAATAATTCCCCCGGACGGCGTCGCCAAACGCCGTCCCTTTTTCCTGAAAGGAGGCGCCTTTCCGAATGAAGGCTACCCGTATTTTCTCCCGTGTGGCGGCGCTGCTTTTATGCCTGACGCTGCTGCCGGTTTACGCCCTGGCGGATACCGTCAACCCGGATCTGCCGGTTACCCAGTCGGATTTTGACCTGTCCCTGCGTCTGCACGCGGACGGCTTTCCCGATGACGGGGCGGCTCATTATCAGGACTGGCAAACCTTTCTGGATCAGGTCAGCCTGAAGGGCACCATCAACACCCAGCTGTTTTTGAATCCATTCAGCCGGGTTGGCATGGACGCTTCCCTGTGCCTGAACGGCAAGGAAATGATTCCCCTGGAGTACGACGGGTATTACAGCTTCCGCTATGTGCGCTCCCCCGCTTTGGATGGCGCCAGCGTGCATTTCCAGATGAATAATTTTCTGGAATTTATGCTCAAGGGCTACTATTTTATGGACCTGCCCACGCCCCTGATCGGCCTGCTGCTGTACCCGGAGGCCGCCTATTACATTGGCGACAGCTATTATACCCCGGTCAGGGAGGCCCTTGCCGGCGCCGGCAGCCGCAGCGTGTCCTATGACGATTTGTACGCCCTGTGTGAAAAGCTGGACCTGCTGGCTACGGAAGAACCGGGGGTAGACCCTGTCTATTTCTTCTTCACCGCGCTGCTGGTTCAGGTGAGCGCGTCGGACATCGCCATTGAAAAGCTGAGTTCGCTGGAAAACGTGCTGGAATATCTGGATCCTGAGCAGGCCGGTATGACCATTACGGCAGAGGGCGAGCGGGAAACCTATGTGCTGGGCGAAACCACCGTATTTGAAAAGGACGCGGACGGCTGGACGCTGACCCTGCCCGATGCGGAAGGCTATTTGCTGGAGGCTGCCTATACCAACCGGGACGGCGCGATTAACGGGTCCATCAACGTGTCTCTGGACGGCGAGGACCGCCTGGGTCTGGCCGTCGCTCTGGACGGCCTGCCCACCGACGGCCAGTTAAGCGCCCAGGGCAGCGCGGCCATTACGGTAAGCGGCGCGGCGCTGGATCAGCAGCCCGCTCCCCTTTCCTTTGCCTATCAGTATACCCGCAGCAACGACCAGCTGCCTTACAACCTGTCTCTGGCGGTGGATTGGCTGCATCCCCAAACAGGCAGGCCCGCCGTAACCCTGTCGTACAGCGCGGCCATGCGGGACGCGGACTATACCGTGCTGAAGGACCGGCCTATTGATAACCAGGACGATTTCTTCCACCTGAACGAAAGCTATATGGAAGAATATAAAGAGCGTTTCAGCAAAACCCTGGCGCTGGCCGCCGCTCCTTTCCTGCTGCATATGCCCGCGGGTTGTTTCAGCGATATTTACACCTTTATGGACCAGACCGGCTTCCTGGCATTCTTTGGGATTGAGTAACGGAGGATAACAAACGTGCAGGACAAGCTAGAAAAAAAGAGCCAAAGCCCCTTGTACAAGCAGCTGATGACACGGCTGAAAAACGATATTACCGCGGGCGTATACCCGGCGGGCGCGCGCATTCCCAGCGAACAGGTGCTGTGCGATGTGTACGGCGTCAGCCGGGTTACGGTGCGCAAGGCCCTGCTGGACCTGGTGCAGGAAGGCATGCTGGTGCGCCGTCAGGGCAAGGGAACCTTTGTGGCGGCCGAGCGGCTTCAGCGGGATTTGCACCAGATTACCAGCTTTAGCCAGGCCTGCCGCCAAACCGGTCACCAGCCCGGGGCCCGGGTCATCTCCCTGCAAATGCAGGAGGCCGACGGCGAGGACGTGGAGCGGCTTGGGGTGGAGGCTGGCAGCCAGATCGTGTGCCTGTGCCGCCTGCGCCTGTGCGACGGCGTGCCGGTCATGCTGGAAATCAACCATTTTCCGCCCAAGTATGAGCCACTGCTTCAGCAGGACGTGAGCGGTTCGCTGTATGACCTGCTGTGTCAGCTGGGTGCGGTGCCTACGTCCGCTACCCACGACATTTCTCTGGGGCACGCCACCCCCATGGTCAGCCGCCAGCTGTCCACCGAACCCGGCGAGGCGCTGCTGATTCTGGACGAGCTGGTGCTGGACCAGCATGGCGAGCCTCTGCATCTGAGCCGCCAGTGGATTCGCGGCGACCGTTACACCTTCCGCATTTAAGGAGGCATGGATGAGTACGTCAAAATTCGCCCTGTTTGTAGATTTGGAAAACTGCGGCGCAAAGGTGGATACCCTGCTGTCTGTGCTGGAAAAGGTCAAAATCCGCGGCGATATCCTGCTGGGCAAGGTATACGGCTACACCGACCAGTATAAGGATTTAAAAGAGGTGCTGCTGTCCAACACCTTTACCGTGGTGCCCAGTCTGCGCTTTGGCATCAGCCAGAAAAACAACGCCGACATTCTTCTGGTGCTGGACGCGCTGGAGGTGGCCTTTACCAACCCGCTGATTGACAGCTTTTGCATTGTGTCCGGCGACAGCGACTATACGCCGCTGGTGGGCCGCCTGAAAAGCATGGGCAAATTCGTGCTGGGCATCAGCCGCAGCGAGGCCGCCAGCACTATTTTTATCAACGCCTGCAACGAATTTCAGTTTCTGGAAAACGTAGGCGGCCGCAGCCGCAAAACGGTGTCCAAAAAGAAAGCCTCGGCGGATAAGGAACCGCTGGACGAGCAGGAGCTGAACAAGCTGCTGACCGGCATTCTGGACGAGCAAACCGACAAGGACGAACTGTACGCCAGCGAACTAAAAGGCATTTTGCTGCGTTTGCAGCCGGATTTTAACGAAAAATCCTATGGCTGCGGCACCTTTTTAAAGCTGCTGGACCGGCTCAGCAAGCAATACGGCACCCTGCACATCCGCAATGACAATTTTAACGTAATGGTGTCTCTGGCCCAAAACGGCAAGGAAGCCGCCCCGGAAATGAACCGGGAAAACTGGCGCACCCTGATTGCCGCTCAGCTGAAGCGCTATAAGGAGGATGGGTTTGAGCGAATCAATCCCAGCATCCTGAAGGCGGATTTGCAGCAAAGCTATCCCGGCTTTTCAGAAAAATCGCTTGGCTTTAAGCGGTTTTCGGACCTGTTGAAGGCCATGGAAAAGGACCGGATGATTACCGTGGAAATGGACGACCAAAAGAACATGCTGATTAAGGTTTCCTAAGCATAAACAGAGGAGGATTCGCCCATGAAGGGATTTGCCCGCGTCGCCGCCGTCAGCCCCCGGGTTCATCTGGGGGACGTGGCCGCTAACGAAAAGGAAATCGCCACCGCCATTCATCGCCTGAAAACCCAAAGCGTACAGCTGGCCGTATTTCCGGAATTGTGCCTGACCGGCTACACTCTGGGCGATCTTTTTTTGCACCAGCAGGTGCAGCAGGCCGCGTGGAACGCCATGCTGCGGCTTGCCGCCAAAACCGGCGCCATGGCTGTGGTGGTAGGCCTGCCGGTAAACGACCATGGCAGGCTGTATAACTGCGCCGCCGTTTTGCAAAATGGCTGTGTGGTAGGCCTGGTACCCAAAACCTACCTGCCCAATGGCAATGAATTTTATGAAACCCGCTGGTTTGTCAGCGGAGCCAATGTGGATACCTTACTGGATATGGGAGAGGACGAACCCATCAACTTAAGCGCGAAAACCCTGTTTGACATGGGTGATTTTACCTTTGGCGTTGAGCTGTGCGAGGATTTGTGGACCCCTATCCCCCCCAGTTGCCAGCTGGCTGTGCAAGGGGCGGATATTATCGTAAACCCCAGTGCGTCCAACGCGCTGGTCAGCAAGCATCGCTACCGCCAGCAGCTCATCAGCCAGCAAAGCGGCCGCTTGTATGCAGGGTATGCCTACGCGGGAGCCGGTTTTGGCGAAAGCACCAGCGACCTGGTGTTTGACGGCTACACCGGCGTGTTTGAAAACGGCCGCATACTGGCCGAGGGTCAGCGTTTCCAGCTGAAGGGAAGCAGCGCCGTGGCCGATATCGACGTTCAGCGTCTGCGCTACCAGCGCCAGCGCAACGGCAGCTTCCACCAGATGCCCCTCTCCAAGCATGACTATGACTACACGACAGAGCCCCTGTTCGCTCCTCCCGAGGCTCCCCTGCCCTTGCAGCGTCCCATTGAGCCGCTGCCCTTTGTGCCGGCCGGGCCGGAAAAGGACGAGCGGCTGGAGGAAATCGTCAACATCCAATGCACGGGGCTGATGACCCGGCTTACCTCCATTGGCTGCAAGAATCTGGTGGTGGGCGTGTCCGGCGGTCTGGACAGCACCCTGGCTCTGCTCATTGCCGTGCGCTCCTTTGATTTGCTGGGCTTGCCCCGCAAGGACATTCACGCCATTACCATGCCGGGCATGGGCACAGGCGCCCGTACCAAATCCAACGCGGACAAGCTGATGGAGGCTTTCCAGGTCAGCGCGAAGGAAATCCCCATCGGCGAGGCGGTGAAGCTGCACTTCCGCGATATCGGTCAGGACGAAAGCAAACACGACGTAACCTACGAAAACAGCCAGGCCCGGGAACGCACCCAGATTTTGATGGACTATGCCAACAAGGTGGGCGGCATTGTGCTGGGCACCGGTGATTTAAGCGAGGCCGCGCTGGGCTTCTGCACCTATAACGGCGACCATATGAGCATGTATAACGTCAACTGCTCCGTGCCCAAAACCCTGGTGCGCAGCCTGGTCACCTACCTGAGCGCCCGCCATTTTGGTGACGCGGTCAGCGCCGTCTGTCAGGATGTGCTGGATACGCCCATCAGCCCGGAGCTGCTGCCTGTCAGCGATGGCGAGCTAAACCAGCGCACCGAGGATATATTGGGCGACTACGCCCTGCACGACTTCTTCCTGTACCATTTTATGGACAGCGGCGCCGCGCCGGAAAAGCTGAAAATATTGGCTGCGCAGGCCTTTGCGGGCGTGTATGACGAGGCGAAAATCACCTCCCAGCTGGAAACCTTCCTGCGGCGCTTTTTTTCCCAGCAGTTTAAGCGCAACTGCGTTCCGGACGGTCCCAAGGTAGGCTCCGTATCCCTAAGTCCCCGGGGCGACTGGCGCATGCCCAGCGACATGAGCCGGGCGCTGTGGAAGGCGTAACGCTTCTGTGCCCAGCCTTGCATATTCCACGCCATTGGGGTAAAATAAAGGGGAAAGGCGTCGGATAGGCGCTTTGGAAAGGACGAAGAGCTTTCATGCATGTATTTCACCCGCCGCAGAGCGTAAACGGTCTGCCGCCGGAAAATATCTTTTATGTGGCTGACAGCGCCAATATGACCGTTGCGGACGGATTTTTGCTTCATACCTATCACCCGTACCTGTTTCCGGAGCGGCCCATTAACCTGTTTATGAGCCTGCGTTCCAAAGGTCCGGGCCGGGATATGCTGCTGGGGGCGCTGCTGGCCCGTGCGCAGCAGCTGCGGGAGCAGACCCCTCAGTTCAAGGCCCGTCTGTTTGCCCAGGTCAATCCCCAGGATACGGAGCTGATGGCGTTTTACATGGAAAACGGCTTTGACGCCAACGACGCGCTGGACGTGGTGCGTTTGGGCGTTCCCAGCGCCCGTCCCGCGGCCCCCATGGGCTATGATATGGGCTATGTGCCCATGAACGACGCGGCCGAATTTCAGGCCTTTCTGATGCGAATGAACACCTACCGCATGAACGCCTGGCAGCCGCAGTTTCTGCAAAAGTATATGAGCTTTCCCCATTTTATGGCCTTATATATGAGCCGCGGCCCCCAGGTGGTGGGCGAAATCGCCTTTACCGGCGAGGGTCAGGCCGCCAAGCTGATCGGCATGTATGTAACGCCGGAATACCGCCGTCTGGGTTTGGCCAAATCCCTGATCGCGGCAGGCATGAAAATTTTAAGCGAAAAGGGCGTTACCTATGTGGAGGCGGATGTGATTCGCCGCAACGAATTGCAGCGCATGCTGGCCGCCAGCTGCAACGCCACCTTTGTGCGCACCGCCTGTTATTATCCCGGACTGAATTATGATTGAGTACCGGCTGATTCGCTCCGGCAGGCGCACCCTCTGCATAACCGTGCAGCCGGATGGGGCGCTGGTGGTGCGGGCGCCATTGTTTACGCCGGTAAAGGAAATTGAGGCCTTTTTGCAGCAGAAGCGGAACTGGATTTTGCAAAAGCAAGCCGCCGTTTCTCCCTGCTCCTTTCGGTTGGAGGAGGGGGCGCTGCTGCCCTATTGGGACGGCCCGCTGACGGTTCACATCTGCAACATTCCCATGGCCATGAAGTATCATGGCCATTTGCTTGCGCCCAAATGCGACACCCTGCGGGAAGTGCTGCTTTGGCGCAGGGCTCAGGCCGAACGCATGCTGAAGCCCCGGATAGACCACTGGGTTCAGGTCACAGGACTGAACCCTGCCTGTGTGCGCTATACCAACGCCGCCAGCCGCTGGGGCAGCATGTCCGGCCGAGGCACGATGTCCCTGAGCGCCGCTCTGGTCCATCTGCCGCCAGACCTGTGTGATTATGTGATTGTGCATGAGCTGTGCCACATGCGCCAGCCCAACCACTCCCCTGCCTTTCACACGCTGGTGCGCTCCTTCCTGCCGGACGCGGACCAGCGCCGGCAGGCCATCCGCGGCAAGGCCGCCTTGGCTGCTCTGCTGACGCGCCCAAAGCCTTAACCAGGGATTGAGTGTGGAAAAGTACGGAAAAAGCGGTCGAAAATGTGGAAAACTCATGGAAAACCCTAGGGAAAGTCCATGAAAAGCAGTGTGGAAAAAATTTTTTCGGTGGAAAAAGCTGTGGGAAACCTGTCGAAAAGCAGCGCAAAGCAGGAAGGTTCAATGCTTTGCAGGTAACCCACATAGGCCTGTGGAAAACTATATTTAGTGTTGACTTATCCAAAAAAGCACAATATAATGTTGTCGTTTGCTACGAACTCCCATACCAGGGGTCATCATAAAGACACCTTACTGAAGAACTTACCGAGGAGGCTGCGGAATGATTCTTTCCATTAAAAAACGCGACGGACGCGTGGTTCCCTTCGATCAGAATAAAATTGAGCAGGCCATTGAAAAAAGCTTTATGGCCAGCGGCAGTCAAAAGACCCAGGAAACCGCTGCCGAACTGGCCGCGCTGGTGGTGGAAACCGTGGAGCGGGACGAAACGCTGCCCGCCGTTCCCTCTGTGGAGCAAATTCAGGATGTGGTGGAAAAGGTTCTGATTGAAAAGGGCTTTGTCCGCTCCGCCAAAAGTTATATCCTGTACCGTGCCGAGCGCAGCCGGGTGCGCGAAATGAACACCCGCCTGATGAAGGTGTTTGAGGATATCGCCTACAAGGACGCTGTGGACAGCGACATCAAGCGGGAAAACGCCAATATCAACGGCGATACCGCCATGGGCAGCATGCTCAAATTCGGCTCCGAGGGGTCCAAGCAGTTTTACGAAATGTATGTGCTGGAGCCCCGCTTTGCCAAGGCCCATCATGATGGCGACATCCACATCCACGATCTGGACTTCTATACCCTGACCACCACCTGCTGCCAGATTGATCTGCTGGATCTGTTCCACGGCGGCTTTTCCACCGGTCACGGCGTATTGCGTGAGCCCAACGACATTTACAGCTATTCCGCCCTGGCCTGCATCGCCATTCAGGCCAACCAGAACGACCAGCACGGCGGCCAGAGCGTGGTCAACTTTGACTACGGCATGGCTCCCGGCGTGAAAAAGACCTACTTTAAGCGCTACCGTGACAATCTGTCCCGGGCCATGGAACTGCTGGGCAATCTGGAGGACGCCGCCGATGAAGCGGTGCGTATTCTGTCCGATGTAAAGGCCGAAACCGGCAAGGGCCCCGAGCTGGCTGCGGACGATGCCTTTGACGCCGCTATGCGCAAGCATGTGGCCGCCGCCATCCCCGGCGCTGGCGACGATACCGTCACCCGCATTCTGGACTTTGTGCGGGAGCATGCGGAGCAGGAAACCGACAAGGCCACCTATCAGGCCATGGAGGCCCTGATTCACAATCTGAATACCATGAACAGCCGCGCCGGCGCGCAGGTGCCCTTCTCCTCCATCAACTACGGCATGGACACCTCTCCCGAGGGCCGTATGGTTATGCGAAACGTGCTGCTGGCCACGGAGGCCGGTCTGGGCAACGGCGAAACGCCTATCTTCCCCATCCAGATTTTCCGTGTAAAGGAAGGCGTCAGCTTCAACCCCGGCGATCCCAACTACGACCTGTACCGGCTGGCCATCCGCACCAGCGCCAAGCGCCTGTTCCCCAACTTCAGCTTTGTGGACGCGCCCTTTAACAAGAAATACTATAAGGAAGGCCATCCCGAAACTGAGATTGCCTATATGGGCTGCCGCACCCGCGTCATCGGCAACGTGTATGATCCCACCCGGGAAATTTGCCCCCGCCGCGGCAATTTGAGCTTCACCTCCATCAACCTGCCCCGCATTGCCATCAAGGCCAAGGGGGATATTCCCTGGTTCTTCGAGGAGCTGGAGCGCCAGCTGAACCTGGTGCATGACCAGCTGCTGGAGCGTTTGGAGATTATCTCCAAGAAAAAGGTGTATAACTTCCCCTTCCTGATGGGCGAAGGCGTGTGGATTGATTCTGAAAAGCTGGAATGGAACGATTCTGTGCGCGAGGTGCTGAAGCACGGTACCCTGTCCATCGGCTTCATCGGTCTGGCCGAATGCCTGAAGGCGCTGCGGGGCGCCCACCATGGCGAGGATCCCAACAGCCAGAATCTGGGTCTGGAAATCATTGGCTTTATCCGCAAATTCTGCGATGAATGCAGCCAGAAGGAAAAGCTGAACTACACCTGTCTGGCTACCCCCGCCGAGGGCCTGAGCGGACGCTTTGTGCGCCTGGACCGTGAAAAATTCGGCGTTATCCCGGGCGTGACGGATCGGGAATACTACACCAACTCCTTCCATGTGCCGGTGTACTACCCCATCAGCGCCTTCGATAAGCTGAGCATCGAGGCTCCCTACCACGCGCTGACCAACGCGGGCCACATCAGCTACATTGAAATGGACGGCGACCCCACCAAGAATCTGGACGCCTTTGAAAAAGTGGTGCGCTACATGCACGATGTGGGCATCGGCTACGGCAGCATCAACCACCCGGTAGATCGCGACCCCGAATGCGGCTATAACGGCATCATCGGCGATACCTGCCCCAAATGCGGTCGCAGCGAGGATGGGCACGCCTTTGAGCGCATCCGCCGCATTACCGGCTATCTGGTAGGAACCCTGGACCGTTTCAACAACGGCAAACGCGCTGAGGAACGGGACCGCGTAAAGCATCAGATTTAACGTAACCAGGGCTTGCCGCCAATACGGCAAGCCCCTAGACTGTCGAAAAACCCTTTTCGGGGAGTTGTCAGAGGGGCCGCAGCCCCTCTGACTGGATTCGTATCGACCGGCTTTGCCGGTCGGGCGGGGAGTTTTCGGCTTTGCCGAAAACATTCCTCCAGTCCTTCGTCAGAAAAGATCGTCGTCAGACGAGCTTTTTTGACGGCCTGAGGGCTTGCCGCCAATACGGCAAGCCCCATTTTTGCTTTGAAAGGATTGCCAGCATGCAGCAAACGTTTTTCTCCACGGAGTCCTTGCAGCCTTTAGCGGACCGGCTTCGCCCCCAAACGCTGGAGGAAATCGCCGGGCAGCGCCACCTGCTGGGGCCAGGTAAGGTACTGCGTCGGCTGATTGAGCAGGATCATTTGTCCTCCATGATTTTCTGGGGCCCGCCCGGCGTGGGCAAAACCACGCTGGCGCGGGTCATCGCCGGGCAAACCAGGTCCAAATTTATGGATTTTTCCGCCGTCACCAGCGGCATCAAGGACATCCGCAGCGTCATGCTGGAAGCGGACCACAATCAAATGTACGGCGAACGGACCGTGGTGTTTGTGGACGAAATTCACCGTTTTAACAAAGCGCAGCAGGATGCTTTTCTGCCCTTTGTGGAAAAGGGGTCCATCATCCTGATTGGGGCCACCACGGAAAACCCTTCCTTTGAGGTGAACAGCGCGCTTTTGTCCCGGCTGAAGGTCTTTGTGCTGCAAGCCCTGTCGGAGGAGGATTTAACCGCGCTTTTGCGCCGTGCCCTGACGGATTCCCGGGGCTTTGGCGGACAAACCATCCATATTGAGGAGGAAATGCTGGGGGCAATCGCCCGCTTTGCCAACGGTGACGCCCGATCCGCCCTGTCCACGCTGGAAATGGTGGTGCTGAACGGCGATATGAACGGGGACGAAATTACCGTTACCCCGGAAACCGTAGCCCAATGCACCTCCAAAAAATCCCTGATGTACGACAAAAAGGGCGATCAGCATTATGACCTGATTTCCGCCCTGCACAAGTCCATGCGCAATTCCGACCCGGACGCCGCCGTATACTGGCTGGCGCGCATGCTGGAGGGGGGCGAGGACCCGCTGTACATTGCCCGGCGGGTCACCCGTTTTGCCGCCGAGGACGTGGGGCTGGCGGACCCACGGGCCATGGAAATCGCCGTGGCCGCCTATCAGGCCTGCCACTTCATTGGCGTGCCGGAATGCAACGTCCACTTGACCGAGGCCGTCATTTACATGTCGCTGGCCCCTAAATCCAACGCCATGGAAGTGGCCTATCTGTCGGCCCAAAAGGACGCGCTGAGCCAGATGGCGGAGCCGGTGCCTCTGGTCATCCGCAACGCGCCCACCACCCTGATGCAGCAGCTGAACTATGGCAAAGGGTATCAATACGCCCATAACGCCAAGGATAAGCTGACCAATATGCAATGCCTGCCGGATTCTCTGCTGGGGCGGGAATACTATCAGCCCACCGAGCAGGGCGTGGAGGGCCGCTTTAAAGCCCGTCTGGAAAGCATTAAGCAATGGAAAAAGGAACACCGGTAACTGCATAACAGCCAAAAAAGCAGATGAGTCAACGCTCATCTGCTTTTGTTTTTACCAATTATATTCAATTACCTGCTGATAGGCCTTATAGGTGCTGGTGTGCATCAGCTCACGCTTGGTTTCCACCCCATCCTTGTACCACACCTTGTAGGTTTCCACCACATAGCCTGTGCGGGCCTTTACTGTGGTTTTGCTGTCACCGTAGGCAAGCTCGCCGTTATAGACGTATTTCGCCTCGGACGGCGCATTCATGGTTTTCACCACGGTTGATTCCAAATCAATGGTCACGCCCTCGCCCAAAGACAAGCCCCAAATTTCGGCGCTCATTTTGCGGTCCTTGTAATAGGTAATGATAAAAACGGGGCTGGAAGTGTTGTTTTTGAATTTGAAATCCAGATTGGGCCAGTTGACCGTCGCGTCCTCGCCAATATTCACATAGGTGCTGGGCCATGCGTGAGGGCTGCGGGAAACAATCTCCAAATTGGCCCGGGCCACGGCGTTAAACAGGGTGGAGGATACCTGGCAGATGCCGCCGCCAACCTCCTCGATGCTTTGACCGGCCGCGATGGCTCCGGCGGATTTGTATCCCTTTTCCGTGGTGCGTTGACCGGTGGCCTCGTTAAAGCTGAAGGTTTGACCGGGCAGCAGCGCCGTTCCGTTGATGGCCCTGCAGGCCAGATCGATATTGGTATTGCGGTTTGAATCCTTCGTGGTTTGAGTGGTGTAGGCCGCGATCAAATGAAAGTTGGCCTGCAGCGCTTCCGTCGTAACGGACGGCTGGGTAATAACCGGATCAACGGTAACCGTTACGCCCTTTTCCCAGCGGTCCAGCGCCGCCACAATCCGGTCGTACAGCAAATCCTGGTCGATGGTCACCCCGGGCTGGTCCTCGGTAAAGGTAAAGGTGCGGGTGTTATAGTCAAAGGATTGAATTTGCGCGTCCACCGGATCGCGGGTGATATAGGCCGCAATCTCCTCCACCTTCCGCCGTACCGCTTCATGGTCGTAGCTGGCGGTGGTGGTCAGGTTCACGCCGTTTTCCCGCAGGGCGACGGCTGTGTTGACCCTCTCGCGAAAAGGCGTCTGCTGGGTGGTCTGTATGGCCGTGGTATTGGTGCGGCCAATGGCATAGGCCTTTTCAAGCACGTTGCCCAAATCACGCTGGGCAGGCACATTGGACGTATCAAGGGTCCAGGTTTTGTCCCCAATGGCCACCGTTACGGAAAACGCGCCGGATACCTCGGCCGTTGCGCCGCCTAAAAGCTCCCGCGCCTGGTCGACGGTCAAATCGCCCACATGCACGCCGTCCACAAAAACGCCGGGGAAAATAACATCCCGGTTCATATACGACCGGTACTGCTTATAGGCCGCCACCGTTTTTCCATCATAACGCAGCAGTTCGCCATTCACAAAAGCAAAATTGTCAAAATCCTTCCAGAAATATCCCGCCAGCTGGGGCATCATCATCACACCCAAAAAGGCGATGCCCGCAACGCTGACGGTAATCAGCGCCACATACAGATAGGCCTTCCAGCCGCCCCGCCTGTCGGAGCCGCCTTCCCGCTTTCTTGGAGCGCGCCCCCTTGGCGCGGACGGCCCCTTCGGCCGTACAGGAGTACGCACGGCCAAATCGCTGACCGCCTGGTTCCAGTTAGGCTCATCGTCATACACAAAGGCGGATGGCATGGCGGCGTCCTCCGGCAGGCTTTGGCCGCCTTCCCGGGCAAAGCTGCCAGGCTGCATAAACGTGCCCTGGTCATTGACAATCAGCTTTTGTGCCCGCCGCACATTCGGCTGGCCGCGGAATGCGTCCTGGGAAGCCACGATCCAATTCCTCCTTGCGTTACGCCTGCATCATGCGGTAGCTGAGCACCTGCAATCCTTCCTCCAAATGCACATTAAAGGAAGCGACGCCCTCCGGCAGTTTCAAATCCACCGGGGCAAAATTCCAGATACCCCTGACGCCGTATTGACACAACTGATCCGCTACCTCCTGGGCGCAGGCTGCGGGCAAAGCCAGCACGGCGATGTCCACCTGGTTTTCCTCAAGATAACGTTTCATCTGTGTCATATCCTGCACAAGAATGCCGCCAACATCCATGCCAATTTTCTTTTCGCTTTGGTCAAAAATCGCTACCGTCTGGAAACCGTTCTGCGAGAAGGAATCCGACAAAGCCACGGCACGGCCAATGTTGCCCGCGCCCACAATCATCATGCGATGGGGCTGATCCACCCCCAAAATATGGCCGATATGCTCGCGCAAATTGGTCACGGCATATCCGTAGCCCTGACGGCCAAAGCCGCCAAAGCAGTTGATATCCTGACGAATTTGGGACGCCGTCAGGCGCATGCGCGCTCCCAGCTCCTGGGAAGAAATCTGGGCGACGCCCTCCCGTTCCAGTTCCTTCAAATTGCGGTAGTATGCGGGCAAGCGTTTAATGACCGCTTCGGAAACATAGCCTGCCATGGGTTCCTGTCCTCCATTTCAACTTTTGTTTGCTGTCATTATATCACAGCCTTTTCCCCGGAGCAAATCAAAGGCTCCCGGCAATTTCTTTTTGCCGTTTCTTGCTAAGCGTCCGCGCCACCCGCCGGTAGGATTTCGCGCATAGCTGCTGAATCAGCTCCTGGGGCACGGCTCCATCCAGACGGATGGAAATCCAGTTGCGCTTATCCATATAAAATCCAGGCAGAATATCCGGGTACTGGCCGCGCAGCAGTTCGGCCTCCAGGGGTTCGCACTTCAGCGTCAGCAGGGGATGGCCCGCATATTCAGCCGCATGCTCCAGGCCCGGCCTGCACAGGGCGGCAAACATCTTTTCCCCCACCCGGTACCGGTCCCAGCCCCATTCGGCCTTGTAATCCCAAACCGCCCCCGGCATGCTCAGCAAAAAATCGTGCATAGATTGCTTCTCCTTTGAAAACAGCTAGGGGAAACCCGTCTCCGGATTTCCCCTAGTATGGCTTGCATTTCGTTATTGCGGCTGCTTCAGCGTAATCACCACATGACGATTGGGTTCCTCGCCCTCGCTATGGGTGGTTACGGCGTCGTTCTGCTGCAAGGCGCTGTGCAGAATGCGGCGCTCGTAGGGGTTCATGGGCTCCATAACCACCTTACGGCCGGTTTTGACGCAGCGGTTCGCCATGCGGTTGGCCAACCGGCGCAGGGCCTCCTCGCGCTTGGCGCGGTAGTTCTCGGTATCCAGCGTGACGCGGGTATATTCTTCCTGGCCGCGGTTCACATACAGGCTGGTCAGGTATTGCAGCGCGTCCAGCGTTTCTCCCCGGCGGCCGATCAGGATGCCCAGGGTATCGCCAAACATATCCACCCGCACGTTGCCTTCGTCGTCACGATGCACGTTGATGGTAACCTCTACGCCCATCAGACGGGTTACATCCGCCAGGAAGGTCCTGGCCTTTTCCTCGGCGCTGCCGGGAGCAACTTCCGCCTGGGCTGCTTTGGGGGCGGGCCTGGCGATGGTTTCCGCCTTCGGTTCCGCCTTGACGGCAGCCTCCGTTTTCTTGGGCGCGGGCTTTTTGGCTTCTTTTTTCCTGTCTGTCTTCGGAGCGTCCATGGTTACGGACGGCATCTGCACCGCTTCTTCATCCTCGCGCACCGTCAGCCGCACCACCACGGGCTTACCGCCAAGGAAGCCCAGAAAGCCCTTGCTGCCTTCGTCCAGAATGTCGATTTTTACATCGGAAAAGGAAACGCCCAGCTTTTCCAAGCCAAGGGTTACGGCCTCCTCCATCGTTTTGGCACTGGATTCCACGGATCTCATTTCAGCGAACCCTCCTCAATGGTTTCCCGCTCCTCCTGGTCCTTCTTTTCAAAGATGCGGTTCATAATCAGGCTCTGTACCCAGGCCACCAGGTTGCTCATCACCCAGTACAGGGAGAACATGGCGTTGTAGCTGGAGCAGATCCACAGAGAGAACAGCGGGAAGAAATACTTCATAAAGTTGCCCGTGCCAGCCTGCTGGTTAGCGGTAGCCGTCTGCGGCTGGGACAGGGTCATCAGATACTGGGTAACGGCCGCCAGAATGGGCAGCACAAACCAGCCGTTGCCCTTGGCATAAATATTCACCTTGGCAATCAACAGGTTCAGCTGGGGCAGCGTGGACCACAGCGCCGTTTCCATTTCATAATTGGGCAGGGTTTGCAGCGCGGAGGATACCAGTTCGCTGGTCAGGGTATTGGCGTTGATGCCATAGCCCGCCAGAGCGGATACCTGGCTGGCGTCCAGGGACTGGAACACGCTGCTCCATACGTCCGCGGGAATCATCTTCAGGCTGTTGTGATCCGCAATAATGGGCGAAAAGGGACTGTCCGGCATCCAGATATTCTTGATCCACAGGAAGCTTTCGTTCACCTGCTCACCGCCGCTGGCCAGCACGCTCAGGGCCTGCTTGGCCAGTTCGGTATTGGCAACCAGACGCATGGCGCTCCACATGATCATCAAAATCACCATGGAAATCAGCATGGGCAGGCAGCCGCTCATGGGGCTGACGCCCTCCTTGCGGTACAGCTCGGCCATTTTCTGGTTCAGCTTGTCTTTGTCGTTGGCATACTTTTTTTGCAGCTTTTCCACCTGGGGCTGCACGGCGGTCATGCGGCGCATGCTCTTGCGGCTCTTGTAATCCAGCGGCATCACCAGCAGCTTCACAAGCACCGTAAAGATAATCAGCGACACGCCGTAGCTGTTGACAATGGAATTGATCCCGCTGATGATATTGGCAAAAAACTGGTTCACGGGGGTTACTCCCTCCTTAAGGTGGTATGGGGTTCTTCCGGAACAGGGTCGTACCCGCCCCGGCAAAAAGGATTGCAACGCAAAATACGCTTCAGCGCCAGCCAGCCGCCCTTGACCGCGCCAAAGCGGTCAATCGCCGTCAGGGCATACTGAGAGCAGGTGGGCGTAAACCGGCAGGCAGGCGGCGTATGCGGGCTGACATACCGGCGGTAGAGGCGAATGAGCCAAAGCAAAAGCCGTTTCATGCACGTCCGCCTGAGGAGATGGAAAAGGCGCCGACCTTTTCCAAAAGCCGCAGAACCTCCGCCTGTAATTCCTGAAAGCTGCAACGGGCAGCCTCGGGCCGGGCCACAAACACATACAGGCCGCCGCGCATTTGAGGCAGCAGCGGGCGCACGCATTCCCGCAGGCGGCGCTTGGTGCGGTTGCGCACAACCGCCACCCCCACCTTTTTGCTTACGGAAAAGCCCACCCGCTTCTGGCTGTTTTTGACAAACAGCAGGCTAAGCTCCCTGCACGACGCCCGTTTGCCGCGCCGGTACACATAGCTGAACTGCCTGTTAGGGCCCAGTCTGTGCTGCTTTTGCAAGCTGTGCCATCGTCCTTTCAGGGATAGATTGAAAAACTGGAAAAGCCCGTACCCACTTCACCCGATAGTCGAAATGGGGCGGGCTTTTTCCAAATCGTACATATGACGCTGTGAACCCTTAGGCGCTGAGCACCTTGCGGCCACGACGGCGGCGGGCGGCCAACACACGGCGGCCGTTCTTGGTGGACATACGGGCACGGAAGCCGTGCACCTTGCTGCGCTGACGCTTTTTGGGCTGGTAGGTACGGAACATTTCAAAACACTCCTTGCACTTTCAGAATGTATGGCTTGCGCGTGCTCTACAAGGCGCGCGGGATACCACAAATCAACCACTCTAGTATAGCGGGGCAGGCGAATATTGTCAAGTCATCTTCGGCGGTTTTCGGTGGAATTTACGAATCTTTTCTTTTGCCGCCCAAAACAAGCAGGCCGAATTGCTCATTGATTTTCCTTTCGCGCCTGTATTGACAAGCGCTGTGCATTGAGATACAATGCATACGATATAGATAATTTTCTATATCAATTGGATTACGAGGTCTTTTGCATGCAGTGTTTTAAGGCATCCATTCCTATTTTAAAGTCGCTGTGCGACGAAACGCGCCTGAGCATTTTAAGTATGCTGTCCGGCCGGGAAATGACCGGCTGCGAAATCAACCGCGCCTTTCAATGCTCCCAGCCGACCATCAGCTACCACATGCGGCTGCTGGTGGAAGCGGGGCTGGTTTTTGCCCGCAAGGAGGGCTGCGCGATGGTTTATTCCGTCAATCCACAAATCTGGCCCAGCGTATACGCCCTTTTGCAGGCCCTGTGCGACGCCGGCCGAAAGGGGGAGGAACATGCCTGAACCCATTTTGCGCCTTCAGCACATTCAAAAGGATTTTGGCAACGGACCCGTACTGCACGATTTGTGCCTGGATGTGTACGCCGGTGAATTTTTAACCCTGCTGGGGCCCAGCGGCTGCGGCAAAACCACCACCCTGCGCATCATTGCCGGGCTGGAAAAGCCCAACGACGGGCAGGTTTTGCTGGACGGCCAGGATATAACCCGTCTGCCGCCGGAAAAGCGGCCCATCAACACCGTGTTTCAAAGCTACGCCCTGTTCCCCCACATGAATGTGTTCCAAAACATCGCCTATGGCCTGAAGGTGCTTGGCGTCAGCCGCCGGGAACAGCAGCAGCGGGTGGCCGAGGCGCTTTCGCTGGTGCGGCTGAGCGGGTACGAAAAGCGCATGCCCACCCAGCTTTCCGGCGGACAGCGCCAGCGGGTGGCCATCGCCCGGTCGGTGGTGCTGCGGCCCCGCATTCTGCTGCTGGACGAACCCCTTGGCGCGCTGGATTTGAAGCTGCGCCAGGAAATGCAGGTGGAGCTTAAGCAGCTGCAGCGTCAGCTGGGTATGACCTTTATCTATATCACCCACGATCAGGAAGAAGCGCTGAACATGTCCTCCCGGATTGTGATTATACGGGAGGGGCGGATTGAGCAAATCGGCACGCCAGAGGAAGTGTACGACCAGCCCGCGACCCTGTTTGCGGCGGATTTTATCGGTCAAAGCAACCTGCTGCACGGCCAGGTAACCGTCTGCAATCTGGACGGTACCCTGACCCTGCAGGTAGGCGATGTTTCCGTGCCCGCCCTGCTGAACCAGAATTACGCGCCCAGGCCCGGGGACAAGGCGGTGCTGTGCCTGCGTCCTCAGCAGGTGCGCTACGGCAACGTTCCCCAAAACGGCATGACGTTAACGGGCGTCATTCGCAGCAACGAATATGTGGGCGGTATGCAGCATACCCAAATTGCATTGGGCGGCAGCCTTGTGCTGCGCGCCGTCAGCCAGCCCGCCGAAACGGACGGCCGGGCAGTGGGGACGGAGGTTTATGTGGGCTGGAATCTGCGTCATGCCCCCCTGCTTCCGGAGGAGGCGTAAGCCATGGATCGTGATCGCCGAGACCTGCGGTTTTCCCGTTTTTTAAAATTGCCCATGTACCTGTGGACAATCGCCTTTGTATTTGTGGCGCTTCTGTACCTGATTGGCCTCAGCTTTTTAACCCGGGGCGAGCTGGTTGGCGTTACCGATCAGGTCACCTTTGCCAACTACCTGCGTCTGGCCGCGCCGGAATATGTGAAGGTGCTGCTGCTGAGCCTGCGTCTGGCCGTTGTTACCACGCTGATTTGCGCGGTGATCGGCTATCCCTTCGGCTATCTGGTCGCCCGGTTAAGCCCCCGCGCCCGGTCGGTGGTTTTGCTGCTGATGATTGTGCCCTTCTGGACCAACGCGCTGATTCGCATTTATGGCTGGCGCATTTTGCTGACGGCCAACGGCCCCATCAACACCCTGCTGCTGCAGCTGGGCATGATCCAGCAGCCGCTGAAGCTGCTGTACAACGACGGAGCGGTGCTTCTTGGCATGGTCTACGCACTGCTTCCCTTTATGATTTTGCCCAGCTTTACCACCGTGGATAAGCTGGATTTTACCACTGTGGAGGCCGCCAGAGATTTGGGAGCCACCCCAGGGCACGCCTTTGTCACCGTTACCCTGCCGCTGACCCTGTCCGGCCTGATGGCGGGCTGCGTGCTGGTGTTCATTCCTTCCATGGGGCTGTTCTTTCTAAACGATCTGCTGGGCGGCAGCAAAACCGTTCTGGCAGGCGGGCTGATTCAGCAGCTGATCAACAGCCGGGACCTGCCCATGGCGGCGGCCCTGAGCGTGCTGCTGCTGGCGGTTACCGGCGCGGTCATCGCCCTGTACCGCCGTTTGGGCGGCAGCAGCGATTTGAGCATGTTTTAAGGAGGCGGCGGTATGAAAAAAACATCCTTTGCCTCCTGGCTGTTTCTGGTGCTGGTGCTGCTGTTCATGTACCTGCCCATTGTCGTGGTGGTGGTGTATTCCTTTAACGCCAATTCCTCCCGCATTCCCATCGCCTTTACCGGCTGGACCACCCGCTGGTACCGGCAGCTGTTCAGCGGCCGGGGCGGCTTTGGCGAGGCGCTGCTGCTGAGCCTGCGCATTGCCCTGTGGTCGGTGGGGCTGTCGGTAATCATCGGCACCCTGGGCGCTGTGGGCATGGGGCAGCGCACCGCCCACGGACGCTGCGGATGGTTTGACCATATCATGGAGAACCTGGTAACCCTGCCGATTATGATTCCCGAAATCATTCTGGGCCTGTGCCTGATGGTCATGTTTAACGCCGCCGGAATCAAAAGCAACGATTTTCGGCTGGTGCTGGCCCACACCACCTTTTGCATTCCCTATGTGTTTTTGAATGTCAAAAGCCGCCTGGTGGGCATGGACGCCGCCCTGTTTGACGCGGCCCGGGACCTTGGGGCCACTCCCGCCCGGGTGGTCCGTGATATTACCCTGCCCCTGTGCAGGCCTGCCATCATCAGCGGCGCGTTTCTGGCCCTGGCCATGTCCCTGGACGATTTTGTCATCAGCTTTTTCGTCTATGGGGCGGGAGAGGGAACCCTGCCCATCAAAATTTACTCCAGCGTCAAGGTGGGGGTTTCTCCCCAGGTAAACGCCCTGTGTACCCTGATTATGGGGGCGGTTTTTATCATTGTGGCCGTCAGCCGCTACGTTACCGCCCTGCGGGACGCCCGGCTGAAACGGGCTGAACAAGCTGTCCTGCGCCGTAAAGACGCTTGACATAGACGACTGAAAGGAGTCTTACTTCCTATGAAAAAATGGTTGGCTTTCCTGCTTTGCCTGCTGCTTGTCCTGCCCGCCGCCGGTGTGGCCGAGGAACAAAAGGTGGTGAATATCTTCAGCTGGCTGGGTTACATTGACGATGAGGTGATTGCCGATTTTGAGGCGGAAACCGGCATCAAGGTGATCTGGTCCCCCATGGACTCCATCGACAGCATGCTGCTGAAGGTAACCGAAGGCGGCGGCGCGGATTACGACCTGATTCTTTCAAGCGACTACTCTCTGGATATTCTGCGCAAGCAGGGGCTGCTGCAAAAGCTGGACAAAACCAAGCTGAGCAACTATGCCAATTTGGACCCCAAATTTTTAAGCCAGTCCTTTGACCCGGATAACGAATATGTGATTCCCTATGTGGCTGGCTGCCCGCTGATTATTTACGACCCTGCCCGGGTTCCCTTTACCATTACCGGCTACGAGGATTTGTGGGACGAACGGCTGACGGACAGCGTGGCCGTTTTGGAAAACGCCCGCGTGCTGTGCGGCATTACCCTGAAAACCCTGGGCATGGGCATGAACGAAACCGACGCCGGCAAGCTGGCCCAGATGAAGGAAAAGCTGATGCCCCTGTATAAAAACATCCGCACCTTCGGGGATATGGAGTCCTATACCGCCGTTACCAGCGGCGAGGCCAGCGTGGGCTTCCTGTTCACCCCCTTTGTGCAGATGGTGTGGCAGGAGCATCCTGATTTTCAGGTGGTTTATCCCAAAGAAGGCATGGGTTACGGTATCGACGGCTTTGTCATTCCCGATGGAGCCAAAAACGCGGACAACGCTCATGTGCTGCTGGACTACCTGATGCGTCCCGAAGTGGCCGCCCACAACGCGGAATACCAGATGTACATGTGCGTCAACCAGGCCGCCGCCGATTACCTCAGCGACGACTTCCGCAACAGCCCTGTGATGAACGTGCCCGCCGACCTGCTGGCCGGTGCGGAGTTTGTTCAGGAAGTAGGCGCTGCGGAAAGCACCTATCAGGAAATTTACACAGCCTTCAAAAATCAGTAATCCAAATACGAAAGGACGGTAACCTGCTATGTTACTTCGCAATGCAAAGGGATTTGTAAACGGCGTGTTTGAAGACGGACTGGATATTCGGGTCAAGGACGGACGCATCGCCGCCATGGGTCACGGCCTGAGCGCCGATGGCGAAGCTGTGACCGATCTGGGCGGCGATGTGCTGCTGCCCGGCTTTGTAGATGTGCATATTCACGCTTTCAAGGGACATGACTGCATGCACGGCGAACAGGCCGTGCGCCACATGAGCCGCGAGCTGAAAAAGTTCGGCGTAGCCGCCTTCCTGCCCACCACCATGAGCGCCAGCCCGGAGGATACCCAGGCGGCCCTGAAGGGCATCAAAGCTGTGATGGACCATCCCGAACCTGACGGCGCGACGGTGCTGGGCGCGCACATGGAGGCTCCTTTCCTGCAGGAAAGCAAAGCCGGCGCGCAGCTGAAGCAATATTTTGCCCTGCCCAACGAGGAAAACTGGAAGCGCTATGTAGGCGAATATGAGGGGATTGTGCGCCAGATCACCATGGCCCCTGAAAAGGAGGGCGCGCTGGACTTTATCAAGCGCCTGTCCGACAGCGGCATCACCGTCAGCCTGGGTCACACCGCCGCCGATGACGAAACCGTACACGCGGCCGCCGATCACGGCGCCAGCCACGTTACCCACACCTTTAACGCGCAAACGCCCCTGAATCATCGCGCGCCCGGCGTGCCCGGCGCCGCCTTGGTGGACGACCGTCTGGCCTGCGAATTTATCTCCGATGGCATTCACCTGCATCCCGACATTGTGCGCCTGATTATTCGCTGCAAGGGCAAAAAGCTGGCGGTAGCCATCACCGATGCCATGGAAGCCGCCGGTATGCCTGACGGCAAGTACCAGCTGGGCGGTCAGGACGTATATGTAAAGGACAACGCCGCCCGTTTGGCGGACGGCACGCTGGCCGGCAGCACCCTGACCCTGATCCGCGCTTTCCAGAACATGATTCGTTTTGGCATTGCCCCCGAGGACGCGGCCGCCATGGTTACCTCCACCCCCGCCGCGTCAATTCGCAACGACGAATACGGCGTCATCCGTGTGGGCGCGCCTGCGGTATTTGCCCGCTTTACCAGTGACTACGACTTTGTAAGCGTTATCGGCTAACAGAATCAAAAGGGCGGCAGAGATTTTGACTCTCTGCCGCTCAGGCCGTCAAAAAAGCTCGCCTGAGGGCGATCTTTTCTGACGGGAAGCGCTCTTTGCCTACTCGCCTGCGGCTCGCCGGGCGGCAAAGAGCGTAAGGAAAGCCTTGCTGCGCAAGGCAGCCGAAACCGACGTACACGCCGCCGGTTTCGGAACCAAAATCGGAGGGCTGCGGCCCTCCGATGCCTCCCAGGGGTTTTTCAACAGTCTGGGCGGCAGAGATTTTGACTCTCTGCCGCTCCTTTTTTATTCGTTTAAAGGAAAACGTTTCAAGAAGGCAGCGTCCGCCGGGCAAAAGGCATACCGGTTCAGCCGGGAGGGATCAACCCATGCGGCCTTGCCGTGCACATGCAGAGACAAATCCCGCTTGAGCGCCCTGGCCCTGATAAACACCAGATGGATGTTTCTTTCCCCATCCGTGTGGTCCACCTCGCCCAGGCGGCGTTCCACCTCGACCGGCAAATCCAGCTCCTCCAACAGTTCGCGGCAAAGGCAGGCTTCAAACGTCTCCCCCGCCTCCCGCTTGCCCCCGGGAAATTCCCACAGGCCATCCAGATTGCCCCATTCATGCCGGGCTCCCGCCCCCTTGCGGCGGCAAATCAGCACCTGTCCCAGGCTGTTGTATACCACTCCCGCAGAAACCTCGATCATGCGGTCCGCCCCCTTAGAAGTTGCGGCTCATGTCGTAATGGCGGAAGAACTCGTTGCGGAAATCCAGCAGCCGGTCCTCCTGAATGGCCTGCTTTACCTGCTCCATCAGACGAATCAGAAAGCGCAGGTTGTGGATGCTGGCCAAGCGCGCGCCGGTTATCTCGCCCGCCTTAAACAGGTGGCGGATGTACGCGCGGCTGAAGTTGCGGCAGGCATAGCAGTCGCAATCCTCGTCAATGGGGCCGAAATCGTGGGCGTATTGAGCGTTTTTGATAACCAGACGGCCCTCCTTGGTAAAGCAGGTGCCGTTGCGGGCAATGCGGGTAGCCAGCACGCAGTCGAACATGTCCACCCCGCGCAGGGCCCCTTCAATCAGGCAGTCCGGGGAGCCAACGCCCATCAGGTAGCGGGGCTTTTGGGCGCTCATGTGCGGCATGATGGCCTCCAGCATCTCATACATCATGGGCTTGGGTTCGCCCACAGACAGGCCGCCGATGCCATAGCCAAAAAAGTCCATATCCGTCAGGGTTTTGGCACTTTCAATCCGCAGGTCCTTAAAAAACGCGCCCTGCACAATGCCAAACAGCACCTGGGAATCATCCGTATGGTGGTTCTGACACCGCTTGGCCCAGCGATGGGTGCGATGCATGTTTTCCTCGGCGGTGGCGTGGTCGCAGGGATAAGCGGTGCATACGTCAAATGCCATCATAATATCGCTGCCCAGAGCGTGCTGAATATCCATGCTTACCTCGGGAGAGATAAACCGGCGGCTGCCGTCCAGATGGCTCTGGAAGGTAACGCCCTCCTCCTTGATTTTGCGGATGCCAGACAGGGAAAACACCTGAAAACCGCCGCTGTCCGTCAGAATGGGCTTGGGCCAGCTCATAAACTTGTGCAGGCCGCCTGCCTCCCGAATCAGGTCCTCGCCCGGGCGCAGGTGCAGATGATAGGTGTTGGAAAGCATGATTTCCGTGCCGACTTCCAGCATCTCCCGAGGGGTCATGGCCTTCACGGTGGCGGCGGTACCCACAGGCATATACACCGGGGTGTGAATATCGCCGTGGGGCGTGTGCAAAAGGCCCAGCCGGGCCCCGCTCTGCTTGCAGGTTTTCAGCACTTCAAACGAAAAATTTGGGGTACTCACTGGTTCTCCTCCTGATTGATCCATTGAATCATGGTTTGCCGGTAGGGTTCAAAGGCGCTGCCACGGGGCAGGCTGGCAAAGGTCATTGGCGTTTTCAGCGTGGGGTGGGTCAGGGTCAGCTTTGCCCCCCACAGGGCAATGTTTTCGCCCCGTTTGCCGGTTCCGTAGCGCATGTCGTATACAATGGGATGGCCGCAATAACTCATCTGCACCCGAATCTGATGCTTGCGTCCCGTTTCCAGCGTAACCTGCACAAGGGCGGCTTCTCCCTGCCGCGCCAGCACCCGGTAATGCAGCCTTGCCTCCTGAGCCCCTTCGGTTCCCCGGGGCACCACCCGCACACCTTCGCCGCCCTTTTGCAGCCAGTCGTGCAGCGTGCCCTGATCCGGCAGGGTATCGCCCTGCTGAACAACCGCCAGATAATCCCGATGCATGGCGTGGGTCCGCAGCTGATCGGACAAGCGGGACGCCGCCTTGCTGGTGCGGGCAAAGGCCACCAGACCACCCACAGGACGGTCCAGCCGGTGCACCAGCCCCAGATATACATCGCCGGGTTTGCCGTATTTTTGCTTGATATAATCCTTTAATTCATCCAGCAGGGCCACATCGCCGGTTTCATCGCCCTGGGTCAGCTGATTGGGAGGCTTGACAGCCACCAGCAGGTGGTTGTCCTCATACACAATCTCACTCATTGGGCGTCCACCGGGCAGTGGTGCCGCAGGGCAGCACGCCGCCAGAGGTTACCTTCAGGCACAGCTCGTCCGCGTCGGCATGTCCGCCAAAGCGGGGGCACAGGCAGCGCTGGGCAATGTTGCGCAGCACCGACGCGCAAAAGCCGGTGGTGTAACCGTTAATCAGGAAAAACAGGGGCGTATCGCTGAGCACCTGACTGCACAAATCCACCAGAGGATACAATTCGTCCTCCAGCTTCCATACTTCTCCGTTAGGGCCTCTGCCATAGCTGGGCGGGTCCATCAAAATGCCGTCGTAGTGGTTTCCCCGGCGAATTTCCCGGCGCACAAAGGCCTTGGCGTCCTCCACAATAAAACGGGTGCTTTCCTGAGGCAGGCCGGTCAGATCCCGGTTTTCCCGGGCCCACAGCACCATGCCCTTGGCCGCGTCCACATGGGTTACATGGGCCCCGGCGGCGGCGCAGGCCAGCGTGGCCCCGCCGGTGTAGGCAAACAGGTTCAACACTTTAGGCGCGTGGTCCCAGCCGCCGGCGGCCTGAATGCGCCGCTGCATAAGCTGCCAGTTGGCCGCCTGTTCGGGAAACAGGCCGGTGTGCTTGAAGCCGGTAGGCTTTACATAAAACTGCAAATTTCCCAGACCGATGGTCCAGCGGTCCGGCAATTTTTCCCGAAAATCCCAATGACCGCCGCCGCTTTCGCTGCGCTGGTACACGGCCTGGGCCTGCTTCCACTTTTCCGGCTGAGCCTTGGGCCAGATAACCTGGGGATCGGGCCGGCGCAGGATGATGCGGCCCCAGCGCTCCAGCTTTTCGCCATCGCCGGTATCCAGCACCTCATAATCCCGCCATTGATCGCATAGATACATGCTTTTACTCCTTAAACCAAACGTCCCCGGGCGGCCCATCGCCCGCCCGGGGCACAGGTTTTGTCAGGCCCTGCTTACGCTCAGCACGGCCTTTTTGCCATTGATATCCCACTGGGTGCCGTCGTTATCGGCGCGGTTCATTTCCACAGCCAGCACGCTGCGCATGATGAAATCGCGGCCCGCTTCAATGGCGGCGGCCAGTTCGTCGTCCGCCTGATAGGCGACCACAATGCGGTCGCTCACCTCAAAACCGGCGTCCTTGCGCATGTTTTGCAGCTTGCTGACCACCTCGCGCTGGAAGCCCTCGCGGATCAGCTCCGGCGTCAGGTTGCAGTCCAGCACCACGGTTACCTGGTCGTCCATCTGGGCGGAGAAGCCGGGCTTCTGGGTGGATTCGGTCAGTACATCGTCTTTGGTCAGCACTACCTGGGTATCGTCCAGCGTAAAGGTGACGTTTTCGCCCCGGGTGAAGGTATCCACCACGTCATTGCCGTCCAGTTCCTTCAGCTTCTGGCCGATGCGGCCCAGCAGCTTGCCGTACTTGGGGCCCAGGGTGCGCATCTGGGGCTTCAGGTTGTATGTGGTAAAGGCGCGGGCGTCCTCGGTAAAGACCACGTTCTTCACGTTCAGCTCGTCCTCGGCCAGTTCCCGGAACGCCTGGTCAAACCGGGTTCCCTTCACATACAGACAGGCGGAAGGCTGGCGCACCTTCAGGTTGGCGGCGGCGCGGCAGCTGAGGCCCAGGCTGACCACCTCGCGCAGGGCGGCCATCTGCCGGTTCAGGTTTTCGTCCACCATGGCCGCGTCCACCACAGGGAAGTCGCACAGGTGCACGCTTTCAGGCGCGGCCGGATTGACGGAGACAACCAGATTCTGATAAATATCCTCCGCCATAAAGGGCACAAAGGGGGCGATGACCTTGCTGAGGGTAACCAGCACATGGTACAGGGTGGCAAAGGCAGCTTCCTTGGTATCGTCCATGCCCTTGCCCCAGAAGCGCTCGCGGCAGCGGCGCACATACCAGTTGCTCAAATCGTCCACCAGGTCGGTGATGGCGCGGGCGGCTTCGGGAATGTGGTACTGGCTCAGGTTGTCGTCCACATCCTGAATGGTGCTGTTCAGGCGGCTCAAAATCCACTTGTCCATCAGGGTCAGGTTCACCTTGTCCAGAGGATGATCCTTGGGATCAAAGTTGTCAATATTGGCATACAGCACAAAGAAGGCGTAGGTATTTTGCAGCGTGGACATGAACTTGCGCTGCCCCTCGTTCACCGCCTCATCGCTGAAACGGCTGGGCAGCCAGGGAGCGCTGGCCGTGTAGAAGTACCAGCGAACCGCGTCCGCGCCCTGCTTGTTCAGCACGCTCCAGGGGTCCACCACATTGCCCAGGTGCTTGGACATTTTGCGGCCCTCCGCGTCCTGTACATGGCCCATAACGATGCAGTTTTCAAAGGGCGCACGGTCAAACAGCAGGGTAGAAATGGCTTCCAGCGTATAGAACCAGCCGCGGGTCTGGTCAATGGCCTCGGAAATAAAGTTGGCCGGGAAGCGTTTTTCAAAAATTTCCCTGTTTTCAAAGGGATAGTGCCACTGGGCGAAGGGCATGGAGCCGGAATCATACCAGCAGTCGATAACGTCGGTAACGCGGGTCATGGGCTTGCCGCATTCCGGGCACCTGATCTGCACAGCGTCCACATAGGGGCGGTGCAGCTCCAAATCGTCCGCCACGGGGCCGATGGCCATTTCCTTCAGCTCCTGACGGCTGCCGATAACATGGATGTGGCCTTCCTCGCAGCGCCAGATGGGCAGGGGGGTGCCCCAGTAGCGCTCGCGGCTCAGGCCCCAGTCATGCACGTTCTCCAGCCAGGTGCCCATACGGCCTTCCTTGATGTTGTCGGGCAGCCAGTTGATGGTGCGGTTGTTGGCCACCAGCTGGTCCCGCACAGCGGTCATCTTGATGTACCAGGTAGGACGGGGATAGTACAACAGGGGCGTGTTGCAGCGCCAGCAGAAGGGATAATCATGGGCGAAGGGCACGGCGGCAAACAGCAGGCCCCGCTCCTTCAAATCCTCCAGCACCAGCTTGTCCGCGTCCTTGACGAAAACGCCGGGCCACTTGGTATCGGCGGTCATGCAGCCCTGGGTGTCCACAAAGTTGACAAAGGGAATGTCGTTTTCCCGGCAGACCCGGTTGTCGTCCTCGCCAAAGGCGGGGGCGATGTGAACGATGCCGGAACCATCGGTCATGGTAACGTATTCGTCGCAGATCACATACCAGGCCGGTTTATCCAGCTTGCCCACGGCAAAGTCAAACAGGGGCTCATATTCCATCCCCTTCAGGGCGACGCCGGGCATTTCTGCGTCAATCTGCACATCCTTGCCGCCAAACACGGAGGCAATCAGCGCCTTGCCCATGATATAATGCTTGCCCTCCACCGTGATGCGGCAATAGGTATCATGGGGGTTCACGCACAGGGCCAGGTTGCTGGGCAGCGTCCAGGGCGTGGTGGTCCAGGCCAGCAGGTAAGCGTCCTCGCCCTTTACCTTGAACAGCACAAAGGCGGAGGTTTCCTTTACGTTCTTATAGCCCTGAGCCACCTCGTGGCTGGACAGGGCGGTGCCGCAGCGGGGGCAGTAGGGCGCGATCTTGTGGCCCAGGTAAAGCAGGCCCTTTTCGTAAATCTTTTTCAGGCTCCACCATTCGGACTCGATATAATCATCCTTGTAGGTGATGTAGGGATGCTCCATATCCGCCCAGTAAGCGACCCGGTCGGACATTTCCTCCCATTCGTGCTGGTACTTCCACACGCTTTCCTTGCACTTTTTGATAAAGGGCTCGATGCCGTAGGCCTCAATCTGCGGCTTGCCGTCCAGGCCCAGCTGCTTTTCCACTTCCAGTTCCACAGGCAGGCCGTGGGTGTCCCAGCCGGCCTTGCGCAGCACGTCCTTGCCCTTCATGCTCTGGAAGCGGGGAATCAAATCCTTAATGGCGCGGGTTTCAATATGGCCGATATGGGGACGGCCGTTGGCCGTGGGCGGGCCGTCAAAGAAGGTAAAGCGCTCTGCGCCGTCATTCCTGTGGAAGCTCTTTTTCACGATGTCGTGTTCCTTCCAGAAGTCCAACACCGCTTTTTCGCGCTCAACGAAATTCATGTCTGTGGGAACCTTGCGATACATTGGGGAAGCAACCTCCTTTGCGTACTTCGGGGCAAGAAAAAACCGCCCCGTTTTGTAACGGGACGGAAAAAAGCGTTTTTCCGCGGTACCACCCATTTTGACGGCGCATCGCCGTCCACTCGTTCCAGCCCTGTCACGGGAGCGCCCGATCCGCCCTTGGCCCAAGGCCGTCAGGCGAATCGCTCCGGGGTGATCTGACGTCTCAGGCAGCGCCCGGCTTGCACCAAACCCGGGCTCGCTTTGGAAGCCTGTTCAGACATCCGTCCCCATCATCGCGGATATGAGTATCATAGCATATTTGCACCCCGTTGTAAAGGCATGAAAACGCAAGATTTCCCCGCTTCAGGGGATCAGATTCAGCATATCCTCCTCGTTGTTCACGTCCACAAAGCTGTCCGGCACCTGGCCTACAATAATGCTTTCCGCCACGGGGATAGAGCTGTTTACATCCACCATCTGCGACCCCATGGGCACCACCAGGCACACGGTGGTGCGCAGGGTTAAAAGGATTTTATGCCGCGTCTGGTTGATGCCTGCGGACTCAAACTCCGACTGAAAGCTGGTGTGTACCGCGCCAACCGGCAAAATCTGCACTGAAACACGCGGTCCAAAGCCGGACAAAAACCGAATGCCCAGCGCCGCGCCCAGGGGCACCTCCACAAACTGGTTGTCATAGCTGTTTAATTCCTGCTCCGCCAGCAGGGCGGTTTTGGCCGCCAGTTCATTCATACGCATGGTATTGGCCTGCAGCATGGTTACCTGTCCCTGGCTGTCCAGGCGGGTGTCCATCAGTTCACCATAGGCAATGCCCCCGTCTATCAGCTGGCTGACGGCATGGTTGACCGTTTCCACCGCCATGGAGTAGGCGTTGGCATAGGCCATGTCCAGCATGGTCTGGCTCAGGTTCTGCTCCATCACAATCAGTCCCGCGGCCGCCAGCAGCAGCGACAGCAGAATCAGCCGCCCCTTTTTTCCCAATGGTTTCGCCTCCCTTCCCCTGCTATGCTTATGCTTGCGATCTGACAAAAAACACCGGCGGATTGTTACAGCACGACCTATGCAGCCCGCCGGATTGTATGGTATACTACAGAGGGCGCATCCCACACGCCCGCTTTTGATTTTCTGGGGGAGGGAACAACGTGTATCAACAGCCCATGAATCATAACGAGCCTGCGTTTTATGAAGAAGAAAATCCTTCCTGGAAGGATTATGCCGATATGCCTTCAGAGCCGCCGAAAAAGCGCACCATTTTTAAGCCGCGCCTGACCAAGCCCAATTTTGTGGTGTCCGTGCTGGTAAACGCGGTACGGCTGGTTCTGCTGCTGGCGGTGCTGTGCGGACTGGCCCTGGGCGGCGTGGTGCTGGGCATTGCCAAGGGCTATATGGAAACAGCCCCCACCCTGGACCTGGCGCTTTTGGACGCCCAGGACAAAACATCCTTTCTGTACGATTCCCAGGGCAACGTAATTACCGACTATAAGGGTACGGAAAACCGCATCATGGTGAACATTTCCCTGATGCCGGAGCAGCTGCGCAACGCCTTTGTAGCCGTGGAGGACGCCCGCTTTTACACCCATAACGGCATCGATATCAAGCGCATTATCGGGTCCTTTGTGCAAAACTTTGTATCCGGCACCCAGCAGGGCGGCTCCACCATTACCCAGCAGCTGATCAAAAACACCGTTCTGTCCAGCGAGCAAAGCTACAAGCGCAAAATTCAGGAAGCCTATCTGGCCATGCAGCTGGAAACCAAATATACCAAGCTGCAAATTCTGGAATACTACTTAAACACCATTTATCTGGGCGAGAACTATTACGGCGTGCAGGTGGCGGCTCAGGGCTATTTTGGCAAGGAGCTGAACCAGCTTACCCTGCGGGAATGCGCCATGCTGGCGGGCCTGACCAACAACCCCTATTACTACAACCCCCGCCGCAATTTTTACACCCGCACCTCTGAAACCACCGATTACAAAAAGCTGACCAACGACCGCACCGACTATGTGCTGCGCTGCATGTATGAAAACCAGTTTATCACCCAGCAGCAGTACCAGGAGGCCCTGAACCAGGCCACCGCCAACGTGCTGGAAACCTCCGCCACTGAAGGCGACGGCATGTATAAATACGCCCATTATGTGGAATATGCGGTTCAGGATATTGTGGACTGCTTCCTGAAGCTGCGCCAGCTGGAGGATACCACTGAAAACCGCTATAAGATGGAAAACGAATTGCGCACCGGCGGCTATCATGTAACCCTGGCCATTGATACCAGCATTCAGGAAACGGTGGAAAGCACGCTGGAAAACTGGAACAATTACCCCTCTTTGCGCGACCCCAGCGACAAGGTGTACCGCACCCTGAAAAGCGACGGCACCTACGACGAGATTGTGCAGCCCCAGGCGGCGGCTGTAGTGCTGGATTACCGCACCGGCGAACTGAAGGCCATTGTGGGCTCCCGTACCCGGCCCACCGCCCGCAAAACCCTGAACCGGGCCACGGATATGAAAATGCCCGTGGGCTCTACCATCAAGCCCATCGCCGTATACGCCCCCGCTCTGGAAATGGGCTATTCTCCCGCCAGCGTGGTATACAACATTCCCGTGCCCATTTCCGGCTGGACCGGCTCCGACGGCAAGGACAGCTGGCCCAAAAACTATGACGGCCGCTATTCCGGCCCCGTTACCCTGCGCAACGCCATGCGCCGCAGCCTGAACGTGGGCGCTGCCCAGACCCTGATGACCATGGTAGGCGTGGACCGGTCCGCCGATTTTCTGATGCGCATGGGTGTGGACCGGAAAAACATCGATGTAACGCCCTTTGGCCTCTCCCTGGGGTCCAGCGGCATCACGCCCCTGCAGCTGGCGGTAGCCTACGGCGTGCTGGGCAATGGCGGCGTTTATCAGCAGCCCATTTCTTTCCTGGGCATTTCCGACAGCAACGGCAATGTGGTTTACGACAGCCGGGCCCAGCAGGAAAAGCGGCAGGTATTCCGTCCTTCCACCGCGTGGATGGCCGTGGATATGATGAAAACCGTTGTGCAAAGCGGCACCGCCACCGGCGCCAAAATGAGCGGACAGACCGTTGCCGCCAAAACCGGCACCAACAGCGACCAGCGGGGCGTTACCTTCTGCGGCATGACCGGCTGGTATGTATCCTCCATCTGGGTAGGCCACGACAATTACAAGCCTCTTTCCTCCAAATCCACCGGCAGCAACGGCGCGCTGCCCATCTGGAAAAGCTATATGGAGCAAATCCATAAGGGATTAAGCAACCGGGATATCATCGAAGCCTCCGCCGAGGAGGTGGGCCTGGTGGCCGCCACCACCTGCGCCGTCAGCGGCCAGCTGGCTACCGACGCCTGCTATAACGACGCCATGGGCTATGGCGTTGTGACCGATTACTGGTACGGCCCCACCGTGCCTGCCGTGTCCTGCCAGATGCATCAGGCGGTCACCGTCTGCGCTGAAAGCGGCTATCTGGCTACGGAATACTGTCCCAATACCACCACCCGGGGCATGGTGGTGATTCCCAACGGCCACCCCCTCAGCGCTTATGTAAACGACAGCCAGTACGGACCGGTCATCGCGGAATATCTGGGAACGGCCCAGGGGCTGGGCTACTGCCCCTACCATACCAGCTACAACAGCGGCGGTCAGGACGATTACGGCGATAATACCGGTCTTGTATCCGATGCGCGCCAGCTGCTGCAAAGCGCTTACGACCTGATGAGTACCATGGACGGCTCGTCTTCCGCTTACCTGAACATTCAGCAGGCCGCCAGCTATCTGGAAAGTCTGCTGATGAGCAACCCCGGCACATCCGACATTGCCAATGCCATGGCGCTGCTGACCCAGGCCATGGCCGGCGCCTATTGAGCAGAGAGGCTTTGCTTATGCCCTGGCTGAATGTTTACGGCTTGCTGATGATTGCGGTGATGATGATTCCCAACATCCTGTTTGCCATGAAATGCAAGGATGGCTTTGAAAACCATTTTACCAACCGCTGGGTGGAGTTTTTGGAACAAATCGGCCGTTTTGGCTGCTTTGGGTTTATGATCTTTACCATTCCCGGCATGGCGCTGGGGTGGGTAAACCATTCCGCCTTTGCGGCCTATCTGGCTGTTGACGGGTTGTTGCTTGCGGCTTACTGCGTTATTTGGGCCGTGGGGAAAGGTCGGCGTTTTCGCGCGCTGGCCCTGTCCATTCTGCCCTCCCTGCTGTTTTTGTTTAGCGGAGTCATGACCCGCGCCCCATTGCTGGTGCTGTCCGCGCTGCTCTTTGCGCCCTGTCATATTTGGATTTCCATTACAAACGCAAAGGAGAACCGTCGATGATTCGTCCGGCCGCGCAAGCCGACCTGTGCCGCATCGCGGAAATTCTGGTCTTTAACAACCGGCTCCACTATTACCCGATTTTTCAGGACGCCGCCTATTCCTTCGGAGAGATGCAGGTAACCCATGTGATGGCGCGGTATACCCCGGACCGTCTGAGCCGCACTTGGGTTTATGACGACGGCGTTGTCAAAGGAATTGTGCAAATCCATTCCGGCGAGGTAGAAAAGCTGTATGTAGAGCCCGCCTTTCAAAATCAGGGCATTGGAGCGGCGCTGTTGGGCTTTGCGGTAACCAGGCACGGAGCGCGTTTTTTGTGGGCGCTGGAAAAAAACAAAAAAGCCGTTGCTTTTTACCGGCGGCACGGCTTTGATGTCACAGGGGAACGTAAATTGGAAGAAGGAACCAACGAATATCTGGTTTTGCTGAAACGGTAAAAAATGCCCGGCAGTTTTTCTGCCGGGCTCAGCGTGTTGAAAAACCGGAGGTGCAGGAGGCACTGCCTCCTGCCAGGGTTTCAGGGGCAGCGCTCCTAAGCCTTGTGCCACACCTCTTTGCCCGCGAACCAGCGCAGCGTTGTTCGCGGGCGCGGCATCCTGGCCGGTGTTTGGCAACGCTCTATGCCCGGCAATTTTTCTGACGGGCCATATTTTTAATCCAAGGTTTGCATTTTGTATCCGCAGGTGTAGGCCCGCCCAACGCCCAGGTCCACATGATAGGGCTTATCCTCAAAACGGCCGGTTTCGTTGGCGTAGGCCGGGCAGCCCTGCCAGGGCTCCAGGCACAGATAAACGCCATGCTTTTTCGGCATGGTCCAGATGGCCAGCACCTCCATGTCAAAGCTGAAACGGATGCCCTTGCCCGTGTCCTTATGCACCAGGTCCACGCTGCGGCTGTTCAGGCCGGGGAAAATATAGGTGTCCAGGCGCTCAAACTCCGCCTTTTCCAGGCGGAAGGTGCGCCCGTCCGGGCCCAAATCCACAGGCTCGGTGTCCGTCAGGGTATGGCCGGGGCCTGCGCAGCGGGTGGTTTCCCCCTTTTCCGGCTTGGCAAAGCGCACCACATAATCCTCAAAGCGCTCCCCCTCCTTCATGGGGCAGGCAAAGGCCGGATGACCGCCGATCAGGAAGGGCATCGTCCGGGAGGAATGATTTTCCACCGTAAAACGGGCCTCAAATCCATCCGGCAAAAAGCGGTAGGTAACGCTCAGCGCAAAGTCAAAGGGATAAACCTTTTTGGTTTCCGCGTTTTCATGCAGGGTCAGGGTGATAAAATCCTCCCCCTGCTCCGTCACTTCAAATTCCTGATCCCGGGCAAAGCCGTGCCGGGGAATGGGATAGACAACCCCGTCAATGCTGGCCTGATTGTCTTTTAATCCGCCGATTGCCGGAAACAGCACCGGGGCCACGCCCTTCCAGATTTCCGGGTTGCCGCTCCACAGGCGGTCCCGTCCGTCCGCCGTGCGGAAAGCCCGCATTTCCCCGCCATGGGTGTCAATTTGCATTTCCGCGCCCTGATAGGTTAGCTGAATCATGCTTCTTCCTCCTTCGGTAAATAGATCAGCGCCAATACGCTGGCAATGGAAATCGTCATGGTAAACTGAAAGAACCGGGCGTCGTTGCCGCACAGCAGCGCCATGGTGCCCAGGTTGTACGCCAGCGTCGGGAAGGCCAGGGTCAGGCTGGCTGCGCCGCTGCGCCGCAGACTCCATAGGGTTACCAGCAGCAACAGCAGCATCTGCACGCCGATATTCTGCGTCAGCCAGCGGACAGGCGCCCACTGCATGGGCGCGTCCAGCACATCCAGCGCGGCCTGACCCAGCCGGTTCAGCCGCCGGTTGGTATAGGCCGCTTCTCCAATCTGTCCGCCATTGCCAACCGGCGTATAGCCTTTGTTTTGCCCGCTGATATCCCACACCAGCTCCGTCAGCCCGTTCACCGCTTCAAACGCCGTGCGGGGCGCGTTCGCAGCGCTGCGCAGCGCCATGCCCGCGATTTGTCCAACCGGCATATCCCGCACATATTCTCTGGCATAGGTAAACTTGATGCTGTTGTAATTATGCAGCTGATAGATCTCCCGCCAGTCATCGCCGGGGGATAATTCCCGCAAAAAAGCGTCGGCCTGCGGGTCCAGCCTGTCCGGCTCACTGGCGCGGATGTCCCACAGCACCGTCATGGGCACGCCTACGCTTTCCTCCGTAAAATTGGAAGGGTACACCACGTCCAGCGCCCCATACAGCGGCCCCTGCACCAGCAGCAGGACCGCCGCCATCACCCCGGCGGAAAGCAGGGTCTGCCTGCGGCAGGCCCGATAGGCAAAAAAGACGCAAACCAGCAGCACCAGCGTCCACATCATGCCATTTTTGCGCACCAGGCCCGTATAGGCCAGCAGCAGCCCAAAAGCCAGGGCATGCCAGGGATTTTTCAGCCACCTGCCACGGCTGTACAGCAGCCGGATGGACTGGGCGCACAGCACGACAATACCAATGGTCATCGCCGCGTCCTTGCCCGCGTACATCAGGGGATTGCGCACCGGTTGGCTCAGACACACCAGCGTATGGGCGCACAGCGCCAGCCAGGCGGGCACGCCGCTGCGGTGCAGCACATGGGTCAGGTAAGAAAGCGCCAGGGAAAACACAACGATTTGCACCGCCACCGCAAAGGGGTAGCTGTCCCTTACACGGCTTACCAGCCATAACAGCAGCGTATGAAACACCGGATGCCAGTTATTGAACTCTCCGCTGTGGGCCTGCTGCCACTGGTTGGCCACATCATAATTGACCCCGCCGGGATAGCAGGCGGCAAACGCGCAGCCCAGCACCGCCAGGCTGATGACCAGCGCCGCCCCAAACACCCAGCGGCACCGCTCCCCCGCTTTGGGCGCAGGCAGCGCCGCCAGACGGTTGCAGGCGCGGGTTAGAAAAAAATACAGGCCAACGCTCAGCGCTGCAAAACACAGCAGCGCGGCGATGGTCTGTACTTTGTTGATAAACAGCTTGCTTCCGGCCAAATAGGTAATATACGCGATGTACGCCGCCAGACAGACGGCGCAAATCACAAACCAGTTTCGTTGGGCGCGGGTTTCAGGCTTCATCGGTATAGCTCAGTCCTTCACGAATTCGTAGTAGATTGCCCGGATAGCGCGCTGGAAGTCCGCGCCGTCCACGCCTACCAATATACTCAATTCGCTGCTTCCCTGGTCGATCATGCGCACGTTCACATGTTCGCGGCTCAGGGCCATAAACAGGCGCGCGGCGGTGCCGGGGTTGTGCACCATGCCCCGGCCTACGGTAGCGATAATGCCAAGATCATCATGAATGGTCAGGGTGTCCGGCTCGGTCATGGCCACAATCCGCTCAATCACCTTACCACGCACAGGCTTCAGCTCCGCCGTGGACAAAATGACGCACAGGCTGTCAATGCCGGTGGGCATATGCTCAAAGGACAGGCCGCATTCCTCGATGGCCTGCAGCACCCGGCGGCCAAAACCCTTTTCGCAGTTCATCATGGCCTTTTCCACCGAAATCACGCTAAAGCCCAGCCGCCCGGCCACGCCGGTAATCACATCCGGGTTCTGTTCCTCCGGGGCGTTATGGGAAATCAGCGTGCCGGTTTCCTCCGGCTGGTTGGTATTGCGGATATTGGTGGGAATGCCGTCCCGGTGGACGGGAAACACGCTGTCCTCATGCAGCACGGTAGCGCCCATGTAGGACAGTTCCCGCAGTTCCCGGTAGGTAATGTTGCGAATGGTTTTGGCGTCCGGCACCACCCGGGGATCCGCCATCAGGAAGCCGCAGACGTCCGTCCAGTTTTCATACAGGTCGGCATGAGCCGCCCGGGCCACAATAGCGCCGGTTACATCGCTGCCGCCCCGGGAGAAGGTGCGGATTTGACCGTCCGCTCCCACACCATAAAACCCGGGAATAACCGCCCGTTCCGTCCGGTTCAGAATCCCCGCCAGCTTGCTGTTGGTACGCTCGCTGTCAAAGGTTCCGTCCGGGCCAAAAAAGATAAAATCCTTGGGGTCCAAAAACGGATATCCCAGATATTGCGCCAGAATCAGGCCGTTCAGGTATTCGCCGCGGCTGGCGCAAAAATCCTCACCCGCGCCGGCCTTTACCGCCTGCTCGATGCCATCCAGCTCCCGCGTCAGGTCCATTTGCAAACCCAGCTCGGCCACAATGCCCAAAAAGCGCTCCCGCACCAGGGCAAACACTGCGGCGGCATCCTGGCCGTCCCGCTGAGCGCGATAGGTGCGGTACAGCAGATCCGTCACCTTTTCATCGCCGTCAAACCGGCGGCCCGGCGCGCTGGGCACCACATAGCAGCGGCGTTCGTCCGCCCTGATAATATCCCGTACCTTCGCAAACTGTTTGGCGTCCGACAGAGAGCTGCCACCAAACTTTGCTACGATTTTGCCCATGTTCCATTCCCTCCCGGAATATGAGGAGTCCCGCGGTATGTCAAAGGAAAACCATCCCAAAGCCTATGGGCCGGGATGGTTCACCCTATGCCGGAAACGCCGCTTTGGTGTAAAGGCCATTATTCCTCGCCGTCATCCAACTGTTCCAGCTGCTCCATCATGGCTTCGTCTTCTTCCTCCAGGGCGGCCAGGCACTTGTCGGACACAGCCTTAAACTCGTCGTCATCCTCAATGGTGACGTAAATATCCTCGCCGCTTTCATCATCCTGCACAATCTTCAGGATGATGATTTCGCCCTCCTGGCAATCGTCGGTATCCTCGGTGGCTTCCAGAGCCACATAATAATTGCCGTCATGCTCCACGGTCATTACATGCTCAAAATTAACTTCCTTGCCGTTTTCATCCGTCAGCTGTACCAGATTGTTATCTTCCATTTTCTTCCTCTTTCTGCCAGCCGCCTGAGGCCAGCCATTGTTCCAAAATGACCGTTGCCGCCAGCTTGTCCACATAGCGTTTGCGGTCCCCGCGGCGTACATTGCCGGTAATCAGCACCTGTTCCGCCGTTACGGTGGTCATTCTTTCATCCTGATAATGCACATGCAGCCCGGCCTGCTCCAGAACCCGGCCAAAATCCTGCACCTTCCGGGCTTGAAAACCATGGGTTCCATCCATGTTCAGCGGCAGACCCATCAGCACTTCGCAGGTATCGTATTTTTGGCACAGGGCCTGCACATAGCGGCAATCCGGCCCATAACCGATTCGCTTATACACATCCAGCGGCTGAGCGATGGTGCCGGTCAGGTCGCTTACGGCGATTCCGATGCGCACATCGCCCACATCCAACGCAATCACACGGCGCTGCATATCAGCTGTCCAGCCCATTCAAATAGACGCGCACCAGTTCTTCCATAATCTCATCCCGTTCCAGACGGCAAATCATGCTGCGCGCCTGGCCGTAGCTGGTAATATATGTAGGATCGCCCGAGATTAAATACCCGACCAGCTGGGTAACCGGATCGTAGCCCTTGGCCTGAAGGGCTCGGTATACATGGTTCAAAATGGTGCTGGCGTTGTTGGTACTTTCCACAACAGGCGAGAACTTTGTGGTCCCGTTCATTTCCGCCATCGCATGTTCCTCCCCTCATGAGGTGATACAGATTGATTATACACCAAAACCCGGGCTTTGCAAAGCCCCTATTCCATTTCCTTTACAGGAGCCTGGCTGAAGACCCGCAGGGCGGCCCTGGCGCACAGCAGCAAAGGAATCGCCAGCAGAATGCCCAGAATGCCGCCCGCCGCGCCGCCCAGCGCCACCAGCAGCAGCACCGCGATGGGATGCAGCCGGGTAGCGTCGCTGACCAGCTGGGGAGAAAGCATGGTGCCCTCCAGCTGCTGCACCAGTACCACCACCCCCAGCGCCCACAGGGTACGCCCCCACCCGCCCGGCAGAGCAAACAGCGCCACCAGCACCCCGCCCAAAAACGGGCCAATGTAGGGAATCAGCTCCAAAACGCCCATCACCGCGCCCAGCAGCAGCCAGGCCGGCACGCCGCAAAACAGCAGCCCCACCGCCGTAAGACCCCCTACCACGGCGGATACCAGCAATTGCCCCCGCACATAGCTTGCCGTTTCCCTGCGCATTTCCCGGGTCATGCGTACCACCATGGACCGTCGGGAGGACGGAACCAGCGATAGAAGCCATTTGCCGATGAGCTGGCGGTCCCGTAAAAAATAAAAGGCGAAAACCGGGGCCAGCATCCACCGGCCCAGACTGCCCGCCCATTCCTTCAGCCGGGCCGCCAGCGCGGGAACCGCACTGCCCAGCGCCTGCTTTCCTTTTTCAAACAGGGTGGTTTTCATGCCCTCATCTACCGGCAGGCCGCTCTGCTTTAGCCATTGCTCCCCCTGGGACGCCATTTGCTCCACGCTGGTATACAGCCCCGGCAGATAGGCCGCCAGCTGCTTGCTTTGCCGGACCAGCGGCGGCCCAAGCAGCAGCAGCGCCAGCAGCACCCCGCCGCTGAGGGCCGCCATGGATAATGTGGCCGCCAGCGCCGGCTTCATCCGCCGGTCCAGCCGCCGCATCAGGGGCAGCGCCAGCATGGCCACCACGCCGCCCCACAGCAGCTGCAGCACCGCCTGGCCAATCCACCGCCAGCCAATTCCCAGCGCCAGCGTCGCCAGAATGACTGCCGTCAGTCTTCGTTTCAAAGGGGATATTCGCCGCATGACCAGGCTCCTTTCCGTCCAAACTGACAATACGAACAGGGCGGGAAGCATAACGCTTCCCGCCGCCCGCGGTTTACCAGGCCTTTACCATTTTGGACAGCTTATCCACCTGCTTTTGGGCCTGCCGCTTCCACTTCTGGTTTCCCGGCATCATCACCATTCCCACGCCTGCCGCAAAACCAATGGCCCCCGCTACCGCCGTTTTGAGTACGTTCATTGCGCATCCTCCTTTTCTAGCTGCGTCCAGGACAAAAGGCGCGGCACCACCACCTGACGGCCATGACCGACGCTTCGGTATGCTCGGGCGTAAACGCGCCTGCCCAGCAACGTTTGCAGCGGCCCCGTACTGACCTCCAGCGCCTGCAGGGCCAGGTTGTCGCCCCTAAGCACAACGTCGGACACCGTACCAGCCCACTGCCCGCTGGACAGGAATACCTGAACCGGCTGCTGCGGCTTCAGATCCGGTAGCCGCCCGGGCCGCTGCCGAAGCAGCACGCATTCCCGGCCAACCAGAGCAATCGCGCTTTGGTCGCACCAACGCGCCATGCCGATTCCCCTGCGGATGATGACCCCCTGCAGCCTTCCATGCCGCAGGTCGGCTACCGCCCGTTCCACATAGCCTATCTGTACGTCGCTTAGCACCACAGGCATGCCGGTCATCCGGTTCAGGGTCGTCAGCAAGCGGTTTGCACCTCCATCCATCAACGCACCCCTAGTTTGTCCGCAAAAGCGGACGACCGCTCAAGCAATGCATGGCAAAATCGGAAACCGTTCCAGGCTGGAAATTCGTTCCATGCCAAAGCAGGCAAATTCACCGCCTGCGGGAGTTTTGCAAAAAGGCGTTGGAAAAGCATGGAAAAAATCAGGAAGGCGCATCCGTTTTTTCCATAGATTGGCTGTCTTACCCGGAATGAAACCGCATGATTTTGCTTGGGGTCAAACGTATGATGATCGAAAGGCAGGGGGAAAGCCCCTCTGTCCCAATGAAAAGGAGGTATTCCGATTATGCAAAAGACCCATCTGTACAAAAGATGCCTCCGGGTGTTGGTGCTGATGCTGGCACTGGCCCTGCCGCTATGCTCTCTGGCGGAGAGTTATCGAGTGGTAACCGGCGGCGCGCTGAACCTTCGCAAGGAACCGTCCCTGAATGCCCAGGTGATCAAGCAGTATCCCAACGGCACCTGGATGACGGTCATCGGCGAGGAAAACGGTTGGAGCCATGTAAAGGTGGACGGCAGGGAAGGCTATGTGATGAGCAAATACCTGTCCGACGGCGCCGGCAGCACCAAGCTGTATGTGCGCACCAACACGGGCCGCGGCCTGAACCTGCGCGATCAGCCCTCTTTGCAGGGAAACATTCTGGGCAGCTACAAAACCGGTACTGCCGTCAGCGTGATTTCCCGCGGAAACGGCTGGTATAAGGTGAGCGTGGACGGCCAGACGGGCTACATGTCCAGCCTGTACCTGACCGGCAACGCCTCCGGCGGAAACAGCGGCTCCACCAGCGGCTATCACAAGACCGGCACCGTAAAGAACCCCGGCGCCAACCAGGTGCTGCTGCTGCGTGAAACCGCCTCTACCGACGCCCGCGTGCTGGGCTACTACCGCAACGGCACCACCGTGCAGCTGCTGGGCGAAAGCGGCAGCTTCTACAAGGTGAACGTGAACGGTCAAAGCGGCTACATGATGAAGAAGTACATCAAGGTGACTTCTTCTTCCTCCGCCACCACCGCCACGCCCTTTGAGGCGGTTCTGGTCAACCCCAACGGTACCGGCATCGTCAACTTCCGTTCCGGCGCGGGTCTGAGCGCCCCCATCATCAAGGCGTACCCCGTGGGCACCAAAATTACCGTCACCGCCATGGGCGACGTATGGTGCAAGGCTGAAATTGACGGCGTAAGCGGTTATGTCAGCCGTTACTTCTTCCAGGCTGTCAAATAAGCCAAAAGCAAGGCCGAAGCGGTGCAAACGCCGCTCCGGCCTTTTGTTTTTTGCGGTAAAGAGCGGTCCACTGCCGTGGTCAGCCTGCTCTACCGTTTTTTTATTTTCTGGCCAGCAGTTCCTTCAGACGCAAGCCCTCCAGGCGCTCCCGCGCCCCGTTTTCGCCAAAGAAGAACAACGCCAGCGCCCCGGGGCCGATATGGGAACCGGTCATGGGTTCATGAGGCTCGATCAGAATCGTTTTGGGCGGTTTTTCCGTCTGAATCAGGGTCGCCAGCCTGTCGGCGTCCTCGGGACAATCCGCGTGAGTAATGGCCACGGTTTGCTCCTCCGGGTGGGCGACCAGTTCGTTGTACCGTTGAGCCATAGCGGAAATGGACTGCTTGCGGCCGCGCACATTGGCAAAGTTGACGATTTTGCCGTCGTTATCGCCCTTCAGCAGCGGCTTAATGCTCAGCACAGATCCAACCAGCGCTTTTACGCCGGACAAGCGACCCGTATTGCGCAGGTATTTTAGATCCTCCACGGTAAAAACCTGGCACAGGTCCTGCCGCAATTCCATCAACAAATCGGCGGTATCATCCAGCGTCATTCCCTGCTCACGGCACTGCGCCGCCCGCATTACCAGCAGGCCCTCGCCCATGCCCGCGCCCAGAGTATCCACCAGGCGAATTTTCCGGTCCGGATATTCCTGCCGCAATTCCTCCGCTGCGGACAGGGCCGAGGCAAACGACCCGCTGACGCCAGAGGACAGGCCTACAAACAGCACATCCTGGCCTGCCTCAAGCAAAGGCCGCAGGCACTCCATGTATTGATGGGGCGTAATTTGCGAGGTACGCACCCTGGCCCCCTGGCGAATGGCGGTATAATAGGCGTGGGGATCAAAAGCGCTGGGGTCCGGGCAGGTCTGGTCCGCTCCTTCTACAGTATAATGAAAAATGACCGTATGGACCTGGTTATCATTCAGCCAATCCCTGTTCAGATTGGCGGCGGTATCCGTAACGATTGCAAACATAATGCTACCCTCCTTGCAATCTCGTTTTCCGTACCAGATTACCACGATGTTATCTTTATGTCAAGAAAGCAAACGCCCCTTCTTTGATTTCCTGCCGGAAATATGGTATACTCCTTTTGTTGGGAGGAATCATTATGGCCTATGACAAAGCGTTGATCGCCGGCAAATTGCGCCGCTGGGAAAAATATTTGCAAAGATTTCGTCTGCCTTCCTGGGAAGAAATTCCGGATATCGGCCTGTATATGGAGCAGGTGGTGTCCGTGCTGAAAACCTATCTGGACTATCTGCCTCCGGAATTAAAGGAGGAGCAGATCATCACCGCTTCCACCATCAATAACTATGTGCGCACCCATATCATGCCGATGCCTGTAAAAAAGAAATACTACCGGATTCATCTGGCCTATTTGATCATGATTTGCACTCTAAAGCAAAGCCTGAGCATCGCCATGATTCAGCGCCTGATTCCCGCCGGGCTGTCCGAGCAGGAAATGCAGGCCCTGTATACCTCCTATGCGGCCCGGCACCAGTTGACCGCTCACTATTTTACCGAGCAGGTGCGCGCGGCTGCGGGCGTTATTTTAGACCACGAGGACGCGAGCGAACTGGCCGCCAGCGAAACCACCGAACTGATTGTTTCGGCGGTGATTGCCGGCGGCTTTGCCAAGCTGCTGGCGGAAAAACTGCTGCTGCTGGATAACCGTACCCTGGAAAACGGGGGCAGCATTGAAAAAATGGAGGACTAGCCGTTTTGATGAAAGTAAACTGCGTATGGGAGCATAACGGGAATGATTCGCTGCTGTACGCGGCGGATTATCCCGGCGCTTTTACCCGCGGAGCGTCTTTGGAGGAAGCGCTGGGCAAAATGCCTGACGAAATCGCCGCTTATCTGCGCTGGCGTGGGCAAACCCCGCCGGAGCGAGTCATTCCGCAGGTTGCGCAGGAAAAGGAAAGCACCCTATGCGTTGCCGACGCGGACAGCGACGTGCTGTTTGATACCGAGCGTCCCCCGCTGACGATGGAGGAATATCAGTCTTTACGCGATCTGGCGCTGCGGTCCGCCAAGGATTTTTTGGCGCTGTATCAGTCGCTTGCCGACAAGACGCAGCCGCTTTTCCCGGCAAGGGAAACGTTCTACGGACCCATTCCCCATACGGCCCAGGAGATTTACGACCATGTGAAGAACGTGAATCGCTATTATTTTGGCGAAATACATGTGGAAGCGGATTGCCTGGGCGATATTTGGGAATGCCGCCGCCGGGGCTTTGCCCTTTTGGAGCGGCAGCCGGATTTTTTGCAAAACACCCTGTACCGCGGCAGCTATGATGAAGACTGGACCCTGCGCAAGGTTTGCCGCCGCTTTATCTGGCACGACCGCATTCACGCCAGGGCCATTTTGCGCCGCCTGCCGTTCACCAGTTTGGATGCTTCAGCAGAATAAAAGGAACGCCGAAACGCCTGTCCGCGCTTCGGCGTGTTTTTTAGCCCTGATACCATTCAATAATGGCCTGGGTACCGTCGTTGCCGCGGCCGTCCTCCATCAGGGATTCATACATGCTCAGCACCATATCCAGAACCGGCAGTTCCACTCCACGCTGGGCCGCTTCGTCCTTGGCGATGCGCATATCCTTGATGAAATGCTGGATGTAGAAGCCCGGAGCGTAGTCCCCGCTGATCATCTTGGGGCCGTTATTGCTCATCTGCCAGCTTCCAGCGGCGCCGGCCGCAATGCAGCTAAGCATATTCTGCGGGTCCAATCCGCTGATCTGGCCATAGCGCACCGCCTCGGCAACGCCGGTAACGCAGCCCGCGATGGCAATCTGGTTTGCCATTTTGGTATGCTGGCCGCAGCCCGCGGGGCCGGTATACACAACGTTCTTTCCCATCGTTTCAAACAGCGGCACGCACGCGTCAAAATCCGTCTTTTCACCGCCGACCATAATGCTCAGCGTGGCGTTGCGCGCGCCCGTATCCCCGCCGCTGACCGGCGCGTCCAGGGGATGCATCCCCGCCTTCACCGCCTCAGCCGCCACACGCTGCCACAGCGCCGGGCTGGTAGTGGTCATATCGATCAGATACGCGCCGGGCTTCGCCGTTTTCAAAATGCCTTCATCGCCCAGATAAACCATTTCCACATCCTTGGGATAGCCTACAATGGTGATGACCGCGTCCTGATCGCGAGCGCAGTCCGCCGGCGTGTCCGCCCAGCCGGCCCCCGCGTTCAGCAGTCCTTCCGCCTTGGCCTTGGTCCGGTTATAGACCGTCAGTTTATGGCCTGCATCCATCAAATGGCGCGCCATGCTGGCGCCCATAACCCCAGTGCCGATAAAACCGATTTTCATGCAATACGCCTCCTTGGTTTGGTGACATCAGTATAGCACAAACCGCCGCGCTTTTGTAGTCTGACTTATTCGTCCACCTGCCCAAACAGGGGAAAATGCGCGATATAGGTTTTGCCGCGGGTAAGCTGGATGGGACGGCCCTGATCATCCAGGTAAACCGTGGGCGAATGAGGATCGGCCCGATACCAGCTGCCATGAATATGCCGTCCCTGAAGATAGTAGTCGGCCTCTCCCTGACCCACCAGTTCTGGCGTGGGCAAAATCCCACCCGTTTCGGGATAGTCTGTCCACTGAACAATCACATTTGCAAAGGTCAGCGTGTACAGATTCTTTTTCTCATCCGCTTCCTTATCCTGCTTGGACAGATAGACGGTGCTTGCTGCATTTTGTTTTTTTGTACCCACATAGCGCGTATACAATCCCATCGTTTTATCGTAAGTAAAAAAGCTGTTATATTTTCCGCCCCATTGCAGAAAAACGTTCTTCTGCTCAGGCTTATCCTCATAGGCAAATGAATCGGCAAAACTGAATCCCGGATGAACAGAGCGGCATTCTTCCGACAACTGAGCGTATACCCTTGTTACATCCAGACTCAGGTTATCCGGCGCTTTTCCATGCTTCAGGCGTTGAAAATAGGGCTTTGCTTCGGTCCGGTGAGCATTGAGGCATTGTCCCTGGTCTTCCGCCTGTTTGAGTTCTTCCGCCCTATCGCTTAGCCTGTCCAGTCCGCCGCAATAGGCCAGCGTTCCCTGCCATTCTCCCCGCAAAAGAAGCTGCTCCTCCCTTAAGGAGCGCACAGGGCCCATGGAAACCGCCTGTCCCTTCACCAAGTCATCATAGACCAACGCCGTAAACCTGGTGGAAACACTTTTTCCCTTCTTTTGCAAAGCCAGTCCCTCATACAGCACATCCGCATGCTGCAATCCCCAGGCGCGGGCTTTTCCAAGACCAGGAGCTTCAAGCTGATGGTTTCCGACTTTTTCCTTGCCCAAGCTTTGGCTGACGGTCACCAATACAGGCGTAAACGGAGTCTGTGGAATTTCACACCCTGTGGTTGGACTGGCAGCCGCCAAAGCAGCAAACGGAATCATGCACAAAAGCGCCAATAGCCATATACGTTTCATTGCATTCGCCCTCCTATAGGCCTATGCCTATAAGACGCTTCTGTCCTTTAAAATGTAACGTCGGTTTTCACATCTTTCCATTGCATCAGCGGATTGGCGCAGCCGCGGTCTTTCGCCGGATTCCATGGGTCTATCACCTTGCCGGTTTGCGCGTTGAGATAGACCACTGCCGTAGAACCGCTATCTTCCGCCGGTCCGGAAAAGGAACCCGTCAGTTTCCAGCAAGGCATGGCGCGAAAATAAGCCGCGGACAGCTCCGGCGTGTTCAGCAACACCAACGGACACAGTTCTATCTGATTGAGTTGAATCACACGGCCTGTTTGCTGAAAATCAGCGATAGCCCTATCGATGGCATCCCAGTTTAGCAGTGGGATGTCTTCCGCCAGGCAATCAGCCTCCTGTACCCAATCCACAATGCTTACTGTAAAGCAATCCGGATTCACAATAGCGGCCGCCATATAAGGATTGGGAATGTGCGGGGCGTAGCTTTCCTGCCGTTGAAAGACAATGCATTCTGTACAATTGTTCAAAACCTGTCCATGCAATACCTGACAAACCGCCCCCACGTTTACTTCATATTGGCCCATATCGCTAATGGGCTTAATGGGCCCGGTCTGATTTTCTTTGTATAAATAGTACCGGCTTGTAGCTTTCAGGTCGGTTAAAACATAATCCTGGCCTTCTTCCAGACCCAACAGATTCCGCAGAAGCTCCGTTAAAAAACGGCGGGCCTGGTAGCAGGAAAACGGATTCTTTTCCGCGTTGATTGCAGGCCACGGCTCTGTTCCCGCGCCCTGACCCGCCATGATATTGGTTTTAGGCAGCCAATTTTGATACCCTTGATCCAAAATGACTGTTCTCGGATCATTGGGTGTGTAATTCTGCATTTTTTCGGGAAGAACCGGCAGCTGCCAGGAGCGATAGCATACATCCAAAGCGGGCAATACATCCGTATCGGGCAAAAGAATCGAAACGCCTTCTCTTTCCTGTGGAGCAGTTCTTTGCAATTGTTGAATGGATACATATTCTTCAGCCGATGCTTTTGCCGCCAGCAGGCACAACGCTATCAAAGCTGCCACCCATTTGTGCTTCATTATTTTTCACCTCGTCATTAAGACGAAACAGCGGGCCAAAAGGTTCGCACATTCCTAAAACAAAAAAGCCTCAGTCAATTTTCACTGACTGAGGAAAGGGAATGCGGCAGCGATCTATTTTTCCGGGCCGTCACCA